>DASCSS010000026.1:0-15246 GCA_034399535.1 Candidatus Thalassarchaeaceae archaeon
ATTGTCCCAGTTACTGCCTGTCTAGAAGCCTTCTGAGCCTCTTCTCGAATTCATCTGCTTCATCTACCGCACCTTCTCCCTCCCCCACAAGTTCGACTCCATCCCCATCTTCGGATTGGACCGGGGCTTCTTGCTCAGGCTCAAGCGGGCCCTCCTCTGAAATCTTACTACTCCTCTTCTCTTCAATGGCCGCCTTTGTAATTGACATCAGCCTCTCTCTTTCCCTGTTGTTGCTCACAATCCATGCTAACCCAACATAGATCCCAATAACCAACAGGGCTGATAGTGATCCAGTTTTCAAATCACTAATTCCGTTAGAAACTGCGGCACCTCCAGTGAGTATTAGTCTAGCCTCATCATCAGTTTGGTCAGCGTCAATGTCCCATGGGAAAGAGCACCCAATTGTAGCCACTACTTCGGTACCGTCCTCTACATCCGGTCTGTCGACTTGAGGTTGAGGGACGAATGTCTGGGTCATGTCAACAACATGCTCCGAATAGTGCGTACCAGCACTAAGAATTATTGTGCAATCTGCATTTTCTAGTAGATTCTGATTCAGCCTATTGGTTAGTATCTTTATCTTCTGGTCCTGGCCTTGGCCATCCAATTCTAAACCTACTAGTCCTACATTCCAGTCGCTACGCCTAATTTCGTAGGTTCTGTCAGCCTCACTAACAATCCTCCCTTTGGCATCCAAGATTCTAATGCTGATCTCCCTCATCCCGGGTTCGGGTTCCCAGTGTTCGGCACTCAGGTTGACAATATACCCGGACGAGTTTGCAGGTAGAATCCCAAAGGATGAGTCAATAACTTCTCCCTCGTCATTCAATAGCAAGGCTTGGAATTCAAAAGCAGCACTTCCATTTCCTATGTTGCAGGTAGACTTGATGTCCGAACTCGCCCCCTCGATATTGCAAATCACCTCTCGGTAATTTACATCATAGGCAGTGATATCATAATCCAAGGCCGTCTGCCCATCTACCACTATCTGCCCTGTTCCACTAGCTGTAATTGGCAAGAGCCATCCCATGCTACTCAGCCTAAGGTTTCCTGTCGAATCTGAACTATCGGCAATGACTGAGTCAGGTGTCGTGCCATGGATTATTATCGTGGCATCGTCTCCCAAAGTTGCAGAAATGTAGGGAGAGCTAGCCCAGGAATGGTTCGATTTGATAGCATTGAGGGTTATCTCTTGCTGGTTCCCAGACTGGTCCTGTGCGAGGATCCGAATCGTCTTCTCTTCACCTGTCCAAATGTTGTCTGGGATCAGTTCGATCTGAACTCCCCTTTCTTCGCCGATTCCTAGTACCATCTCACTTGGTCCTTCAATGGTCCATCCTGCGGGCAAACTCAGAATCTCAAATGAGATTGTTGTTGGGGCGTTACCTAGATTGCTAACCTTTGCATGAGGGAGTCCGCCTTGTGATGAGACCATCCAGGGACTATGTCCCTCCATCCTGAAATCTTGGATCTTTGCCACTCTGAGTGGAAGTGTGATTTCTATGAGCCCGGAGGAATCTCCCTCTCTGACCCTTACATGCAACTCTACAGAGTTGCTGTGTGTTGCTGTTTCAGGAGGAGTTATGTTGAGAAATAGTGATGTGGATTCCCCCGGGCTTACTGATTCCAGGTATCCTACTTGTTCAATAATCCAACCACCTTGTCCGGTGACATATACTGAAACGAATGGGGTGCTCGGAGAGTTCCCTAGCTGTATAATGTCCAACTCCAATGATGAGCCGTCGACTTCGATTTCCAAATCAGCATTACTCGAAGCAACACCCCATCCGGGCACGTGCATCACTTCAATGTCGAAAGAGAAGCTCATAATCTCCACACCCCGAGCAGTAGCCCTTACCATCACTTCTATTTTCGATCCATTCCACGATTCTAGAGGGACGGTGGCAGCAACTTCTAGGATCACCGATTGGTTTACTCCAACTTCATTTGCCGAACTTCCATTTGCCCACCATGCAAGGGACTCATCCCCCTCCACGTTCGAGATATGAGTCTCGACCTCGAGGGAAATGTCATCCACAAGGTTTCCCGTGTTTGTAGCATTGAAAGGCAACGTCAAACCTTCTCCTGGGAGTAATTCGAATGTGGATCCGTTTACTTCTTGGCCACTGTACACGGTGGAAATATCCCATCGATGGTCTTGCCTCACCTCGAATACCATCTCTTCATAGTCAGACACACTCTCATTTCCATCCGAAGTCATGATGAAAATCATGGATATAGGAACTCTAGCAGGTGTATTTTCTGGCAGTGTCACGCTCAAAGGAACTGTCCTCAAACCACTCGCTCCCAATTGGATAGGGTTGCTGCTGAAAGAAACTATGATACCCGGATCAGTCGACATGTTTTCATCTAGTAATAGTTGGTAGGATAACGTGTATGAGTCATCCCCATTACCCGAGTTTTCTAATCTCAATACGACTAGTGAAGGGTCTTCTACTTCTACCACGAATGGCTGGTAGTCCGGAGAGCCGATAACTAACTCCGCGCGGTGAATCTGTAGTACCTCAATTGATAGTCTCAAGGCAAAGTTCGTTCCGGAGGAGGACTCGTCTGTGAACCTATGGAATGAAGGCGGAGCATCAACTGGCAGGTTAAGAGAAATCCATCCTGTTGCTCTTGACCCCGGTTCGCCATTTATGCTGAGGTTGTCGCCAGAGATAGATAGTTGTCCACCACTGTCCCATGTCCAACCACTATTCACCATCCCAGAACCAGATAGTGACCATGTCAAGCTCGTGGAATCACTGGGAATGTCTGCTTGAACATTCCATGTCAGACCACCCTCAGGGACCGATCTTTGGTGGTCGGTTCGAACAATAACCCCAGCAGCAAAGAAACTCAATTGTACCTCACTACACTCTTGTTCATCATCGCTACCAACGCACATGCTAAGGGGGGTGCTCACTCCATCGCCCAGGTTGGCTGATTGAGGGACTGCCAGCCTAGCAGTAACCTCCTTCTTCTCTCCGGGGCCTAGTGACAGAGCATTTATTTCCTCTCCGCTGGAGTCGAATATCTTGAGATCAGACCCCCAAGCAGTCCCATCCCACGATATAGCGATTTGGTCCTCAACAGCATTACCTACATTTTCAATTAACAACCAAGCTGCTGCATCCTCCGAAATTAGTCCGAAGCCCTCACTCGAAGCAGTACCATCTGCCCCTCTGATGGACAGCCCCCTAGTTCTGTTTGCCTCTATTGGGAGGTTTGACGCGACGCTCACGTTCCCATCGTCCAGAGAAACAGTCAAACCGAGAAATCCAGAATCCGAACCTAGAGCATCCGATGGAGCGACAATCCTCAGTTGGGGGAACCACCTCTCTCCTTCTGAAATCTCTACTGAACTAATTCCTCCAGGAGTTTCATCCTCCCATGACCATCCTTGGGGGAGTGCCGATCCGTCAACGCTGAGACTCCATGTTCCTGCCAGTCTTCCGGTCGATCTGATGCTAATCGATGCAATTTCACTGTCACCAGGATTAACTCTGACTGGATCAGTTGGCATTTCGAAGGTAACGTTGAATGTGGGGATGATTGACAAGGTCTTGGTCTGAACATCATTATCGAATCTGGTTTGTGTTAGGTTTCGGTACGGATCCAGGACTATTTCGAAGTTGTGTTCCCCCAGTCCTCCGCTCCATTCCACATTGAATGATGCGAAAGAACCTGTTCCGCTAGGATCGACCGGCTCGAGGTTTGCTATGGAACTACTTCCTATTTCCAATCCATTGGCATAAAGGACAGCATCGGTGAACTCACCAGTTTCGGAGGTACCCGCATTTTCGATGTACGCGGTTACCGTCACCTCTTCCCCAGGATTAGGAGCACTCGGATTGAACTCTATTCCACGTCCATCGGTGAGAGGCCTGACGTCGGCCATGGCCATGGAGACTACCGTACTCCCCAGAACTATGTCGAGTGTTGCATCCCCATCTATGTCTGCTAGGGATGGAGAAGACCAAGTTCTATGCTCTAATTCCAATTCATCTGACCATGCAGAATTTACTCCTGCCGAAGTTCCCGATGTTCCATCGAATGCCCACAACGAACGTCCAAAAGGAACGATTAGCTCTGCTTCTCCTTCCCCATCGATATCCATCCAGGAAGCAGCAGCGACTGCAATCTCGTCGTTTGGCGTTCCACTGCTCTGTTCGAGATCTCGATTCCACGCCTCATTCGGAGAGGCACCTCCGACATCATGGCATCCTGCGATGCCATGCCTCGCACCTGTGGTGCTTTGCCACCAAGTTACCCAGCAGACCCTGTCATGCTCTCCGTCGTCATCTGTATCAATTGCGGTGGGAGGGGCATCCGCGAATCCGTTTGCCGCCTCAATGCTCCAAATTTCACTTCCATCGCCTATTTCCATTCCCCTAAATTCGGCCCCATCAACGCTGCTGGAGCCATCCGCGTCACTAGGGATTGTGATTATCATCTCAGGTTCCGAATCATCGTCCAGATTGGCAATCACAGGTCCTGGGAGCCTAATGTGAGGTGAATTTGTATCTCCATCCAAGTTGTTTAGTGATAAACCATCTTCCCAACTGGACCCTCCCGTCGAGGAGTCAATCTTCCATACCCACATCCCCCCATTGTTTGCTTCTATTGTTGTTAGAATCACATATCCCGTTGTTTCGTCCATTTTGGCAAAGGAGGGATCAGACGGATGGCTGCCCTTGTCTAGAGTTACCTGCCAAACCGAACTAGGAGTACCATTAGTTTGCAGCTGCAATGCTAAGACTACAGGACTCTCAGAAACCTCATCTAAGGCTGCGATAACGAGCTCGGCATCTCCATCGAGATCAATATCAGCCAACAGAGGTTGTGCCGTGGGCTTGTGTCCTCCAAGAAGACTGTTAGTGTACGGCCCCTCATTGCTGCTAACTATTAGCGATTCGTCGCTCCATGTCCAGAGAAGCTCTTCAGAGTGGCCATTTGCAATCCATCCCGTTACAGAACATGTTAGCCTTGGCGACCACGCTTCGACATACATTGTTCCGCCCGCATCGTAAACCAGCACTACTTCCGGCATTCCATCATTGTCAATGTCTAAGACCATGGGTGCAGCCTTGATTGACTCTGTTGACCCGATGTCTGCCTGCCAGGCTAGATCGGCGTCCTCGCCTTCAATAATTCTAAGTATGCTATGTTGGGAACCTGAGATTTCTTCACTTTGGATGAGGATTGTGAAAAGTGAACTCTTTCCACACCTCTCGGTGGCCCCCTCTCCGATTTCTATTGAGCCACTGAGGTCAGCAATTGGAGTAGCCAACGAATCCGTACCCACAGAATACGATCCATATACCCAATTTACCGAAGGTTCGACCACTGACATCAAGATGGTCGAATTTGATGGCTCCTCAAACCCAGCCCCTCCCTCTGGACCGTGTGTAGGAACATCTGCAATTCTTGACCCTGTCCTTCCGAATTGTGGCCATGGTTGACCTCCATCGCTCCAAGTGAGAGCCGGGGGGGTGCTCATCTTTTCATTTGGCAAACCTTCTCCTAACGATGAACCATCCATTGGGCCAATCATTAAACCTCCCGACATTCCTAGGAGAATCAAGACTGAAACAATGCTCAATCCCCTGCGAGGGATATCTACTCGTGAAGCGGCCGCTACCATCAGATTCCTAGATGCGATTCCGAATCCACTTGAACATTCGCCCTAAACCCACATTCAGACCTACGGTCTGTCCGACAAATCGAACCGCCGGCCCATTCATTCAATCCGTTGTGCTTATACAGGGGGGGAGGCTCGCCGAGCCGCACGGACCTCTCCTCCAGAGGCATGGCCGATGAGGGACGGGAGGCAACTCCCCCCCCGTCCGGCTTCGGGAAGGTCCGCATAGGAGGGAAGAAAATGTATACCCTTGAGACAAGAGAGGACACCATACGAATCCCCGCAGAGTATATCCGAAGGGGTCGAAAGCTTGAGGATCATATTGACGAGCTTGCTCATGACGCATTCGAATGCCGATTCGACGAGAACGAGAACTTCACTCTTCTGACATTTGACCACGAAGCAGTGGGCCGGGGCAAGATTATCCATGGTGATGGTGCAATTTACCAGAATGTACGATTCAAAGCCCTCGTCTTCACGATGGAGAGTAACGAAGTAGTGGATGGGGCGGTCTCAGAGATTTCGGAGTACGGGGCATTCGTTAGGATAGGCCCAATGGAGGCACTTCTGCACAAATCCCAGATCCTAGAAGAACCCATTCAGGTAAATCTCGGGGTCAAGCGAATCGAGGGATCACAGACAGGGAAGCACCTCGGCGAAATGTCCTTTGTCAGGTCTAGAATCGTTTCCAAATCAATAAACCACAATGATCCCCGATCCAGCAAAATTGGGCTTAATTGCAAGATGGACGGACTGGGCTCCTTCGAATGGATTGGGGGCGATGAATAGTGGTTAGACAGCCTTTCGCATGCGGAGAATGCAACATGATCCTCCCTGATCCTGAGAAGAAATCTGAACCACCCCAGTGTTTGAGATGCCCAAACGCACCCGTAACCACTGATTGGCAAGGCTTCGTAGTCATTATGCATCCAGACCGTTCGGAAGTCGCAAAGAGGCTGAATATCACGAGCCCTGGAAGTTATGCTCTCAAGGTTAACATCAGGTAGGTGACAATGTGGAGATTGTAGAAAGGAGAGAAAACCCCCTTTTGGATCGAGTCGAGATCGAATTCCGCTGGGACCATCCAAATGAGCCCACTCCTTCGCTGCCCCAAATGATCGAGGCAGCTGCTAAGTCAGAGCCAGGGGCTGATAAAAAACTAGTCTACGTCAAGAATGTTGATACTAGATTCGGAATGTCCCGGACTTCAGGTTTAGCCCTGATCTACAATTCCACTGATTCCGCATCAATTGAACCAGAGTATGTAGTTGATCGACACAAGCCTTCCAATGACGACGTCACTATTGAGGCAAAAGAAGAACCATCGGAGCAAGATTCAGGGGACGAAACCCCCTTCGAAAAAGAGGGAGGCGATGAGTGATGGGAGATGGGCCAAATCCAAATGCGAAGCATTCGAAGTATTCAGTAGAGGGGGGCGAATTGATTAGGAAAGGAGTAAACTGCCCGAATTGCGGCCCCGGCGTCTTCCTGGGCGAACATAGCAATCGCAAGGTTTGTGGAAAATGCGGACATACCGAGCCCAATCAATCCGAATAGCCTCTGATTTCATTACGCTGCCCATCGTTTGTCAATACCACCCCTCTCAGAATTGCCACGCCAATATCATCCCTAGAGGTCATCTGGGCCCGTCCATTGGTTAGCAAACCATCATGTCTCCATCCCGTCCAACTCCACACTCCATCTTCGAATCGCGAGTCGAAAACCGGACCTTCAGTATCAATAATTGAAATGCCTCCTTCTATATTTTCCATTAACCCAATAGAGCTCCCGTGCAGCATTATCATCCAACCCCCATCTTCATGGTACACAACATCGGAAATCTTATCCTGAATACTCACAATTCTGGAATATATTTCGACTCCGTTTGATGGATCAATAACGCTAATTCCGCCAGCTTGAGACCAAATTGCCAGACTACCTCGAAACTCCACAATCCCCACAATTCTGTCATGAACGCCCATCTTGGAAATCTCCGGCCAAATCGGGAGTACCCCCCTCCAAATCTCCTTCGCATCCTTGTCAATCAAGTAAATCCCCGAAAATGTCGAGAAGACAATATTGTCCCCAGAGCGACCCATTTTCATTGGCTCAGAGTCTAGAGTCCTTTCCCACATTGCACATTCTGGATGTACCTGGGACTCCGAGGAGGACAAGCGCAACTCTTCCCTAGTAGGGCCATTACCCCATTCCTTCCCGAGTGGCAGGGCTGCCATTCGCGCCTCATTGAACTCCCTATCGAGCCAGATTCCTACCCACCTGTCACCCAGAACGACTCCATCAATGCTAGGAGCTGGGAAAGGCAGGGAGAACTCGCCAATATTAGTCCCCCGATCATCAATTTTCAAAAGTTCTCCTTGTGTCCCAGCCAGAACATTCACGCCCCTCCCCTTGTCAATTCTAGTGGGGGCAAAACCGATATCTCCTTGGCCCATGGCCCGGGTTAGCCGTCCTAGTCTTGAAATGATGCCTGAGAACGTTGAAGTCAGAACCGCTGTCACATTCCATGGGCACTTTACTACTAGCCTCCATGAAGGACACCGCCTCATTGAACATTTTGCAAGCGGTATTGGGCTCCAGTACGTGGAAAGCGAAGGTTCCTCTTCCCCATGGCGAGGTAATCCGGCACGAGAAATTAGATGTGGAGGTATTGCTTATCGAAGAACTTCACATTCAGTCAGACGGAATAGATATCATCCATGAAAAAGAGTCAGGGATGCCCGTCGAAGAGGTATTGGTATTATCTCGGCACGTTTCTTCCACTGAGACCCCTGCTTTAACGCTCCACGCAATCGGAGTTCCCGGGGAAACCCCCCATGGTGAGAGGGGCCGCTCAGGAGGAATCAAGGGAACAGTAGTGCCCCCTTCGCCCAGATTCGGGGCATTATTCAGGGAGATGACCAGAATCGCCACACAACTTCTTCTTCACAATGAGTACGACCTTTCTCTTGAAGCCACTCACCATGGCCCTGTACTAACACGGCCAACATTATACTTGGAAATTGGCTCAACCGAAGAGAGATGGCAAGACTCCAGAGCCTCTCAGGTTTGGGCGGAGGCCATCTCAAATTGCCTCGCACTGAATGGTGGCACACCTCTAGGCTCTTGGGCGGGAGAAGGCGATGTAATGGTGGGTTTGGGGGGCGGGCACTATGCGCCTAGGCATAGGGCGGTGATATCCCAATCCGATGTTTGGGTGGGACATATTCTGGCCAGTTATGCATTAGACTTCGAGGCACCAGACTCTGCAGATGTTCTCCCACTTGGAAATTGGCGTCATGCCATAGAGTCTTCTATCGGGTCAACGAGGGAGGCATTCCCGGGGGGACGACTTTTTGTTCACCTCGATCGGAAGTCATTCAAGGCTTGGCAGAGAAATGCAATACAGGAGCTTTTGGCCGAATTGGATATTGCTGTGCTTAGGGGACGACAGATAGTGTAAGCCCGTAACCGTCAAGGCTCGCCTTCCCACGTGACAGCTCAATGGGCATAGTGGGAAGATCCATAGTCACCCTGCTTCCACTTGCTCCACGCTTTGTTGTTAGATGGGTAGCAAAACGTTACGTTGCAGGTGAGACACTGGATCAAGCCATTGCAGTGATGTCCCGAATCTCTCCGGAGGGTGCATGCTTCACGGTAGACTTTCTCGGTGAGGAGATTCGAACCCTGGAAGAGACCCGATTCTTCATTAACGAGTATGAAAAGGCGTTGGATGCAATAGTAGAAAACAGCTTGGATGCAAACATTTCGATTAAGCCAACAGCGTTCGGACTACTAATCAATCGCGAGGCAGCTCTTGACAATATTGAGCGAATCGTTAGCAAGGCATCTGAGAATGACATATTCGTAAGGCTCGACATGGAGGATAGCAGAGTCACCCAATCAACAATCGATGTGCTTCTTTCAATCCACGACAGGGGCTATAGAAACGTCGGCATTGCAATCCAAGGCAGACTAAATCGAACCGTGGATGACATCAATATGATCTGTGACCAAATAGGCAACCATTCAGATTATAGGGTTTGCAAGGGGATATATCTAGAATCCAAAGAAATAGCGAAAACTGGTTACAGGGAAATTGTCAACTCCACTAACGATGCAGTGGACGTTGCGATACGGAGAGGATCCTATGTCGCCATCGCTTCTCATGATGATCCTGTAATCAAGCACTCACTACAATCCATCATTTCAGCAGGGATGGGGCCGGAGAAATCCGATCCTCGACCAAATCCCCCACTAGCCAGGAGTGGCAAGGGTAATGGTTACGAGTTCCAATTTCTGCTGGGTGTCAGGGGGGATGTAAGGAGATCCTTGGCGTCTGAGGGGCATGTAACTCGCGTATATCTTCCATATGGGAAGCGGTGGTATGAGTACAGTATGAGAAGACTCCGGGAGAATCCCGAAGTGGCCGTTCATGTGACTAAGGCCCTACTATTGCCATGGACAAATCGACGGTGATTAGTCAGGCCGGTGCAGGTAAATCCTCTTTATTTCCGTGGCCCGCCTGCTTCCATTCAGAGTCCTCCCCTTGCCAGTGTGAATCGCTCTAATCCTCCATTTCCCATTTTCCATAGGCAGGATTGAACCACATGAGAATACCCGGTCAGGTTCGCACTCGAGCTTTCCCGACTCGCTAAATTCTCCTTCGGTCATAGTTACTCCGATCACCGTCTTGTCACATCTCGTAGCCCACATGGAGGAAATCTCAGACGCATTTAGAACACTCCTTTCCTTCGATCCGGAATCATCAATTCTGGTAACTTCCCACGTCATCCCGTCGTGTTCGAACATTTCTCCTCGGGAAATCTCTTCATCTTCATCAACCTCAATGTCAACGCGTGAGCTGCGATTCCCATCAGACAGCGTTGTCTTCACTTTGACTCCCCTTGGAGGTCTCAGGATTAGAGTATGTACATGTCCACATTCCAGGCATTTTACAAGAATGTCCTCGCCTCTACCCCTGTTTGCAGTCTTGATAATCCGATGTCCGGATTCTTCCGAGCATTCCGGACACTCCGCAATGTCCTCTTTGCCAACTCTGCTGTCACTCACAAATCTTCGCCCCCCGTCAACGTCTTGAATCCATCCACAAGCGATGATTGAAGACCCAAGCACCCGGGAAACCCCCATGCAAGACGGCGACGGAGGCTCCGGTCTTCCTCAGATGTCTGAATTGGGGATGATGCAACTTCTCCTTTCCGAGGACATAGAGAGGGGAAATGACGAGCCCCCCATTGCAGCAAGTATCGGCGAGCAGATGTTGCACATGGACATGACTCCACTGCCAAGATCAATCCGTTGTAGGATTAGGGACGTCTGTTCTCGAATCTCAACAAGAAACGCCATCCTTGTCGGTGGCGGCATCGGACATCTTTCAGCATGGCTATTCGATTTATGGTGTCCTGCCTCCAGCGATGGCAAGCCCTCTAAAACGAAACGCCCCGATACATTCCGAATAATAGAACCGGGAAATAGGTTTGGTGTCATAATAGATCGCCTAATTAGGAGATATGGCGCCGAATCCTGGTCTTCCGTAATTGCTCTTCCTTGGAACGAGGTCGCAGCCGAAGCAACCCCCATTATGGCGGCAAACGTTGCATTTCCTAGGAAGTCCCGAGGAGTAATTCTTCCAATGCCTCTGGATCTAGTGGTTATTGATTTGCCCGAGGATGAAAGGGCTGCAACCGCCTCTTCAGCATTCGACCTCCTCTCTCCCGGAGGGCTTGTTCTAGTTCAGGAGCCCAAAGTTCCAACCGGCGACGTGGGGGTTACTTCGAAAGGAGAAGAACCAACTCCTGCCCAGATCAAAGTTGAATCATTCAACCAGTGGATCAAACTAGTGACAGACGTTAATGACAACCACTCTTTGGGATTTGCAGAATTAACGGGGGGGACCTTGGTCGCACTAATCAAAGCAGACTCCTGACTTTCCAATGTTAGAAATCCCCTTTCAATCTCTAAAGCAGAAAAGGAGGAATCTCCGGGAAATGATCCGTTGGCACCTATCATCCGATCAATCCTTAGAACCCCATAACCATAGTATTCATCATGACCTTCCTGGCCCTCCATCATCTGTGAGTTCTCCATGATCAGCCCTTTGATGCTTTGAATCCCACCTCTTCCCTGCGAATTCTCTCTCTGCAGACTCTCTTCATGCTCTAGCAGCAGGGCGAGAGCCCCACTGACCCATGCCGTGGATGCCGAAGTGCCACTGGACCAGCCCCACCACGAACCCGAACCGCTCCCCTGTGACATCAGAACCGGAACCTCTTGCCCTGGTGAGACTAGCTCCGGCTTCTTGTCGGGATCATCCCTCGGTAGGATCGGATTTGGCCATAATCTCCCATTGTTATCCCCTTTGGAGCTTCCAGACCAAATGTCCCCATTTCTCGTAATTCCACCCACACAAATCACATCCTCCACAGAGCCCGGCGACTCCACATCCCCATCATCGTCCTCGCCATCGTTACCTGCAGCAGCTACGACGATGACCCCGCTGTCCAAAGCATCCTCTACAGATTGCTCAAGGGAGTCCGTGGTGAAGAACCCGGAACCTAGACCCTGCTCCCCCCCAAGGCTCAATGAAATAATATCTGCCCCCTCATCGACACACCAGTCAACCGAATCTGAGACAATTTGGTCATTGCCAACCCCATCTTGGTCGATTGCCTTGGCAACCAGGAGGTCCACGCCCCTTGCAATGCCCTCTAATCCTCCATCCGCCACAATAATGCCTGCCATCGCCGTGCCATGCCCTTCATCATCATACGGTTCTTGAACCTGATTTACTGCATCCTTCCACCCAATTAGTTGCAAGTGGTCCAAATCTGGGTGCCCGAGGTCTATCCCGGAGTCAACCACGCAGACCACCACTCCATCCCCATCTAGATTTTCAATATCATCCAGCCCAGTCATCTCTTTGTATTGCCAATCCCAGGAGAGGAGAGAGGGAGCCGGACCCCCTGGAGTAAGGCTACCGCTGTCGTTCCAAAGAAATAGTAATCCCACTGACGATGCTAGGAAAAGAATTAGCGCCGAACAAATAACTACCAAAGTTCCCAAGGCATCTTTGGAAGTCTGTCCAGATTCAACCATCTGGCCGTTGTTTTCCCCAATGCCCTCGTCAGATTCGTTCACCAGACCTCAACCCTTCCGAAATGACTCCTAACCGGGGTGCTAGTTCCGCAGTTTGCACAAACCACTCTAGTTGAAATTCTAGAATTGCACTTTTCACACTCGGACCCAGGTATTCCTTTCCCCATACATCCAGCCTTGTCGCATGGGGTGGTTATTTCACCTTCTTTTGACTTCAGGGCCGTAGTCTGTTGGTTACATACGGGGCATTTACCCTGCTCGACCCTCATCTTAGGGATTGCCTCACCAGCTACTTCCCTTGCCCTATATGTCTGAATCCTTTCTTCCGAATCACCTAGCATAAACTGTGGAAACCAGACGACTGCTAGGAAAAGAACCATCGCGATGAAACCGGTAACAAAGTGAGAGAAAACTAGGAGGTAACTGAATTCCAATTCCCCTGGTGTGGGTGAAATTGCGTGAGCCCCAAACCACGAACTCGAATTAAGTAGGGCAATCCAAACAATGATCCCAATGCTCCAAGCTACCATGCTATGATCCTTCCACGCCCTTTCGAATACTCTCGGATCCGGATGTGCGTGCCTCTCCTGAACATGCACGTCTCTAGTTTCCAATACAGCCCTCTTCACCACAAAATTTGCCAGGAACAACGTCACTAAGTTTGCCACAATGACCCAAGTCCAACCCATCAGTTCGGTATCCATAGGGAAACTCGGAGAGTCCGCATGAGCTTTGATAAATCCGAATTGAATGAATCCCATTCCTATTACCAAGTAGACCGTATTCTCTCTCATGATTGGGTAATTTGTCAGTATTGAACCCAAAGTGCCAATCCAGCAGAGAATGGAAAGCAGAGATAGTATCAGAGACAACTCGTCGATGTGTAGGAAACCACTGTCATCGCCAAGAATGCCCCACCTATTGTACTCCCCACCTCCAGATAGTTCGCCAATCCCAATATCCCAAGACCCCAATATGAACCCACACAATGCTAGGCCAATCACCGTCGCCTCTTTCGCACCCCAGAATTTTCGAATCAGGAGGAGGTTGTAGGATATCTCGCAAATTATCTCATCTAAAGGACTAAGTCGGGGGTTTATTGAACCGAATCTCTTTTTCGGGATGAAATCGCTAAGTCTTGCCATATCGCTGAGGGCGGTGGTGCTGACAATTGATGCTGGTTCGCCGACCGAGCTCCCCTCTTTGGGTTCCATCATTAGGCCTCTGGGGGTAATTCCCCAATAAGCCCCCCGCTAACTGTTTACTCAAATCACACAACTATGCCTTGTTAGGTGGCGCCGAGGGCGAGATTTGAACTCGCGAGGGAAAGATCCCACGGGCTTTCCAGGCCCGCGCAATACCGGGCTATGCGACCTCGGCTGGCTTGGCGCAGCCGCCCTGCCGTTTTCACAATGACGTTCCTATATCCAGTAATTATGTCGTCATTCCGCCACGGTTAAACAGACCACGCGGGTCGTCACCGCGTTGCCACTGTGGCTTAGAGGTATAGCGTCGCCTTGGTAAGGCGAAGGTCGGGGGTTCAATTCCCCCCAGTGGCTCCATTGGAAAATCCAATTGTGATATCGCATTTTCTCATCTATTGGACGTACCGGGGGAATATTTTCAGTCGAATGACAGATTAATTGATAACGCATTAGAGTACCAGTCGAGATATGACCAGAAGCCGAACCAGACTTGCCATTGTATTGTCATTACTGATGCTCGTCACTCCCATGACAGGCGCAATCGTCTCTCCTTGGGACGGACCCGACGTCATCAATAGTGATGGCGATCCTACCGTCGTGACCGCATTCGAAGTTCCCGGAAACGCCACAGTCATGGATGGATGGCTCCACGTGACAAATACTCCCCTGTCGTCATCCTCAAAGGGTGCAATATCATGGAACGAGGACGATTTCAATTCTGGATACCCGTCTGGTACTGAGATTGATGACAATGGTAACTTAGTGTTGCAAGATGATGGTACTCGTTCCAATGTCAGTAACTTCGACGTGGGGGAAATTGAGGTTTCACTTAGTTCAGTATACACTTACTCTCCTGGATGGAGGGCAGTCTACCAAAAGGTGGATGCCACCAATATCGCTGATTGTGGAGGTAATGATGGCTCATACATCATCCATGGAATGGATAACGACTTCGACCAATCACTAGATTCTGACGAGATCATAGGGACACTCTACTACTGTGAGACCTTTGCCAATGGGGACCAGATTTCTTCACTCACGATAGACAATCCCGGGAGTGGTTACATTGCAGCTAATCTTTCTGCAACCGGGGGAGGAGGTTCCGGATTCTCTGGTACCTACGAAATCAGCACAGGTATAGGGAGCATCACTGTGAACAACGGGGGTTCTGGATACGGGACAGGAGACCAGGTTCAGATTAACACCAATGGGGACGGAACAGGTGCAGCAGCTTCTGTAGGGATAGTCAGTGGAAGCGGGGAGATTCTGTCAATGGTAGTTGAT
>DASCSS010000027.1:0-3721 GCA_034399535.1 Candidatus Thalassarchaeaceae archaeon
CCAATACATGAGCCGCATCGTACATCACTTTGGCGCCGACCTCGTGTGCCGCATCAGCAAGCTCCTCAAGAGGAGTGGGAAACAGGAACACCGATTGGCCGAACAGTGCTACACTGGGCTCTACCTCTCTGATCACCGCTGCAGCGGCGTCGATGTCGGGTTCCATCCTTTCCTCGTCCCAGGGGTAAGTAACTAGGTCTAGTCCTCGAAGGCCGACCGCCCCCATTCGTGCATGGGAGATGTGCCCGCCGTCGGCGGTTGACACTGCGGTGATTCGTTCCCCTGGCTTTGCGAGTGCCTTCAACGCGCCCATGTTGGAGTTGGTCCCAGATGTGGACTGGATATTGGCGAAGCTGCAGTCGAATACCCGTTTGGCGCTAGAGATCCCTATCTCTTCTATCGTGTCGAAGTCGTCACATCCCTGATAGTACCTCTTTCCAGGGAGTCCTTCGGCATAGCGTCCGTGCAAGTCAGAATTGCACGCCCTGCGAACCATGGGACTGAGAATGTTCTCACTGGCTATCATTGGGAGGCTGTCTCTGTAGTGTGTACCCGATGCTAGGACGGCATCCATCACGCTTTCCGCTATCTGCCTGTTGCTCATGGCACCGCTGGAGAGGGATGGCAAATGAGTGTTGGGAATCAGGCCCTATCGACCTTGAACCACACTTGGGCCCTGTAATTCAAATCGATTTCAGTGATTCGGGTTGCCTTGAGGCCTCTTTTCTTGCAGACCTTGTTTATCCACCTAATGCTGTGTCTGGCTATTCCCGGGAGGTCTGAGTCATGGCTTCTTCCCACCCAATCCTCTCCCCTGTAGTCGTCGAAGAATGGGATTCTTGGCTTCAACATGGAAGTGAGGAAGATGGCGGATGGTTTCGAATGATGAACAAACTGGTCGAGCATGGTCTCAATATGATTCTTCGAGGCATGGGTCCAGACGGAACGTGCGATTACGAAGTCGAAGTCAGTCTCGAAGACGCCGAAGTCGAAGTCTGAATTGGTATCCAGGGTTGGGGACTTCTCCATTAGGGTCTGTTCCCCAACTACAATCCTCCTCCCTGCATCGACCATTGATTCGTTTGGCTCTATCCCGAAGTAGCAATTGGCATCGAGGTATGGGATGACCCACCTGCCCCCCCTGAGACAGCCGCATCCCACGTCCAACACCTTGGAAGACCTCTCCATTCCAAAGTGTAGCAGAATTTCGAGTTGGTTCTCTCCGGCTTCGTGGAAGTCCTCATAACCCCCCCCGGAAAATACTCCCTCTTGGTGCAAGGCTTTGGATATCCTTTCCGATTCATCCCTAGTGGGTCCCCTGACAACATCCCCAAGTCCCATGCCACCACCTCAAGGAGGTCCAATAAATATCTAATGGGGGTATGTGACATTGCTCAGTAGCCCTTTTCAGAGGTAAACAGACGATATCTCGCACAATGGTGCTTGTGGCGCCGACAGCAGGACTCGAACCTGCGACCTGTGGATTAACAGTCCACCGCTCCACCAACTAAGCTATGTCGGCCCATCCTGCGGCTGGCCCCTCCCTTCATCAAAGAATCGGATTACTCCCACTCTATCGTTCCGGGTGGCTTGTGGGTTATGTCGTACACGACCCTATTCACTTGGCCCTTCAGCGAGTTTGTAATCTCAGTGCTGATCTCGGAGAGCAGGTCATCGGGGATTTGCGAGTATCGGGCACTCATGCCATCTAGGCTTGAGACGGCCCTTACAACGACAGTCTCCCCGTGGACCCGGGCATCGCCATGGACTCCGACGCTCCTAACCGGAAGCAGTGCAGCGAAGTACTGCCAGGGGAGTTCGCACCTTCCTTGGGAGGATGCCTCGATGATTCTGGTCTCGACGATGTGGCAGGCCTTGCGGCACGATTCTACCCTGTCGGGAGTCACTTCCCCCAGTACCCTAACTGCTAGGCCGGGTCCTGGGAAGGGTTGTCGTTCACTGGAGGAGATTCCTAGTGCCCGGGCTATGGCCCTGACTTCGTCTTTGTAGAACTCCCGAAGGGGCTCCACTATCTCCAGATCGACGTCTTCTGGAAGTCCGCCTACGTTGTGATGTGACTTGATGACGTCTCTCTCGCCGCCTCCAGACTCTATCCAATCGGGAGCAATCGTGCCCTGAACAAGGAACTTGGCCGCACAGACATCCTGCTCCTCCTCGAAAACCCTGATGAACTGCTCACCGATGACCTTGCGCTTTTGCTCGGGATCAGTAATTCCTGAGAGATGAGAGAAGAATCTCTCGGAGGCATCGACCACCTTCAGCCCGATACCCATTTCGGAGAACATCTCGGAGACCTCCTGTGACTCATCCTTCCTCATCAGTCCCGTGTCAACGTATACGCAATGTAGCAAACTCCCAACTGCCTTGTGGGCAAGGACTGCGGCTACGGTGCTGTCAATTCCCCCCGAGCAAGCGATGATTGCAGTGTCGTCAATGCGAGAGGTCAACTCCTCGACAGCCTCTTCAACTAGAGTCTGGATCTGCATATCTCACCCCTTGAGGGACCGGTCATCGGAAATCACTGACTTCGTCCTTTCTTCTCGCCATGTGACTATCCTCTGGGTGAGGTCATCATCGGACAGTGAAAGCATCTGGGAAGCTAGGACCGCGGCGTTCTCCCCGCGATCAACCCCAACAGCGGCAACCGGCACTCCTGGTGGCATCTGTATTACTGAAAGCAGGCTGTCGAAGGGAACCTTGCCCCCCACAGGAACTCCAATCACAGGAAGATGGGTCAGTGATGCAATGACGCCGGGTAATGCAGCTGAAAGCCCCGCCATTCCGATGAATACCTTGCAGCCTGATTCGACCGCCCCTGCGACAACTCCCTCGAGGTACTTCGGAGCCCTATGGGCTGAAGCTACCCTAACCTCGTGCGAAACTCCTAGCTCTTCCAAAACCCCCGTACACTTTTCGCATACTGGCAAATCCGACTTGGAACCCAGTATGACGCAGACGTCCATGTGCTTACGGGAGACTCTCGGTTCAAATGCATGCCGTAGGGAGCCCCTCTACTCTTCCTCTGTAAAGGAGATGAATCGACCTGGCCACTCCCTACCCATAATGGGAGGGGGGTTCCGTAACAAGGATGAGAGGAGAGTGTCCCCCTCCTTTGAAACATGGAATGGATCGTGTACAAATCCGGACTTGTGAACGAACGATAGAGAAAGGAAGTCATGGCCTGATCTGGATGCCCCAGCAACGACAAGATGCCCATCCTCACATGGAACTTTCGCGATCTCGCCACGTGACCAAGCTTGTGTTAGAGTCTCCCATGGTTCTGGCATGTTTTTCTTCCATTCACTGGGTTCTATGGGTAGAAGGAATCGAGCAGGGGGAGTCTGCATGGAATCCTGAACCAAACGAACGGTTCGAAGGTATGCTAGCCAGAACGTCACATAGGATATCCATCCTATTCGGGAATCCAGTAGGATATGCAGGGGAAATATTGCAAGGGCGAGGAACAGAGATACCCAATCTAGGGGAAGAGAAAATGGCGAGTCCGTGGACAACGGCTGGGAATTCCTTGCGAACAATAGAGGCATTATTACCAATGCCCAGGCAATTAGGAAAGAGGTCAGGGCGAAGGCCTGATCATTGGGGGTCCTATCTGGGAAGAAGAGCGGGAGGGCTGTGATTGCGAGGAATAGGGGAGGCCATGCCATTGGCCTTAGAATGCTCCAAGCAAGAGGTCTCAGTC
>DASCSS010000028.1:0-6769 GCA_034399535.1 Candidatus Thalassarchaeaceae archaeon
GGGACCTCTGCCTCGGGATGGTCCTCCCATGTTGGTACGTTATGCGGATCTCCGTAGAATGGCCCTCTGTAGCACCTCTTTGGCTCAAAGAAAACCACTGGGTCGTTGCACTCTATCGAGCTGATAAGCAGTCCCTTAGCATTGTACGGAGTTGAGCAGTAAACGACCTTCAGTCCCGGGGTGTGGGTGAATTGCGACTCCGGTGACTGGGAGTGATGATGCCCTCCTCTGATGCCTCCTCCAGCTGGGGTCCGCAATGTGATGGGGCACCAGTATTCCCCCCCAGAACGATGCCTAATCTTAGCAATCTCGTTTACTATTTGGTCGTAGGCCGGGAAAATGTAGTCAGCGAACTGAATCTCTACGACGGGTCTAAGTCCGTTTATTCCCATTCCGAATGCCGTGGCTGCAATCCCTCCCTCGGATAACGGTGAATCGAAAACTCGATGCTCCCCATGCTTCTTCTGCAGTCCGTCAGTCGTCCTGAATACTCCACCGAAATAACCAACATCCTCTCCGAATATTATCACGTCCTCATTCGTCTCGAGCATTATGTCTAGGGCATTGTTCAGAGACTGAATAATATTCATATTAGCCATGCTTAGTCCCTCATTACCTCGTCGTGTTGCTCTTTGAGGTGCCATGGCATTTCTTCGTAGACCTCGGTGAAGATAGTCTCAGCCGATGGGTATGGCCCGTTAGCTAGGTCGCCAAATTTCACTGCTTCCTTGTAAGCCTCCACGACCTCTGAGTCAATCCTACTCTCAAGCTCGCTATGCTGCTCCTCACTCCATCCCCCTATGTTGATAAGATGCTCCTTCAATCTCAATATTGGATCACCCCCCGGCCACTTTGTATGCTCGTCTCTTGGGCGATACCTACTGGGATCATCGCTGCTGCTATGCGCTCCTGCCCGGTAAGTCAGAACTTCGATGTGAGTGGCTCCAGCCCCGGAAGCAGCTCGTTCTCGGGCCCATTTGGTTACGGAGTAGAGTGCAAGGAAGTCGTTTCCGTCGACTCTGATTGATGCCAGACCGTACGGAATGCCCCTACTTGCGAACTTACCTATTCCTGTGGCGAAGTTCGAGTGTGTGGAAATGGCCCACTGATTATTGACAACGTTGAGAATAACTGGCGCGTTGAAAACGCTTGCGAAGTTTAGCGCATAGTGATAGTCTCCCTCGGCGCTTGCCCCATCCCCAATCCAAGTGATGGTCACTTCATCTAAGCCCTTGTACCTAGAAGCTAGGGCAACTCCAACGGCTTGACTGAATTGGGTACCAACAGGACTGGAGACCGAAATAAATCGGCCTTCCTTGTAGGAATAGTGCACTGGCATCTGCCTCCCTTTGATATTGTCCTCTACGTTCCCTATGCAATGGCAAATCATGCTAACCATCTCTCGTCCCCTGACGAACTGGGCCCCCGGTTGCCTATATGTCGGGAAAATCCAGTCCTGCTCTTCTAGGGCCATGGTCTGTGCTATTGCAACCGCCTCTTCCCCAAATGACCTCATGTAGAATGACAGCAAACCGGTTCTCTGCATCTTCATCATCCGATCATCGAAAATCCTGAGCCTAACCATGTGCTCAAGACCTATCTGTAGCTCTTCCACACTCAATTTCGGATCCCATTCACCTGAAGCATTTCCATCATCATCTAGTACCCTTACCAGACCATCTGCAAGCTCTATGGTGTCCTCTGAGTCACAGGTCTTTGGCTCTGGCCTTCTGTAATCCCCTGGTCTCCATGGCCAACTTTCGAAACTAGCGTCATCCCCGGGTCTGAATGGGGCGTCTGGGACGTCAATTCCCGATCCTCTCTCTTTGTTCGCCATGCTCATTACAACTCCAACCCACTCAAGATATTTGGCCCCTTAATGCTACTTTCTTCTTTTCTGCAAATAAGTGACTTACGGCCGAACCAGTGGAATCCCTAGTTACTACTGGCTCACCACCCATTGCCTCTTCCCAGAGCAATCCTGCTCTATAGCTGGACCTAACAAGAGGTCCACTAGCCACAGCATTGAATCCTAGCTCTCTCGCTATCCTATCCCAATCTGCAAACTTCTCAGGTTCCGGAAACCTATCGACCGGCAGGTGCTTGTAGCTTGGCTGGAGATATTGCCCAAGGGTAATCATGTCCACTCCAGCATCCCTGATCTTCCCCATCGTCTCTGCAACCTCTTTGTCTGACTCGCCTAATCCTACCATTAAGCTAGTCTTTGTGAGTAAATCTGGGCGAATCCTCTTCGCATTCTTTAGAATCACTAATGACTGCTCAAAGGACGCTCTTGGATCTCGTACTACCTGATCCAGCCTGGGCACGCATTCGACATTGTGTGCAAATACCTTCAGTGGCAGTTTATTCAATAGTCCCTTCAAGGCTCCCAGATTGCCGTTTAGGTCGGAGCAAAGTAATTCGATCCCTATATCTGGATTTTTTTCAGAGACCTCTATGATGCAATTCCGGTAGTGCTCCGCCCCCCCGTCCCCTAGGTCATCCCTGTTAACGACGGTAATTACAACGTAGCTCAGGCCCATGTTGGATACTGCTTCTGCAAGCTCTTGCGGCTCTCCATGGTTCAGTTCCGGTGGTGTCTTAACCGTACCAACAGCACAGAATCTACACCCCCTAGTGCAGACTTCTCCTGCGACCATGAAAGTGGCCGTGCCCCTGCCCCAGCAATCGTGCACATTGGGGCATCTGGCCTCTTCACAGACGGTGTTAAGGCCATGTTCGCGGACGTTCGAATTCGTTTCATTGTATCTTGCCTGAGCCGGACCGGTTGGTAACGAAGTTCTGAACCACTTCGGGAGCCTCCTACGCTTTGACTTTCTAACCTCAATTGGATTGATTCTCGACGCACCTCCACAGCCTCCAGTACGACTCTCAGACGAGTCTATGGTCGGCAAATGCCTCTCCATCGAAATACCCGGATAGAGGCTTGACATTAACCGTTTTCTCGACTCGACCTTGCTGACTAAAGGGGCAATCGGTAAAATGACAGCCATACACCCGGGCATCATGGTCAGAACGGTGTTGGTGACCGGAGGTGCAAAGCGAATAGGTAGAGAAATCTGCATTAGGATGGCTCAAGAGGGCTTCAATGTCGTCGTCCATCACCGAAATTCAGATGCCGAGGCCCAAGAACTCGTCAAACAAATCAACTCCATTGGCACAAAGGCCATCGCTGCCAAAATTGACCTTTCCAAATACGGATCAGCCTTCGAACTGATTGAGGATTGCAATGGGAAAATAGGGATAATCACTGATTTGGTTAACAACGCTTCTGTATTCAAGTATGACCAAATTAGTACTCTTGAAGAACAAACGTGGGACGAACACATGGCAGTCAATGCTAGATCCCAGACCATGCTAATCAGGAAACTGGCGGAAATACTCCCAGACGACCAACAAGGTTCAGTAGTCAATATCCTTGATCAGAAGATAGCCTCCCCGAATCCCGACTACCTCTCCTACACCGCTTCCAGATTTGCAATGCTTGGTGTGACTGAATCCCTTGCCAGGGGACTAGCGCCACATATTAGGGTCAATGCGATTTCTCCAGGCCATACCCTCCCTAGCTTAGAACAGACCAAATTAGGGTTCGAGAAGGCCCAATCCCAGTCCCCGTTGGGTTTTGGACCCGAACCAAATGATATTGCAGATGCCGTAACGTTTCTGATGCATGCCAAGTCAATTACAGGTCAGGTTCTGTTCGTTGACTCCGGAGAGAGATTTCTTAGCCGGGAAAGAGACGTCGTCTTTGAGACCGAGGGATGAATCAATGGAACACTCCGACGCGCTCTCGACTCTATTGCTACAGACCAATGGCAGTGCTACGATAGTATTCTTAGAAGATGCGGAGAGGGAGATTGAGGTTGGAATTCATGACTTTGAGTTTGACTCCAAGCAACCCGTTCGCTTCGATATTTATGCAGCGCATACTGAGGGTCCAGCCACCGGCGTCTCTGGAATTGGAGATGTTTTGGACTACGAGTACCTGGTTGACGCTCTTGATCACGTAATCGGAATGGGGAGGTTTGACCTTCTGGAAGAAATGGCTATCGAACTAATTGACCATGTCATGTCCCCAGAGTCAGTGATTGCAGCCACGGTCAAAATCTCCAAACTCCATGTTCCTGGTTCCGGAGGAAGCCTAGGATGCTGCATTACCAGGGCCAAGTAAGGCATTGGTGCAGGGGGAGGGATTTGAACCCACGAAGCACTATGCACCGGAGCTTAAGTCCGGCCCCTTTGACCAACTCGGGTACCCCTGCATTCCCCCAGTAGTGGCTTTCGCTTTCAATCGAGCGGATGCGAACTATGCGATAACCGATGCATCACCGGCCCCAACTCCCCCAATCCTTTAACATCTCGATTGCGGCGCATAATCGTGCGAAATCGCTCAAGATTGGAGTCAGGGCGGCATGCCTCACTACTTGCCATTTCTCTTGCGGGCCTAATGATGATGCAATCCGGGCTTTCTTTGGGACCAGTAGGATTGACTCCGGAAAACCCTGTGATGGGTGCTGATAGTGCACCCGATGACAACTTGTACAAGCTATACTTCACCGCCCCAGGGGGAAACTCATCAGCTGGAATGGATGGGCTAATCACCACTAGGGTCCCAGATGATGGCGACGGCCAAGAGACGGCTTCAGCATTGGATGCTGATGTCGAGTTCAGAACCATAGAGCTTCACTCCAGCATGGAGTTCTTCGGACGAAAATATCATTCAAACGATTCATACTATCTCCCAGTCAACCTGTTCTTGAAAGCCACCGGCTCTCAGAACTCAAACGTCGACTGGACTGTTACAATTGCAAGTACCTCTGACGGCACTATTGGAAGTACCACTTGGGGAGGGGGGACTGTTTGCACCTCTTCATTCGGCAGCACATGTGACTTTGACTACGAGTCCCTCGAAGTCGGAGTTGGTAGCCAGAGCTCCTTTGAGATCCGTGGTGGGGAGCGCCTAACGGTAGAAGTTAGAGCTACAATTTCAGGTTGTGACGACGGCGTCTTCTCCGATTGTGCAGCTGAGATTGCATGGGGGAATGTGGATGGCGAAAACCGATTCTCGCACATCGAGACCGATGCAAATGCCCTCATGGACAGCATAATTGTTCTTCAGAGAAAGGGGGCAAACATCGCTGAAGGCCCCGAATTGGACTGGTACCCTAACGATATTATCGAAGATAGAGAAATGCAGTTTTCGTTGGACGCAAAGAGTGCCTTTGGAAGGGATGACATCTCAAAAATTGAGTTGTTAATGAGGGATCCCGATGGAAATTATCGTATCGATTACATCGTTACAGGCGATGAGGAAGATGTCGAAGATTCAAGCTACGGGGTCTTCGGGGAGTACATTTGGACATACCCAAGCGGACTTATTCCAGGCGAATACTCGCTTGTTCTCCGAATCACTGACATCCAGGGTAACAGAGTCGACATAGAACACGAGTCTATCACTATGCACGAGTGGGGAGTCTCAATAAAGCACAGGTTCGACAGAAATACGGAGTATTTCGCCCCTGGCCAGATAACCCCAATCCCACTTGTTCTGGTCCATAGGGGAGACTCGACAAAGTCAATGCAAGTTGAACTGGAGGTTCTAACAAACCTCGGGAGCTCATGGCTTGTCGAACTGGACTCTCCAGCAGGATACGAGTTGAGCTCAGGCGGTACAATTCTCAATCCGACTGTTACGCTTACTGCACCCGATGATCTCACTGGCATGCCCAAGAAGATTGAGATTAGGGCCATAGCCGAAGCCGATGTGGAAGGGGTAATTTCTGTAGTCCACCAAGATGTACTGACTCTCAATGTCGAGAAAATCGACGTCTACCAACCCCCAGTAGTATCGATATGGTCCGATGACCACAAGATCCCCATTGCCAACTCTTCGAGGGGTGATGCCATAGACGCAACTATCCCTCGATTCGCTGAGCATAATGAGTTCAATCCATTTATTCTGGAGATATTCAATACTGGATTTGATGCGGACTACTTCAGAATCGATATTCTGAAGAGATCAAAGTCGCTTTTCCAACTTCACAACAATCTAACCGGGCAGAGGATACTCGAAGACGAGGGCGATGGAACATTCCACACACCTATGCTGGAGAGGCATTCAACACAAGTTTTCATCCTGGGGCTAAAACCCAGTTTGGATAGGGAGGACCCCGACATCGGCGAAATAGAAATTGAAGTCGTCAGCGGGGGGAACTCCTCTTCCAGCACAACCGTCTCTTTCACCATCCAAAGAACATTTGGAATTAGGGCCGAGGTCTCCATGGACTGCGATGGAACTCCCTTGGGACACATGAAAGTCTCTCTTTGTGCCTCAAATGAGGAAAGGCCAGTCATTGATTTCAGGGCTAGGATTACTAACAGCGTCGCAGAAGATGAGGCAGCTTCTTGGTGGCTATTACAGAACCCATCCTCCCTCAAGGAAAACACCGACAACAACATGGCTTACGGACAGTGGGAATACCGAATCACAGATTCCGACGGTGAAGCCGTTCCCAGAGTTTCTTTGGGTCCCGGCGACTTCACTGAGGTATTTATCAGCGTGACCATGACCAACCAAGTTGAAGTCGGTAATCACACGGTTTTCCTTAGAATAGTTGAGGACTTGGATGAGGATGAACCGAGGTACTTTGACCTTCCAATGACGTTTGAGGTCGAGGCCGACGATCCCATGTTGGAAATAGTCCAGGTTTCTCAGAATACGCGACTAGTCCCTGGAAGGGACTATTCA
>DASCSS010000029.1:0-3563 GCA_034399535.1 Candidatus Thalassarchaeaceae archaeon
GAAATATTGCAAGGGCGAGGAACAGAGATACCCAATCTAGGGGAAGAGAAAATGGCGAGTCCGTGGACAACGGCTGGGAATTCCTTGCGAACAATAGAGGCATTATTACCAATGTCCAGGCAATTAGGAAAGAGGTCAGGGCGAAGGCCTGATCATTGGGGGTCCTATCTGGGAAGAAGAGCGGGAGGGCTGTGATTGCGAGGAATAGGGGAGCCCATGCCATTGGCCTTAGAATGCTCCAAGCAAGAGGTCTCAGTCTCTGCCTTATCCAACCAATATTCCCTATTCTGGGAGTCGAACTAATCCATGTCTCAGGAGGTGCTAATTCACCGCTCCTGAAGTCTGGAGGGCTCTCGCTCCCCGGACCCCACCACCATGGCTCCCCCAGGAGCCAATCCCTATCCAGGCTAGCCTGCATGGACCTCGGAGGGGGAGGTTGGTATTGTTGGCTTCGCTAACGCTTGGGGAATTCCCCGCCGGGGTGACGAAGAACAAGATTCCTTGCCGCCCAAACCTCGTCGACCCGGCTTACGGGAGTCGAGTGAGGGGAGCTAATGACCACATCGGGATCCTCAGATAGAACAGCATGCAAGTCGGAGGCGAACTGGTCCAATACCTCCTTCGACTCGGTTTCGGTTGGCTCGATCATTAGGCACTCCGGGACTATCTGGGGGAAGTATAGTGTCGGGGACATGTAACCATAGTCAAGGAGTCTCTTCGCCACGTCCCTTCCAGTTACCCCATTCATCTCCTTGACTGGGGCCATGGAAAGAGTGAATTCGTGCATAACAACGTCTGTTTCGGCCCCCTCGGATGGCATGCAGTGTATTGCGGCAGATGTGTCCTTGTCTGGATTCATAATGATGTGCCTGAGGTAGTTGGAATTCAGGACTGCGTGTTCGCTCATCTTCTCCAAATCCCGCCCGTATCTCCTGTAGAATGCCCATGCCCGGACCACGGCCCCTGCGTTTCCGTGCCATTGCTGCACCTTGCCGATGCTGTCATCCCCGACGTCCTCCCAGTAGTACCAGTAGCCGTCCCCGACGCCCTCTGGATCGGAGGCCTCCTTCTCTCTCCTAGAGGCGATGGGTGTAGGCAGAAATCTGGAAAGATGGGTTCGGACGCCGATTGGCCCGCTGCCGGGGCCACCCCCGCCATGGGGTTGGCTGAATGTCTTGTGTAGGTTGTAGTGGACTGCGTCGAACCCCATCCTGCCAGGATCGGTCTTCCCAATGATTGCGTTGAAGTTGGCGCCGTCGTAGTACATCTGGCCTCCTGCTTCGTGGACGATTCGGGCAGCCTCTGTGATTTCCGTCTCGAAGAGCCCAAGGGTTGAGGGGTTGGTAATCATCATCGCTGCAGTGTCAGGCCCCACAGCTGCCCTGAGTGCATCTAAGTCCAGAGTACCCCCCGTGGTGCTTGGGATCTCTATGATCTCGTAGCCGCACATTGAGGCAGAAGCTGGGTTGGTTCCGTGGGCTGAGTCTGGTACGATGACCTTGTTCC
Organism: Candidatus Thalassarchaeaceae archaeon; assembly: GCA_034399535.1. Lineage (GTDB taxonomy): Archaea > Thermoplasmatota > Poseidoniia > Poseidoniales > Thalassarchaeaceae > UBA36. The sequence goes on from DASCSS010000029.1 coordinate 1,507, forward strand.
TGTTGCCCTCGCCGATTGAAGAGTGGAATTCCTGAATACAGCGAATGGCAGTGAACTCCCCCTGAGCCCCTGCAACTGGTTGTAGCGTCACTGAGTCCATTCCCGCACACACTGAGAGCATCTCCTGCATCTCGAAGAAGATGGCCAATAGGCCCTGGAGGTGGCTCTCAGGCTGGAGCGGATGGATCCTGTCGATTCCCGGCAGCTGCACGATTCTCTCGTTCACTCTGGGATTGTGCTTCATGGTGCAAGAACCAAGGGGATAGAATCCCGTGTCAATTCCGAAGTTCCGGCTAGATAGCCAAGTGTAGTGCCTAACAATTTCGGGTTCGCTGGCTCTTGGCCACGCAGGGAGGGATTTTCTGGAAATTCCGTCTGGGATGGTTGATCTCGCCACGTCTTCGTCGATGATAGGGCTGGGTTGGGACCATCCTGCGCCCTCGGCCCCCTTGAATGAGAATAGGTCACTCAATTTGCCACCTCCTCGGTCCATGCAGACAGCCCATCGCAAAGTGCCATGATGTCCTCATTGGTTGTTCTCTCGTCCACGCCAATAAGAATACAATTGGAAAGATCCTCCCACCATATGCCCAAATCAAGTCCGCCGATAACCTCCCTCGAGTCCAGATAATCTAGAGCTTCGGAGGCCTTTCCAGGGAGCCTGATGGCGAAATCACGGAAGTGGCTGGAATCGGGGTTAACGAGTTCTATCGATTTGATTTGGGTAATGGAACGTTTTGTCTCCTCGGTTGCTGCAGCGACCCTGATTGCCAGCCTCTGAAGGCCCTCGGGACCTAATAGAGACATGTGAATCGAGCCCATCAGTGCGATAAGGGTCTCGTTGGAGCAGATGTTGGAAGTTGCCTTGTGTCGGCGGATGTGCTGCTCGCGCGTTGACAAAGTCAATGTGAATGCCAATTTTCCCTCGGAGTCCCAGGACTGCCCGACTATTCGTCCTGGCATCTGTCTGATATAAGTCTCAGAGCATGCGAAAATTCCGTAAATAGGCCCTCCAAATGTGGGTCCGATTCCGAATGGTTGCCCTTCACCGACAACCATGTCAGCACCCCAATATCCAGGTGGCTCCACGAGTCCGAGAGAAACGGCATCGACACCGACTATCAGAGAGGTCCCATCTCCTATCATCGACTTGATCTGCATCAGCCCCTCATCAATAATGCCCAGAGTATTTGGTTGCTCGACATAGACTGCACAGGCTCCTTCGGCTGAAGCCACGGCCGACACATCGATGTGACCTGACTCGTCGTGTTCGAGAATCCTGATCTCGATTCCTGCTCCTAGAGTATAGTTTTGAATCACTGACATCCGATGAGGCGGGACGAGTCCGGAGACGTAGACTACATCCTTCTGCTTGGCCTTCCTGTTGTGAACCCTAACTGCGCACGTGATGGCCTCTGCGGCAGCGGTTGATGCGTCGTACATCGAAACGTTGGACACGGGAAGGCCAACCAGCTCACTCACCATCGTCTGGAACTCCCACATGGCCTGTAGCATCCCTTGGCTGACTTCAGGCTGGTATGGGGTATACGAAGTAAGGAACTCGCCCCTAGTTGCAAGCATCGGAACTACGCTGGGGACGAAGTTCCTTGAGAGGCCTGCTGAAAGGAAGCTGGGTCGGTCATCTAGTGAAATATTGGATCCCAGAATCCTCTGGGCATCTGCCCATATCTCCTCCTCGGTCTGTGGTTCGGGAAAGGGCAGGGGGTCATTTCTCATGATGCTAGAGGGGATGTTTGAGAACAGTTCGTCAATAGAAGAGAGCCCCATCGCATCGAGCATCTCACGCTCCCGGCCGATGTTCGGAAGTTGGTCTACCATGGCACCCCTCGGACCCCCATGGAATCGAGGCGGGTTTCAATGGTTTGTCAAAGAGACCCCCAGAGTTCAATCATACACAATTATTACCCCTCTGATACTACGATGGGCGATGAAGGTGGCCCTTTCTTCCGCGGATGGCTTCGTTGCCCCTTACATTTCGGAGATGCTGGGAGACTCGGTGGTTAACATTCCGGATGAGGCCCTAGAGGACCCGTCGG
>DASCSS010000030.1:0-33214 GCA_034399535.1 Candidatus Thalassarchaeaceae archaeon
GCTGCCTTGGCCTTCTTCTCGGCTGCCTTGGCCTTCTTCTCGGCTGCCTTGGCATTCTTCTCGGCTGCCTTGGCCTTCTTCTCGGCTATCTTGATTTTCTTCTCTGCATCTCTAGCCTTCTGGGCCAAACGAAATGCAACGTGCTCGGGAACCTTCTTCACCATAGCAATTACCGGGCCTAAGGGGAAAACAGGTTACATTTAACTGTCGCCCATGGGTAATTTCATTGAAAAATCATTCAAGAAAGCGCCTCTGCCTTCTCTTCGCAGGCTCTTGAACGACCATTTTTCCCAACTGACTCGAAGTATGCTGCTAATTCCCTCCATATCTCGGGATTACTCCCTTCGTCGGCCATTTTAGACTTAATTTCAGAGAATGCATCTTCTGAAGAGATATCAATATCTCCGGAATCGCCCTCTGGATTTCCCCATGTCAACCCCTCGGGGTCTACCTCCGCTCCGGAGTCCCCCTCTGCCTCCTCGGGCGCTTCTTCTTGGGGACTGCCGTACTTCTTCTCGGCCCAGCCGATCAGGCCGTCCCACTTCCCCTCGAACTTTTCCATCCTTGTGGGGATGCTGGATATCATCTTCTCCAGTGCCTTCCCATCTAGGGCAGAGGAGAAGATTGCCTCGAGGCGCTGTTCGGTCTCCTCGCGAGTAGGTCCTTCTGCCACTTCATCGCCCCCTAGTTTCGCATTGAGCACTTCGTCATTAATGCGCCGATTGCTCACTCCTCTTCTTCAATGTCTTGATCGAAATTGCCCATTAGATCCAATGATGTGGAAAACCCCCGCCAATGTGAGTGAAGTTTGCCCTTCCGATGTGTAAGGTTCTTCCACTTGTTGAAGGCTCCTTTGACGTTTCCCTGATCTAGTGACGCGGCTGCAACATTCAAATTTGTTGCAACATTTAGCATATTTACTAAGTCAGTGAACGCCTCATTTACCTTTGCCGCTCCGACATCTACATCCACCCTTGCTTCCCTTTCGCCATAGTACAAATTATCCCATACCTTCTCAATCGCAATACGCTTATCGGAAAGGATATCGAGGGAGGATTTGTCTATTCCTATGCCCTTCCAAATTCCGAAGAAGAAGAGGGAGTATAGCACCGAGAGTTGAAAGTAATCAGTAAACCCCCACTCCATGAGGTGGAATCCCCAGGAGCCATCGACAATCCAGAACTCTCCCTCGGAGACCTTGCCGGTGACATTCTCGTATGCCTTTGCAAAGGCGCCCTTCTTGTTAGCCGTAGAAATGACGGCGATTAGTAGGAAAAGGATGCTTCCCCTTAGCCATCTTGTAGACTTGATTACTAAGAGTCGCCTTCTCTTTTGCTGGTTTGGTTTTTGTTCAATTGGCCTGTTTACCCAGAGGGAGAACAAGGTGTGGACTAGGAATGCAACGATGACATAGTCTTGCAAACTTGGCTCCAAAACACCCCAGAATTCTATCGAGAAACCAGATGGTATGATGATTAGCTTCTCAAAATCCCCGTCGGCACCAGCATATAGCTCAAAGTATTCTGCGACGTTGTCCAGTAGTCCGAAGCTATTGAGGAATTCAAAAATCGCTAGGATGGAGGCAAAAAACAACCTCAATATCGTCGGTTCTTTGAAGGTGTCCTTCAACGCCACGCTTCCGCCCCATTCATCGCTGGAGCGCCTAAGCCTATCAAAACACCGAAGAATTTGGGTTTATTGAGAAGCAGAATAATCGAGCTGTCGACTTTCGTACTCCACATATGTCTAAGAACGTCGGAAAGATAGATTGTACGTGGCAGAATATCTAGACAGGATAGGGGCTGGAAATATACTCATTTCCAAGGAACCACTTTCGTTCGATTGGACCCCTCCAGAATTAGTAGGAAGGGATTCCCAGCTGCGAGAGTTGGCCTCTATGTTCGCTGGGGTGGAGAACCACACCGTTAGTTGTAGAGCAGTAGTAACGGGAAATGTTGGTTCCGGAAAGACAGTGCTAACGCATAGATTCGGAATCGACTTAGCGGGCAAGTTAGAGGGTAGGAGAAAGGTTGCACGGTCCCACGTAAACTGCAGGAACCATCCCTCTACCTCCCAGGTTCTACAGCAAATCGCGTTATCTCTAGATTCCGGACACCCTGAGAGAGGTTTCAGTTCCGGTGAAGTAATACAGAACATCAGGAGAAATCTTCGGGCCCATGGTAGTCATTTACTCCTTGTTCTCGACGAGGTTGATGTCCTTATCAGAAGAGATAACACGGACCTAATTTACAAGCTTCTGAGGATAGACGAGGGTCAGGAGAATCAGGGCTTAGTCTCTTTGATTCTAGTTAGTCAGGATCCCACATTATTCAGCCTTTTTGAACCCGCAGTAATCTCGAGGCTGGGGGTTAGAAGTTCCCTCTCGCTGTCTCCATACGTCAAAGAAGAGCTTGTGGGGATTGCGAGGCAGCGGTATTTGGCTGCATGCAAGCCCGGATCAGTCAGTGAAGAAGTTCTGAGGGTGATAGGGGGGGCTGCAGCAGATGGTGGCGGGGACGCGCGGATGGCCATCGAGCTACTCGAGGATTCGGTTCGTAAGGCAGAAAACGAAGGCAGAAGAGAGGTTCTAGTTGAAGATGTGGAGGGAAGCATCACACGGCAAGGTTCCCTAGTTTCCTCACCCATAGAGCCGAACCTGGTGTATGGCCTTGGAAAGCATCAGAAACTAGTACTGATGGGCATTTGCAGGAGGCTCAAAAAGACCGAGGAAATATCCAGTGGAGATGCTAGAAAGTTATACGAGCTTGTATGTGAAGAGCACGGTGAAAGGCCGAGAGGATATACAACATTCTGGAAGCACATGAAGCACCTAGAATCAGAGGGCCTGATTCAGAGTCGTGCATCCAACTCAAACAAAGGGAGAGGCAGGACTCAGTACATTTCAATGCCAAATTCTGCACCAGCTGAGATTGAAGGTAGAATCGAGCGAGATATGTTGAGTGGCTAGGGAGAAACCGGGAGCATTCCGAACCGCTCTTATAGGGGCCTTATGTCGGGATGCCGTCCGAGGTGATATAGTGGCAGGTGAGCAATCGTTCAAGGCAGTGGTCAATGATACTGCCCCCGCTTCAGGAGGTAGGTCATTTGCTATGGAAATCACCGGAGCAAACTACAATCACTTCCTAGGTAAGAGGATTGGCGACACGGTCGAAGGAATGTTCGTTGGAGAGGGCGACAAGTCGCTATCAGGGTACAAGCTGCAAATCACGGGGGGTTCTGACGTCACAGGCAGGCCAATGCGCCCGGATTTGGATGGTGGCGGGGTCAAGTCGGTCCTAATCACGGCTGGAATAGGGTACAAAGGTAAGAAGTACGTCAACAAGAATAGTAGAGAGTACCGCTACAAGTATGACGGGTTGAGGAGGCGGAGGAACCTTCGGGGCAACGTAATCAGCCAGGATACACGTCAGATCAACCTGAAGGTCATCGAAATGGGGAAGCGTTCGCTGTCTGCTATTATCGACGGTGAGGAAGCCGCAGTCGGGCCCCCCTCTGGAGAAGAGGAGTGACGACTGGGGTGTTATAACTGCCAAAGCAAGAAAGCATTCAGCCTGAGGTTAACATCGGCATGGTGGGTCACGTCGATCATGGAAAGACTACCTTGACGCAAGCTCTCTCTGGAACGTGGACAGACACCCATTCCGAGGAGAGGAAAAGGGGAATCAGCATCAAACTCGGTTATGCTGACACTACATTCTACAAGACCAAAGAGGGGATTCACTACTCCGAGGGAAAGCATCCTGAGGGAGGGGATGAGGGGGGAGAAATCCTGAGAATGGTGTCCTTCGTAGATGCACCCGGACACGAGACCCTAATGGCAGTAATGATTTCTGGGGCATCGATAATGGATGGGGCCCTCCTCTTGGTTGCCGCAACGGAGGAATGCCCTCAACCACAAACCAGAGAGCATCTTGCAGCATTGGAAATCGCAGGGATTGAGAAAATCGTAGTGGTTCAGAACAAGGTGGACATTGTTAGCGAAGACAGGGCCAAGGAGTCTTACAGGGAGATATTGGAATTCGTGAGTGGGACTATTGCAGAGGGAGCCCCGATAATTCCTGTTTCAGCACATCACGATGTAAATCTAGACATCCTGATAGAGACCATAGAGGAGACGATTCCAACACCAGATCGAACCAAGGACGAAGGAGGTCTGATGTATGTAGCTCGATCATTCGACGTCAATCGCCCGGGTTCTAGACCTGATGGATTGAAAGGAGGGGTGATCGGAGGAAGCATAGTAGAGGGCTCATTCAGCGTAGGGGATAACATCCTAATCGCACCTGGGAGAAGAATTCAGGAGGGGGGAAAGACTCGTTGGGAACCACTCAGGACCTCCATAGAGGGGATTCAGGGAGGAGGGGCCAAACTGGAAAAGGCCCACGCAGGAGGTCTTTGCGGTATTGCAACCCCGTTGGACCCATTGGCCACCAAAGCGGACGACCTGTCCGGACAGGTGATGGCGAGAGAAGGCGAGCTCCCCCCTATTTGGGACGAGTTAGGTCTTGATCTCCAGCTATTGGAGAAGATGGCATCTAGCGAAGAGGGCGGTTCCGAGGTAATTAGGCCCCTCCAGCCCAATGAGATGCTAATGGTCAACTCTGCAACGGCAACAAGCGTAGGGACGGTCTCTTCAATCAAGGCGAAGAAGGCTACTTTGGCGCTCAGACTGCCAATTTGCGCAAAGAAGGGCAGCAGGATCACACTATCAAGAAGAGTTGGTACCAGATGGCGCCTCATCGGACACGGGACGATAACAGGCTGATCTCATGGTTGGCGTCCTAATAGATGCCTGCGGATGGGCGTCTCTAATTGATGCAAGGATGAACCTTGATATCGCCTTGGAGGGGGTCGTCGGTCGTCCTGAGCTTTTTCTAACGTCTGGAGTCAGGAGTGAATTGGTGGCTTTGGAAGGCGAGCGAGGTGGGCTGTTACTGGATCTTCTCTATGCGAGGGCTAGCACCGTGGAAGCCCCAGAAGGGCATACCGATGATGCTTTGGTATCTCTCGCCCTGGAGAACTCTTGGCCAGTTCTAACAGTGGACAGAGGATTGAAGGAGCGATTGATTGAGGGGGGGGGCTCGTATATCGAAGTCACATCGGGACACTCTCTGAGGCTCGTTGGAGCCTAAGGTAGGGTGAATAGCCTATCATCACCATGGCCATCCATCAAGCCAATCTTGACGGCAGCATCTATCCATGCGTGGGCGTAGTTAATGGCTCCAAAGGCACTCACTAGGTCACCTTCACTAGCAAAATGTCTTGCATCCGCAACGTAGTCGTCACACATCTTCATCATTGTGGTTAGCCTAGCCTCGTCCTTGTCGTTACTAGTTGAAGGAGTGGCCTTCTCCCTAGCCTCTTGAGTGATCTGGAGGTATCTCTCGATTCGTTCAATTGTGACTTGATCGGACAAAATTTCACCTCAGGAAAGTAACTCAGAAGCTCGATCGGTCAACTTGAACATCCGGCTCCTTCCCTGTTTGCGGACTGATAAGATGCCAGAACGGTAGAGCGCATTGTAAATCTGCGACAGGCGCGGCCTCCCGACCTCAAGACGGGCCTGAATTTCGGCGTCGGAAGGGGAAATCTCCCTCTGCGAGGCAATCGAGACGACTAGCCTCTCCGCGTCATTCATTGAACTGAAATGGGACTCATCCAAAGAATCGGATGAATCCCATCGTGGGTCAAGGAGGATGGGAGTGGGGTTTCTCGACGTATTAGTAATCTCGGACTCCGGTTCTTTGGACAATATCTCTTCTATTTCTTCTTGGATTTCAGGGATTTCTGCAGAATCCTCAGATGGATCTGGAAGGGTTCCTTCGAGTCCCGAATCGACCGTCCATTGCTCACCTTCAGTAGATAGTACCCCCAAGTAATCTGGAGGTTTGGGTTCGGTACTGACGATTCTACTAGATTTTGGGATTTCTAGGGGCTTGGGAGGGCTTTCCTCGGGGATTTCGGCCTCCGTATCAGCAGCACCCAGCAATTGACTAGAGTCCATCACAGGAGTTCTGTCGGGACCTGTGTCCATATTGCCGGATGCATTTATCGAACGATGAAGCAAGCCGGAGAATCCACCAGACCGAATTGTCCTTCTGGGGGGCTCAGTTCCCTCTTCTCTTCTGGGGGGCTCAGTTCCCTCTTCCATTGTTAGGATAGAGGCACTTTCAGGAGTCCAGCCAGTAATCCTAGACGGAACGGGAGATTCTTGATTTTTAGGGCTAGAGGGGATTTCAGTTGATTCGGGGGGAGTCTCCACGACTTCCTCGTATGCGTCTACTTCGGGCTCTTCGTCCCATAGATCTTCGGGCTCAACGTCCCACTCTGCGTCATCGTCCTCTGATTCTTCCGGAATTACCACATCTTCTTGCCAATCACTCAATGCAGGTTCTTCAACGGCTATCACGGCCTCTGGATTTGGGACCGGAAGTGGTCTTTCCCATTTGACCAAACTTTCCAAAGAACCCTCTGATCCTAATCCTCTCTTCTCGTCCAGAAGTCCCCTAAGAAGAACTAGTACTTCCCTCGGATTTCCCCCTGTCCTGGAATGAATCGAACCCAGTAGCTTGAGGTGGATGTGCCACCTTTCTCTTGACATCCTTCTAATTCTGGAGTCACAGAGGGACTGGATTTGTCCCTCTGATAGCGGAGAGAGGTGTTCAGGGGCTTGGAAGAGTTCCTTGATTCCATCGTCTAGAGATGAGAATTGGGAATTGGTCAGGGCCACTACTACAAATGCCCTAAGACGCTGCAGAATTGGAGAAGCAGTGGCCACAAAGGAAGAGATTTCGATATCTGAGGGATAGTCTATTGCAATCAACGGGAGAGCCCCCTTGTACGAATCGAGAGTCTCGATCAATGTCTCTATGGTCTGATGCATGGAAATTGGGACGCCATGGCCGCAGAAAGTGACTGATAACTCACTCAAGAAGCGTTGTACTGGGTCATCATTGTTCCAATAATAACCTACGAAGTGCTTGCTGGTCTGTGATGAAAGGGCGTTAATCAGTGATGTTCGACCTGATCCCCTATCACCGACAAGAAGCATCATCCTGGGAGACTGTGAATGCATATGCTCCCTCCAAGTAGTGAGGGTGGCTTCGTTTCCAATCATCTCGTGAGCCCTGCTCCTTTCGATGGGCCTGGTATCAAACGGGTTTCCCCTAAGTGGAGGGATATCGAGGATGGATACCTCGCCAACAACCATGAGGCTCGAGCGGCATCTGGGATTCTTAAGATTCACGCATACTTACGCTTCTGCGGAGTACGATTTACGGGTTTGACGGATTTTCCGGGTAGTCATTCTCGTAAGGTCCGGCCTAGTTATTTGGTTTTGGAAATTGCCCGTTAACGCAAAATTAACGCTTCAATAATGCGTTAATGAAGCGTTAATGTACAAATTAACGCTTTTTTTGGGGCCCATATGGGTTTTGAAAAAGGTTAGAAGCCACTTTCTACGGGTCTCGGTCTGAAGACCATGCCAATTGAGAACAGCCGTATCGAGGGTTTCTACAAACTATCAGTAGCCGAACGAAGGGAGCTCCTTGCTGACATTGCAAATCTGACGGAGGAACAATTGGATGCATGGGCAAAATCCGGAGAGCTGAGCGAGGATGCGGCAGATAGGATGATCGAGAACGTGGTAGGAACTTACTCCCTCCCCATTGGAGTCGCTACAAACTTCGTCATAGACGGCTCCCATTACGCCATACCATTTGTCCTTGAGGAGCCAAGTGTTGTGGCAGCAGCAAGTAACATGGCAAAGAGGTGCCTAGCGCACGGGGGTTTCACGTCAAACAATGACGAACCTGTGATGATTGGCCAGATCCAAGTGGTGAACTGTGATGATCCCACGGTGGCCCGGGATTCGATAATCGCAGCGAAGGAGGATCTAGTGGCCAACTGCAACGAAGTAGACCCGATTCTAGTAAAGTTTGGAGGGGGGTGCAAGGATATTTCTGCCAGAGTCATCGAAACGGGTTCCGGACCCATGGTCATAGTCCACATACTAGTCGACTGCAGGGATGCCATGGGAGCTAATGCAGTCAACACCATGGCAGAGACGATCGCACCGAAAGTGGAGGGGATTACCGGAGGAACGGTGATTCTCAGAATAATCAGCAACCTTGCGGTTCACAGACTTGCACGGGTGAGCGCGATTTTCACTCCGGAGGAGATGTCAGACAGGGGCGAGGATGCGGAGCAGGGCTCGGAAGTGATAGACGGGGTGATCCAAGCCTATCACTTCGCTAAGGCTGACCCATTCAGGGCCACGACTCATAACAAGGGAATTATGAACGCCATCTCTGCGGTTGCTCTGGCCTGTGGTCAAGACTGGAGGGCAATCGAATCTGGGGCTCACAGCTACGCCTCCCACGAGAGGATCTACGGGTCCCTGACCAAGTGGTCGAAGGACGAGAATGGCAATCTGGTCGGGTCAATTGAGCTCCCGATGGCAGTCGGCCTAGTAGGGGGGGCAGTCAGAGTCCATCCTGCAGCACAAGCGAATGTTTCCCTCCTTGGGGTCGAAAGCGCTGACGAGCTAGCCAAGGTGATGGCTGCTTCGGGTCTGGCTCAGAACCTAGGTGCTCTGCGTGCCCTGGCCACCGTTGGAATACAGGCAGGGCACATGAAGCTCCATGTGAGGAATATGGCGGTTACCGCTGGAGCTGAGGGCGAAGAGATCGAAAAGGTGGCGTCAATTCTGAGAGAGAGAGGTGGGAGAATCACGCAAGCCTCGGTGATTGGGGCCTTGGAAGAATTGCGCGGCGATTAGAATCTCAAGCAATTCCGCGATTCTTGGCGTCTTCAGCACGAGCATCGGCCTTCCCTGCCTCTACATCGACCAATTTCATCATTAGTGCTCCAATTAGAATCAATACTGCAACGCTGAGAACCCCCACTCTACTATCAAACATCAAAGTCATCGTTGCATATAGGAACGGCCCGATCAATGCAGCCACCTTTCCGAAGAATCCAAAGAATCCAAAGAATTCGGCACTTCTAGTCTCGGGGACCATCTGTCCGAAGAGGCTTCTTGCGAGCCCTTGGGAGCCTCCCAGAACCATTCCCATGCCACAACCCAATAGTAGGAATTGAAGGCCGACGTCAAGACCGAGCTTTGCCCAGACATTGTCTCTGACCCACATTGTATAACCGTCCAGGGGGCCGTCTCCCAAGTTAGTGGGATGATCGATGCCGACATTGTCCTCTCCGCCCAAGGATCCTCCTGAGACGCTGACGCTGAATCGGGTGTCATCTATTGATGAAATGAGTGACTGCATCATTGCACTATCTACAGGGAAGTAGTCTGGTTCGTTTGCTGAATTGCCATACACCCAATCATAAGTCCCAGTCCTATCATCCATCTCAATCGGCAATACGGATGCATACTCGGTAGCCCATAACTGCTCGTCGAATTCGCCCGCCGCATAGTCTAGCTTCTGTGCAATTCCATGTGCATCGTAATTGATGTGGACATTGTACGCTTGAGAATCCTCGTCCCATTCATACATTATCTCGTGATCATCGTGAGAATCGAAGACAAGGGGGGAGAAGGAAACTGCTGCGAAGCAAAGGAAGACCCAACCGGCCAATGCCACGGATAGCGCTTTCTTGGTTCCAATTCCCTCCTTTATCGTGAATAGCGTAATGTTTCTGAAGCCAACACGTCCACCGTTGGATAGGATTGTGAAAAATAAGGCGCTTGGCCATGCCACGAACTGTACAGACAGAATGGTGATCATCAATTGTGTGGCTGTGAGCCCCAGGACGACTGGCCCGTAGACTCCCCCTAGGGCGGTTACTGTGTTGATTCCGTCTATGAAAAAGAAGTATGCAAGCATGTAAATGAACAAGGTTCGGAACTTGTTGGTTTCGCTCAAAGTCTTCTTAATCTCGGAAAGTGCCAATCGTGTTGAGTCCATTATGCCCATTGCGTCCATCTCGTTCTGGATTGGTGGTTCGGGAACCCACTTGAACGTCAGTAGGGCGAATCCATACCACCAGACACCCGCTGAAGCGATACAGAAAGGCACGACCCAATCGCCAGTAAGTGAGAGCACCATTCCGAAGTGAATCAGGAGCAACAGGCCCCCGCCTAAGTATCCAAATGCAAATGCCTTGTTGGAGATATCATCCATCTCATCGTCAGTTCCCATGTGTGGGAGAAGTGCGTTGTAGAACACCCCGGCGCCATTAAGGCCGACGTTTGCAACGACAAACATTACTAGAATCCACAACCACTCATAGCCATCGACCAACAGTGCAAAACCGATGAGGACAGTTCCTCCAGCTCCTACGTAGGTCAATATCCTGAGCCACCACATCTTGATAGCGCGACGGTCTGCAATCACGCCCAAAGAGGGGCTAATCAGGGCGACCATCAATGCGGAAGCGGATACTGAATAAGCCCAAATCGCATCTGAAGTCATCAGCTTACCGAAAACAGATGTGGTTAGCCCATTCGCTTCCAGGAACAAGTATGCGTACCAGAGTGGAAGTATTGCAACGGTAACGCTAGTCTCGAAGGCTGACTTCCCCCAGTCATAGAACACGTATCCTCTCACTGCTTGCGGGTCTGATGCTCGGTCTAATTCTACGGTCTCTGACATGTCTCTCAACACATTCGGTAAGAGTGGCAGAGTATGAGCGTTGGGGCTGCATGAAGAAGCCGAGCCCGTGCATTCTTGGACTGATTGCCTTTCGCAAGTCCCAGATGGATAGTTGGGAGCAGCCGAAAGAGAACTCCATAGCAGCTATGCAGCATGGAATGGAATTCTCAGATGGAGTTGAGTTCGATCTCAGGATCGATGGAGACGGTGAGCTAGTAATCTACCATGACGAGTTCGTCCCCGGACAAGGGCCGATCAGGGACAGATGCATTGAGCGTCTCCCTACCAGCAATCTCAGGGATTACGGAATTTCAACATTTAGAGAGATTCTGAACAACCGCACATTCACAGATTTATGGCAGGGAGGGGGGAAGACAGTAGACATTGAATTCAAAGTCCCACATCCCGTAAACAAGCTAGACACCGATGAATACCTGAGTTCAATGATGGATCTTCTTGAGCAGGGGTTGGGTTCCTTTGACCTGCCTATCAGATCAACTCTGGTTTGCAGTTTCTCGCCGAGAATAGGCCCGGTGGCCAACTCGAAGGGTTTTGGCATTCCCGTGACCCGCTTGATGCCCAGAATCAGGGCATGGGGGAGGTATTGGAAGGTCAAGCGCATGGTTGCAATGCCGCACTTCGCGAGGACATCTGTTCGATCCATAGCCAGAACCGTGAGGAGGGATGGGATGGAGTCGATGGGAATTGCCCTAGAGTACCTAACCGGATGGACTAGGTGGATCAACCCCGGACCTCCAGTGGGCCTCCATGGAAGAGGGTTGGAAAGGCTGAATGAAATTCGCAGGGGAATGGGACTATTTGTCTGGCCCTGCCCATTGAAGCATGAAGACGCCCTATTGGGGGCAGGCGTGTCGATTGTTTCGGATCACATGGATCCCGATGTTGTGGAAAGGCCGAACGGTAGCCCCCGATGGCCACGACCAGCAAGCCAGCCCTTGGACGACGAGTGGAGGACCAGGCTTCAGGGAGTTTCCACCGAGGAGTTGTCCGACCTGATGAAAGAGGCTTCGAAATCCCTTCCCAATTGGTCAGAATTGGATTCTGGTCGTAGGGCTTCAATTGTCAAAGAGCAGGGTCATAGACTACAGTGGCCGGGTTCGGAGGAAAAGTGGACGAATGATGGTGATGGGGGGATCCCCTGGGGTAGCCCGAGAATAATAGGCCATAGGGGAGCTGGGAAGACCCATAGTGGCTAGCTAATCTAGCCGCCTCAAGGGTTGGTCCATTGCTATGTACTTGGGTCTGTAGATGGGCACACCTCGGCCGTCCCGTGCATTCCTCTCATCGAGAATCTGGGCGCATATCCCTGCTACTCGGGCCCAACCGAAGAATGTCGTGTAATAATGGGGCTTCCTGAATCCAATCGCATGTAGGAGACTGCCGCTTGCCAGATCGACGTTCGGGTATGGATTCTTTATCTTGGGATGCTCTTTTAGTATCGAAGGTACAATCTCCCTCAGTGCCTTGACCACTTGGAAATGTTCGTCATCGGGGCAGATTTCCGAACCGAGCTCTATCAGGAGCCTTGCTCTAGGGTCCTCGGCCCTCAAGACGCCATGTCCGAAACCGTAAATCGGACGCTTTGCTGCTAATTCTGACCTCACGAAGGATTCGATTTCGGAGTGGTCCGATGTTCCAATCCTCTGAACGAATTCCAAGCAGGCCTGATTTGCCCTCCCATGGAGCGGGCCCGAGAGGGCGTTCATTGCACTGGCCAGAGAAGCATATACTGATGCCTTTCCCGATGCGACCGCCTTTCCCGAGAAGGTAGATAGATTTCCCCCTCCGTGATCCATGTGCAGGATGAAGAAGAACCGGAGGACCCTGTTCATCCTCTCGGCATCTGCCCCATCAACTCCCAGCATGTGAACGAAGTTCTCGACCAGGCCAAGTTTTGTGTTCCTTGGGCGGAGATTCTCCTTCTGACCCCCCCGAAGTAGGAAAATCCTGGCCATTAGCTCTGGCATCCTAGCAATCAGGTTCATCGAGTCGACTCTGACATCTCCTGTAGTTTCAGCCGCTCCCATTGCCATAATGCCAATGGAAAGCCAGTCCATGGGATGGCCGCTTCCAGGGGTCAGAGTCTCCAAGACCCTTAGGGCACCGGTTGGGATCTCTTCTCCTCGATGGGCGAGCTCCTTCCTGAATGCAATGGATTCGTCCTTGTTGGGTAGCCTCTTGTAGATTAGTAAGTAGATTACGTCCTCTTCCTCCAGATTTGCCAAATCTCCCACTGGATAACCCACGTAGTGAACCCCCTCGAGTGGATCGACGTAGGAAGTTCGGCATGTCCCCACTGGGATTCCCCGCAGTCCGCTATCCAAGTGCTTATCTGAGATTGTGAAAAGTGAGTCTTCCTCTGGCATTACTATCCCCAGCACAATTGGTACTAGTGCCTCCGTCATAATCCCTCCGTAATTGAATTCTGAGGGATTTTTTTAGGAAAACTGCCTTTGGAGTGCGAAAATGGCCAAAAAATGGGAAAATGACAAAAGAGAAGCTCATGGGGCCCGAGTTTTGTGGCTGATTGGAGGGATGTAGTCGGTGGACTGGACACGAAACACCGGCAAATGCTAGAACCTGGGGGTTTGAGCGGACTTTTCCTAAGCTACCCATTGACACTGGCCAATCCTGCATTCGTGGGGGGATTCTACGGAATTCTAATTGCAATCCCCCTGTTATTGCTCTCGGTCTACCTTGGAGAACTAGGGAGGTGGCTGGAACTTGCAGTTGTCATGATAGCAATCACTTCTTCGCTGGGATTGGTTTCCCTATTTTCTTCAATGGTGATAAAGAGGCCCCCAGTGAGGCTTGAGTTTCGAAGGAGATACCTATTCCCCTTTCCATTCCTGGGACTGTTAGTCCTGGGGTTCTCTGGATTCTACCATGTTGGGGGTGTTTTCGAATTCGGCGGTTTGGCCCTCATTCTATTGCCTGGACCTATTTACGTTCACCTGTCCTATGCCCCGAGATGGAGGATTTTGCGTTTGATTGAAAGGGGCCTGGATCCATTTGAGGGAATGAGGGTTACTGTGTTTTCGGATGACTATCCTGGAGCAAAAGAGGGGGACAGTGAGATGGATGAGGTAGTCGGAGATGCCTGATTAGTTTGTCAACGTCTCGATTTCAAGGACTCTTTTTTTGATCGCTTCGGGAATCTGAGTTGGTTTTCCTTCGTTATAGTCGTAGATTACACAGAAAATTCTGGCCTTTGCTACCTCCTTGTCGCCCTTTGACTCACTTGTGACCGTGTAATCCATATCGAAAGAGGAGTTCCCTAGTCTGGAAACTGTGGTTCGTACTGTGACTTTATCGGGAAATTCCACTGGTGCACTATAATCTGCCTTGAGACCTGCAAGAATGGGTCCGATCCCCTCCTTCTCGAGCATCTCGACGATCCCACATAACTCGAAGTAGTGCATCCTTGCTGTCTCCATCCAGGTTAGGAAAACGGTGTGATTGACGTGATTGAATGCATCCATGTCTCCCCACTGGACAGGGATAATGCAGCTAACTGGCCAATTTCCGAGACCGTCATGAGGTGCGAGGTCGTCGCTCAAATCAGTCCCACCTGCCTCCCACACCTGTCGAAAGCAGTGAGGACTGAGTCTAGATCGTCCCTTGAAAGGCCAGCAGACATCTGAGTCCGAACTCTGGCCTTGTCCCGGGAAACCATTGGGAAAACGATTGCCCCCACCAGTACTCCCTCTTCCCCCAGCGCCGAGGAGAGCTCCTTTGCCTTGCTGCTTTCTCCACACATTACCGGAATTATCGGAGTCTCACTGACACCCGTATCAAAACCCATTGAATCGAGCTCCTGACGAAAGAATTCGGTGTTTTCCCATAATCGGGATACATGCTCGGGCTCGTCCATCAAAACCTCAATGGCTGCCTTCTGGGCTGCGGCGACACCAGGGGGCTGGCTTCCTGAGAGCAGCCATGAGCGACTGTGGTTCAAGGCATGGGTCCTGACATCCTCGCTGCCAGCTACTATCCCCCCCTGGACTCCCAGTGCCTTGGAGAATGAGCCAATCTCGAAGGTTACCTGGCCCTGAAGCCCGAAGTGAGAGACAATCCCCCTTCCACCACCCAGGACCCCTTCGCCATGGCAGTCGTCAACGAAGGTCATTGCTCCGTACTCTTCGGCGAGTTTTGCGACCTCGTCAAGAGGCGCTATATCCCCCTCCATGCTGAAAACGCCGTCAGTGATTACTAACTTCCTCTCTGAATCCTCGTTCTCCTGCAACACCCTTTCGAGTGCCCCCATGTCATTGTGAGGGTAGACTGCTCGAGAAGCCTTTGTAAGTCTGATTCCGTCGATAATTGATCCATGATTGAGCTCATCGGAGATTATTACATCCTCGGAGCCCCTTACCAAGGATGGTATCAGTCCCACGTTAGCTGTGTACCCTGCAGAATATATCAGGGAGGCCTCTACGTCCTTGAACTTAGCACAGAGCCTCTCTGCATCTAGGTGAATGTCCATTGTCCCAGAAATTGCTCGGACTGAGCCCGAACCTGCACCGTACTTCCTAGTCGCTTCGATTGCCGCCTCTACGACCTTCGGGTGGGTTGTGAGATTGAGGTAGTTGTTAGCTGAAAGCATAATCATCTCTTTTCCGTCGATTAGGCATCTCGGTTCGCTGGCGGCCTCTAAGGTGGGAGGGTTCCAGTCAAGTCCTTGGGAGCGGAGGTCCTCGTATCTCTCGCGCATCCACGACAGGTCGACTGCCATGGCATTCAGAAAGAGTTCTGGTTCAAGGCTTAATCGGAAGTGTTTGGAGATTCATCGAGGGCTTCATGGGCGGATGGCCAATCCCATAGGCATGGTATCGGGCGGCGTGAGGGTTGCAATACTTGGCATAGCCCAAGATGGGGGCGTCCCCCAGGCAGGCTGCAATTGCGATAGGTGTACTACGGCTCTCAATGATCACTCACTAAGGCTCCATCCGACATCTTGTGCCGTGATGGGGGAGGACGGTGGCCTGCACCTGATCGAAGCGTCGAGGGCAATTGCACAGCAATTAGGCATTGCATCTGATTGTCTTGGCTTGGGCGGTGTCGCAATCCCAGAGACTGTGTGCCTGACACACACCCATCTGGGGCATATAGATGGTCTTGGTCAATTTGGAAAGGAGGCAATGGGGCTGGATTCAGTGCCACTAATGGCCAGTTCTAAGGTCCTTGAAGTGGTCATCGCCAGGAGTTTAGATAGCCCCTTTGAACTAGTGGAGGTTTGTGCAAATTCTCCTTTCATGCCAACGGAAGGCTGTGGTTTCCGATACACGCTAATTCCCATCCCCCATAGAGACGATCAATCTGATACCCATGCAATTCTAATCTCGGGGCCTAACAAAACGTTGCTATTCCTTCCTGATCAAGATTCATGGAACCAGACTCTAGATCTATATGGGTCTGAGGGAGTAAAGAGCTGGTTGACGGACTTGGGAGTAGACGTGGCGTTGATTGACGGGACTTTCTGGGATGGGAATGAGTTGCCGGGAAGGGATCTCTCCAGGATTCCACATCCATCCGTCTCTGAGTCTCTGAGTCGAATCGGGGCCAAGGAAGAGGGTGATCCTGATATCATTTTCATCCATCTGAACCATTCCAACCCCCTGATTGACGAGCAATCTCCTGAGACGAGAGAGGTTGAGTCGATGGGTTGGGCAGTAGCACGTCAGTCTTCTGTAATCGACCTGTAGCCTCCATGCCGAAAATTATGTGCCATGGTGTCCCGCCATGGTCGTGAGAATCAGTGGGACGGTGAGTAGCGGGCTTGGAAGAGCCCAGGTATTCATGTCCCAGAATCATTACCAGAGTCAGTTCAAGCGCGTTCTGGGCGTAGGAGCGTGGCCAGGCACATTGAATGTTGAGGTTGACGGGGTGTCGGCAGATTTCTTCAGGCAACTCAGGATAATTGCTGGCCTAGAATCGGGAGATTCAGTTGAGTCCACCGAACCACATAGGATAGATGGATTCGAGAGAGATGGGAAGTCGTTTGGGGGGGCTACAGCATTTTGTGCTAGGATTTCACGAGAGGGGGGGGTTTGGGAGGGGTGCGCGGTACTAATCCCCGATCTCACTAGGCACACCAGTACTGCAGAAATCATCTCAGGGTCATTCCTAAGAGAGGCGTTGCCCTGCTCAGATGGGGATTTGGTCCGCATTGAGCTCAATTGAGTCTGGCACTCCATTCTTTCTCCAGAAGAGCGGCCATCTCGTATCCGGACATTGAAAGCCATCTTCTGTATTCTCGAGGATCGGATGGGCGTGAGGACAACGAGGAGGGGTCGGGAAGATAGTCTGGAAGAGGTCCTTTGAAGTCCGAATGAGAAATGCCCCACAGAACCAGGCCCTCTGAAGGGGCCCGTCCAAGGTCGACCGGGACGTCAGGCTTTCTGAGTGCGGATTCTAAGTCCGCTAGCTCTAGACGTCCTGATGCTATTCCCGATAAGGCGGATGCAATCCTTCGTACCTGATTCCACAAGAAGGACTTGGCACTGATTTCGAAACCAACTGGGCGTCTATTTGCAGTAAGCCAAAGGGAGCATCCTTCGACGGTTCTAACTGGGTTTCGCCCTTCTTCGTTCTTAGAGAGGTTTCTGAAGTCGTGTTGGCCGACAATCATAGCACAGGCATCATTTAGCAACCCCAATTCGGGCGACTGTGGCCATTCCTCCACTGCCTCTAGTAGATACAGGTACCTGCGAAAATTTGCGTATCTAATCTTCGAATCGGGGGGAACGCGTGATGCGGAAAGGGCGACTGCTCCGACGGGAAGGTGATCGTTCAGGGCCCGAACTATGGAATCCTCGCTGGCTGTGCTGGAAACTGCTGTCGGCAAGTCGATCCTAGCCAAATTGCATCTAACGCTAACTCCAGCGTCTGTCCTACTGGACAATTCGAGACAACCCTCTTCCCACCATGTCAACCTAATGAGCGCCTGCCGGATGGAGCCCTCTACCGTACGGACCTCAGGCTGAATCTGAGAGCCATGGAAGGCGTGCCCGTGATAACCAATGGCGACCACGTATCGGTCGCTTTGCAATGGAGGCCCTCCTACTCTGATTGGAGATACTCGAGCGCTTCCTCTGCTGAAGCGAATCCCATGCCCAACAAGGCGAACTCAACGGCTACGGGTAGGAATTGCTTTGCGAATTGCTCACTCCTATCGAAGTTTGTCTTGAAGTCTATATTGTCGATGAGCATCTTTGCGGCCTGATACAGGTCCTGAGTCACATCGAAGTCGTCCGACGAATCACCCAGTTCCTTCAACTTCTTGAGTTCCCTAATAGCCATAGGGATGCGGTCGAACTCTATCAGTGCGTTAGCATAGGCGGCTTGATATTCAGTACTCTGGGAGTCTAGGGCGGCTGCTTTCTTGAAGTAGGCAGCTACTTGGCCCTCGTTTATCCGGTCATTCCCTTTCTCATCGAAGTTCCCATTCTCTTGAATCTCAAATAAGGCGGATTCGGCCCAACCATGGTAACCTGCGGGATCTTCAGGATTGGCGTCGATGTGCCCTTCAAAGATAGACATCGCCCCCATGAAGTCACCTTGCGTAATGCTCTGTGCTGCCAGTGTCATCAGGTCTACGTCTGTCATCTCAATCCCTTGCATCGCAGTGGGCGGACTCACCGTTATGAACGGTGCGGAAGAAGTACTTCCTACTCTGAATCAGGCCAACTAGAATCATGGGCTTCTGTTCCAAGATTTGAATCCATTAATTCGTTAATTAGACGGTAGATGTCCATCGGCCTCTTGACCCCATATAGGCAGTTAGCGGGATCTGCAGACATTTCTGACCTCTCCCTCTGCATCGTTATCCAGCCAAATATCAACGATACTCCTCTCCTATATCCTGAAAGGGTCCTTCTCACATCGGTAGTTATTACGGTGTCCAGTCCCAATGATTCAACCTGAAGTCCAACCCCGGAACCAGTAACAACGTGAACGTTTCCAAAACCCAGTAATTTACCAAGAATTGTGGGATCTGCCTTTAGATTCTCGACCTTTTGGAATGATATCCCCTGAACGTCCGTGTCCAAAAATAGGAGGTTTTTTCGAATGTGAATCCTCTTGTCCGTAATGGCGTAGTCGAAAGAACGCTGGTATAACCTGGTAATAATCGACATGAGTAGGAAGGAAAATATCCCCAGAGGTGCGAACCAATGGTGGTTCCAAGTCGGAAGGGGGTTGGAGAATTCAGAACCAACTAATCCGGATAGCCACGAAACAATGTCGATCACCTTCCAAATTAGTGGGATAATTGATGCGATCAGCAACCATGAAGTGGTCCATTTGCCAGATGTCGAGAAGTTTGCGTAGTGGTTAATCTTCGTCAGGACTAGCATGATGATTGCGAAGCCCATAGCCCCGGTTAGGTCAACGAGATTGACGATGAGGCTGATGATGAAATTAGCTCGCCCATCACCCTCGGGTTCAAGCCAATCTCCAGCGAAGAATAGTAGGTGGATGAATAGTACCAATATCCCTAGGATGTATTTGTCAGCCATGGACAGAGATGTTGGTCGGCCCCTCCAAATCGGCTCCTCAGTTTCGGTAATCTCGGGAAAATCGGAACGAATGGCCGCCGGATCCACTGAGGACCTGAAATCGTCAATGTAGCCCCCCATGATAACAATCCGTCGAAGGCGTGCCCACTCAAGATGTTGGCGGAAGTTCGAATTTTTCCCTAGTGGAGAAAGCCCCACGAATGCTCCGCATTTCCATGTATCCACTCGTAGTCTTCCAGGGTTCTAATACCCAGGCTGTCTTGAATGGAAATCTGTCTAACCTCGAATGGGTATTCGTTGTAGGTTAGGTGGCTAATCATGCCCCCTCTTGTTGGTTGATCGAATTTCCACCTGGCTCTGCTGACTGCATTTATCTCAAATGATATCGTCGTCGTTTCGTTCCAAAGTCTGATTTCGAAATCTGGCAAGAGATTAGCCTCATCGTCGAGATTTCCATCCTTGGAGGGGGAGAGTTCGACTTCGCAATTGTCGAACTCGTGGGTAGTTTCACGGGACCTATCATGGAAAATTCCAGTGGTCTTTAGTGGGATTCTGGCGATGTCTCGCTTTCGCCACGGAGTGTCATCCTTGGTAAGGGAAAGTGGAGAAATGTGTGGGACGAACCAATCCAGATACGATCCGTCTTGGAAGTGAAGCATCCCCCAGAACCACGGAACCGAGGGCGCCTGGACAGTAACCTTCTGGAAGTATGCAGTTCCTTCTAGCTTCACACCATCTACCAGAAGTTCTGACTTCATTCCTTGGAGTCGAAGAATGTCGTATCCCATCCCCATGGAGATTTCGTTGTTCTTGTAAGTCAACTCGCTTGGAGGGCCCCACCAGGGAGTAAGTAGGGCCTCGAACCTGGATGGTGCCCCCTTTGCCCTGGCCTCTCGATCGCTACTTAGGCCCAGCCACATCGACTTGTTTCCCGGATTCATCCCTAGAGAAAGATCCTCGACATCTATGGGCACTATGGCCCCCGCTCCAGCTCCGTCCCCATCTTCGGGCCAAAGTGGATGCTGGTCATTTACAACGGCCATCCTGCACTCCCTCATTGTCAGAGGCTCGTGCATCCTCTCGCCGTCATACCACCATGCACATACCATTCCCGGGATTACAAAGCCACCATGTTTGTCCTTGTGCATCCTTGAGCCTGGTCTCCACCAGTGGCCGCTGACCCTGATTGCCTCCGTCTCCTTTGTGGACCAAAGTGTCATCAATTGTCTCGAGCGCTTCGGTTTTTCTGGGTCTGGGACGATGACAAGGACCCAATACCACCACCAGGATAGCCTATGCAGGGGTGGCATTACGTCCAATCGCCACAGGGAGGAGAAGTCACCCTCGAACTTCTGAGGTGAATCCATGGGTGTCACTCACATTATCTCCCGCCGACTGAAGACGGATTTTCCGATGAAAAGCATCACCATGGTGATTGACAGCAGGACTACCGCACTAGTCAGAAGGGCGACGACGGGTGCGATTTCTGGGCTCGCTCCGAGTGTGTGAACAGGCGGTTTCCAGAAGGCAGAGAGACCATCGTTAATCCCGAACTCCTGCCCGATTTGTGCCCATTGGATTGTGTCTGGCCATGCCATCAATACGATGGCATCAATCATCTGAAGGGCCCAGTGCGTAATTGAGATACTGGACACCATCCAATTTGGGTTGATGATGGAGAAGGTCCCCATCACGAACTCCCAAATCCCGAAAAGGATGCACACATAGACGCCGTACTTCGGGGATATTAGCCCCATTGTGTTGAACATGGCGCCATATGCTGCTAGAACAAGGCTGGTTGCGATTCCGATTCCCAGCCACACTGGGAGATCGGAGACTCTGAACACCCCCTCTCCCGGGCCAATGGCAGCAGCAATTGTTCCAACGAGCAGGGAAAGTGCCAGAACGTAACCCGCAGAAACGGCCAGATACCCAAGTAGGCGATAAAGGATGAACTCTGCCCTGTGGATTGGTTTGGAGAGGAGGAGGTGCAGGGTCCCGTTTTCGGTCTCGTCCCTGACGAGCCCCAGGGCAAGGAACAGGGGGATGAAGAGGCCTAGTAATATTACGAATGCAATCTTACCCACTCCAATGATGAATGTCCGATGGCCCAACTCCCCCGCATAGGCCTCGTCATCCGGATCCTCATCGACATTCTCGTCCGATTGGATGCTGGAGACGAGCCCGTTCGGGCCAGCTATCCAGATAATGTCGCATGGGATGCCGTTCCCGTTGGTACTCGAGTAATACAGGTAGCCCTCGGATTCGGGGTCCTGGGGCTGGGGGCTGCCATCTGGGTATACCCACCCCTCGCGTAGACAATCCCCATCGTCATCGAACCCATGGCTGCCAGAGAGCCTGTCTCCTGCGGGGCAGTCGACCCTGGTTCCAGAAGAGTCGAAGCAGTCGATCCCATCCTCGTCTATGTACATCTCCTGGGGGTCTGGTTCTACGTGGAATCCCTCAGTCACTTGACCCCAATTGAGATGGTATTGATCGGGAACCGTAGCTTCTCCTTCGCCAATCCAATTTCCATTAACCAGGTAAGTAACTAGCCCATCGCCGTCCTCGTCCCCAATCTCACATGCATTCCCTTCGTACAACTCCCAGGGTTCCACTCCGGGGGGGCATTCGGCGACTCTCGGATTTCCGTTCGAGTCGTTTTTCCAATCGACAATGTCCTCATCCCAGTTGCCAGTGAAGCTGTAATCGATCCAAGAAGCCTCGAAGAAGGCGATTCCCTGCCATGACTTGTTCCCGTAGAACACACGATTCAAGTCGTTCCAGTCGATATCACTCTCCTTCACGTATATTGGTGAACCAGGGAACTCAGACGGTGAACTGTCACTGGTTCCGTACTTCCTCTCCTGGCCTAGTGGGTATCCGTCTCCGTCATAGTCCACGCTGTCCCCGTCATTGTCAATCGGTTCGAAGGACTCCCTGACTGAGTCGATATAGAAGGCGAGGAGCAGGGCCATCAGGAGGACCCCGGTTCCGAAGACGACCCATGTCGATACCCTATGGGCAAGTTGCCTAACAGTTAGCTCGACTATTGCGCCGGCCTTGCGATCCAGTTTCGTCCAAACTGTGTCAGCGAGGTCGAGTCCCTTCTTGTCCATCAACTAGCACCCCTGATCAAATATCCCAGTAATGATTCCAAGTTGTCGTCCGGGTTCTCGATGCTAGTCACTTCTTGTTGGGACCTGACGACAATCGATGGCAGAATCGAGTGCGCGGCAGAGAGATTGTTTGTCTGGATCTCAAGCTGGCCCCGATTGGGGAATCGGACACCATATACCGATTCTTCTTTGATGAAAAGCTCGGCGAGGCCCCTAGGGTCGTCACACTTGATCAGAATCCTATGTGGATGCTTGTCTAGGAGGTCTCGGATTGCATGGAGGTTCCCGAGAGCTAGTAGCCTGCCATTGTGAAGGATTACTATCTGCTCTGTGATGCGTTCAATCTCCTCAAGTATGTGGCTGGATACGAGGACGGTCTTACCCTGGCTTCCCATGTCCCTGATTACACTCATGATGCTGGTTCTGGCGATTGGATCGCATCCATGGAGGGGTTCGTCCAGTATTACGAGGTCGGGGTCGTGGACCAGTGCATGTGCTATCTTTACTCGTTGCCTCATACCCTTGCTGTATTTGCCCAGTTCCTTGTGCATGACATCGGATAGGCCCACGAAGTCTAGGACGTGTTCTGAACGCTCCCTGGCCTCCTCCCTGGTCATCCCATGTAGTCTCGCAAGTGTTGTCAGGAAGTCTAGGGCGGTCATCCACTCGTAGAGTTTCTCGGACTCGCTGACATAGCCTACCCTACGATAGGGTGATGTGCTAATCCATGGGTCAATGCCGAACAGCCTTACTGTGCCCTGAGTGGGCTTCAGTCGGCCCATCATTATCTTGAACAGTGTTGACTTGCCAGCGCCATTAGGACCGAGAATTCCTGTTACTCCGCCATCTATTGCCAAAGAAACGTCATTCAGCCCAACTACTTGGCCGTAGAACTTGGAAACCTGATCGATGAGGACCGCTGGGAGTTGTTGATTTAGGCTCGTCATTCCCTTGTCACCTCCAGTGATGACACCCTAGAAATCAAAACTCCGATGGAAGCCAAGTTCATCGCAATGAGGGAGACGATTGAGAATGAGACCGGGTGATCATAATTGTATGGTATCCCCAATAGCAACTGCCCCAGATGGGCTAGACAGTCATATGGGCTCAGAATGTGGAGGAAGGTGGTTTCGAATTGTAGTTCGATCAGGAGTGCAACCAGTTTCGTACCATAAATCAGGCTGAGGAATCCAATTGCGGCGAAGAACTTGCTTTGGCTGATGCTGGATAGGGCGAGCCCAATGGAGGTGTAGGTGAAGACCAAGACAATTCCGGCAAGCATTCCTCCGAGGAACATCGGAATGGTGTCGACAAGATATGCCCATCCCTCGGCCCTGAATACAATCGCACTGGTGTAATACACGAAATATGAGAAGACAATGACAAAACCAAGGATTACGGCGACGCTGAGGAACTTCATCGCAGTATAGTCTATCCTGTTTATTGGCCTCGAGAAGTATATCGCACTGGTCCCGTTCTTCCTGTCATCCGAAATCATGCCCCCCACAACAAGTGCAGTTAGTAGTGGCCACATACAGAGATTCCGAGGGAAGTAGCCCAGTATCTGCCCCCAAAGGTTGTACCTATTCACCCCCCACATCTTTGTCAGAACACCTCCGTCCTCGGGGCCCAAGAGGGACGAAAGGAATAGCATGGGAACTGGTGCGAGGGATGCTAGGAAAATTACCAAAATCAGCAGACGGGCCATGGGGTGGTATTGACGGTGGCCCTTGCTGGTGAACAACCCATACACATGATGCCTGTATATCGCGTAGTTCCTCATCCACCTAGGTCCTAACTGGCCTTTCCAAGGTCGATAGCTTTGTTCGAAAATCGTCCCGAGCGATGCATCGGCTCTAGCAACAACAGCAGTAGCGTCCTCATCCCCATCCCCGGCTCCGAATGCCACTTCCATTCGGGTCTTGCCGCCTTCAATGTCGACCTGTTCCTCCAATCAACCACTCCCCGTGTGCTCAGGTGTCAACAATTCTGAGGACCCCTTGATCTCAGTCCCCAGACGTTCCATAATCAGGAGGAAGATGTCCTCCAAATCAGGGGTGTATTCCTTCATTTGGCGTACCTGGACACCAGCTTCGACAGCGGAGGATAGGATGTCTTGAGAGGTTGACTCATCAGAAATTTTGACTCGGATCACCCTCCCGAGCCTCCTTGACACCATTCCTCTGGATGAGAGGGCCTCCTCCATCTTGCTCGCCCCTCCCCAGACCATAATCTCCATCTCCCGATCGACCTGGCTGACCAATTCGTCGATGCTTCGGTGGACGACTATTCTTCCCTTGTGAATCATTACGATGCTGTCACATAGGGATTGGACGTCATCCATAACGTGGCTGCTCATCAGGACGGTGCGCTTTCCCTCCCTTACCGTTCGATCGAGAGTCTGGAGCATGAATGCCCTGGCTCTTTGATCTAGGCCATTTGTCGGTTCGTCGCAGATGAGGATATCGGGATCGTGAACTAGTGCGCATGCCAATTTGGTGGCTTGCAGCATCCCGGTACTGAAAGTCTCAATCTTCCGGTATCTCTGATCCTTTAGCCCGACGTATTCGAGTACCTCGTGCGCCCTCTGCATCGCAGTACTGGAGTTCATTCCCAGAAGCTCCCCCGCGTAACGAACCTGGTCCACGGCGAAAAGCGCTGGATCGAGTGAGTTGTACTCTGGCATGTATCCTATCCTCGATCTAATCTGCTCGGCCTCGGTCCTGATATCGTATCCGAGGACTTTCCCCTCGCCTGAGGTTGTCCCGATTAGTCCCAACAGGCACTTGAACAGGGTGGACTTTCCTGCCCCGTTAGGGCCCAATATCCCAATTGAGCCAGAATGGATGCTGAGGTTGACATCTTCGAGTGCCATGTGTTGACCATACATCTTCCGAAGGGACTTGGTGGAGATTATCTCCTCTCCTGATACATCGGTCATTTTGCGTCTCCGACTCCCTATGGGAGTCGTTTCACGGTTAGGCACCAATCACTTGAATGAATCCCCGGATAGTTCCGCTTACTTGGATTCCTTCAATGCCCCATCCCTGACCTTCACAGCAATACCTTTCCTCTTGAATTGTATGTCTAGTGATGTCGATAATGAGGTCCCATGGGCAACCAGTGAGCCTTCTTTGTCGACGATTAGGCAGGGTTGCCCGGGAATTAGGTGGTGGTCAACCCCCAGTGAATACCCATGCACGACATTCCTGCCGATTCCCACAAATGGAATTGCGTCGTCGCTAATGAGGATCCTGGGAATTCCTCCAAAGACCTCATCGGGGGTTTCTTCCCCGAACTTCGGCGGTGGAGTGAGATGGAAGTCATTCAATCTCCTGGCACCCTCCAGTGAAAGGGAAAGACCTCCGTCGGAAAGGCGAGGGGAGAGGACATGCACGCCCTCCGATAGGACGTTGATGACACGGTCAGTCCTAGATCTCCTTGTGCTCATGCCATCGGTGAATTTGCATGAGTTTAGAGGGTGAATGGCGCATAGTACAGACAGTTTGTCGACAATCGAGCAACGATCGAGCCAGTTTCGTATAGTGGAGGTTGTCTTTTCCTCGACCTCAATGCCTTCTTCGGGGGAGACCCTCAAGATCGGGATGTCGGCTAGTCCAAACTCTGAGAGGGCTTCTTGTATTTCTTCGTCACTATACTCTCCCATCCACATGTCTCCTGGTCCAGTCAGGTGACACCATGGGGAGAGGTCTTCTAGGGAGAATGGGATGGGGCCCAGTGGAGTTGCGATCATGACAACAGATCGTGGCTCATACTCGAGTTGGGATATGATGGTGTCCAGAGCCGTGTAACGCCAGGGGGGGCTTGCACCCTCGAGAAGGACGATTTGCTTGGGTTCCTGAGTGGAAGAGTCCCACCATGACCCGGGGACCCTCCATCTCGTAGCCAGGAGTGCTTGCATGTGGAGGATATGTGGTCTGAACTCGATGTCATCCCCCAGTGGTTCACCCCCGTCCCTGAGGGGATTGCAGGAGGCGATGATGCGCAGAACTGATTCACCTACAGGGCCATCGTCGGGTTCGTCTAGTTGGTCCTGTAGCCAAACAAATGCATCGCGAAGTTGGGGTGAGCAGTGACTGCGCTGTTCTGCGAGTTGCCAAATTGTCCCGTTTCTAATGGCCTCCCTGCAACGGGAAAGCTCGGCTTGCGTGACTTCCAGATTATGTTGTGCTAGTATTCTGCAACGTTCCTTGTCGTCCATAGATTTGACTTGCTCGGGAGTATATCCCGACAGCGAATTTGAGAGGAAAGGCCACTCCCTTATGCCCTCCAGCTTTACGGTTCCCTCAGGAGTAAGAATACGTCCATCCCTTGCGAAAATCGCATAGGCAGCACTATCGAAAAGATCGGCTCCTAGGGCGATTGCCATTGGAAATAACAGAGGGTGTCCGCATCCGAATAGGTGTGTAGGTCGATTGGGAGGGAGTGCTGATCTTGATGCTAACATTATCATGAATAGCTCACGATAACGCTGCTGCTCCATGAGTGGAACTATCCCTCCGATTGGGTGGATTGCAAATCCCCTGTCAGAACCTCTTGCCGAAGCCATCTCGTGTGCTGCTAACATCCTGAGTTCGGGGTATAGGCCTCCTTGAATGGGGCCATTCAGCAGCAAATCGTCTCCTGCCTCTTCAAGTGACATCTGCGCCCTATCAGAGGTCTCCCTTACGGCACCCTCTAGTTGTTCCAGGTTCATATCGGGTCGACCGAAGACATCTAGCATCGTACCCACGTCCACCCCCATGTCCCTCTGGAATGCAACAATCTCCCGAGGATTCACTTCCACATCCCCATAGACGTAGGACTGGAATGTTCCGGAATCGGTGACGATTGCTCCGGGAAAGTCCAGAAGGGAGTGGATTCCCTCGCTCAGTGCTCGTTCCCTGAGGTCATCGTTCTTCCATATCACGTAGGAGTTGGTAATCAGGGCCTCGATTCCGAAATCCTCCCACATCTCACGTGGCTCGATTGTCAGAATGTTCGGATTGACTACGGGGAGCAATGCAGGGGTGGTGAAGGAGCCATGTTTGGTGTGGAAGCGTCCTATCCGGGCCGCTCCGTCCCTCTTGGTCACCTCGAACAGTCCGAGGTCCTGATCCTTGCAGGGTTCTGGGTCTGGGCTCACGGCCATGGGCTTTGCAGGAAGTATTTCACATCAAACCTCGGTAGTGCGTGATTCAACTATTAGGCGAACTGTGCCGTCCGACAGAGTCATGGAAACGGAGTCTCCGGAGTTTATCTCAAGAGTTGGGTCTTCCTCGAATCCGTGAGCATAGGGTACGCTCAATAGTGAGGCGGCTGGAAGGGTAAGTGGGCAAACGTCTCTGTTCACTATGGCCCTTGGTCCCTTGCCCTCGTAAATCAGGCCCATGAGGACGAAAGGGGCTACCGTGGAACCCGAGCCCTTTGGGTAAATCAGAATCGTGTCCTCTATCGAAATTCCGTCAAGGGGATGACCCGGCTCCTCTATTACCCCCGAATCACGATTGACGTAGCCCAGGTATGTGATTGGAACGTCGGTAACCAGTGCCCTCCCAGTTACTGTCCAATCCTGCTGACTAGGGATTCCCATTCCTATTGAGGTGAAGTCCCCAACTCTGTGTGCCTTTGCCGTGGGGATTCTCTTGGAAGTTTTGGAGCCTATTTCGGGAGGGGGGCCCTGTACAAGTGATCCGTCAAATGCATGGGCGACGCATTCCCCAATTGGTGCTACACTGGTAGGCATCTTGTTCAGTCCACTGGTCAAATAGTGCTCGGCCTTCAGAGAGTTCGTGAGTAGGTGATTGTATCGAGAACGGTTGTAGGGAGTGACTTCTGGGCAGGTGTCCCGAAGAACCAACGCTCCGGCTTCCTCGAGAACATCGAGAGTGCCGTCCGCCTCAATTAGGTCATAGTTGTGCGAACTCATGAACACCCATAGCCTCTGGTCCTGGATGGCCTCCCCGAGTTCCATCCTCGCTCTTACTGCGGCGGCTGTCGCTCTGGCCTCCCCGACGCTGGCCTGTGGGCATCCAATAACCACCAGATCCACCCTCCCCCTTGGGGCAAGCTCACGATACCTCTCCAGTAGGTCGGCCTCGGTAAAGGAAAGTTCACCCTCATATGAGTCCACGATTGGGGCGTTTGCGGTTATTCCATCGGCCCAGAGCATGGGACAGCCATAGTTCGCTGCGGATGCAGTCAGAGCTTTGCGCATCTCAAAGCTACCATGAGGCAGTCCGACGAACCTAGGCATGGGACCCCACGGGAGATCCCAGGTGGGCATAATTTGCTTCCCAATCCAGTCGCCTAGGACGCTCCAGTCAGCAGTATCGGACATGTCGCACTCGATCGTCACAAGGATGTTTGGCTTCCTGTTTGAATCCAGGTGGAGTCCCCACTTTGGTGCCCAGCCCGTCAGCGCTGTAGCTAGGGCCGAGAGCCCCGATTCCCTGTTTGTTAGCAAGGAGGTGTACGAGTTGGAGAAGCAGACCGCGTTTGACTCTGCCCAGGATCCTATGCCATCTTCGGTATCGATCCCCCTGTCATAGGGGGTGCAGGAGAGGGTTGCATCTATGCCCAACTCGGAATATGAGTGGATGATCTCGAACTGTTGCTCCAAGAAGTCGGGGTGGTCAATCCCCATCTCATCCATCTTCTCGTGATCGCATCCGGCCGCGTTCAGGGTTGTTGGGATAGAAACGACCCCCAGAGGGTCTCCAGAGAGGTCAGACAGAAATCTTCGGAGGCCGTGTCCTCCAGTAATCACGCTGACACCGGAAACGTGAGCATTGTCGACCCTGACGAATTCAGAGGCATCGGCTGTCGAGGCGAGATCGACGACCAATCGGGCCGCCTTCTGCTTGGTGGGACCCATTGATCCGGCAAGCATGGACTGAAGCTCCTCAGGGACCTCCACACTTGCGGGTCGTGGCCCAACTCCTTCAATGCGACGCAACAAATGACGAAACGATTGGAAATAGATTATACCTCGAATGAATTCGGGAAAACGTGGAAATTGGGGGTGCGCCATGGGAATTGGCCGTACTGACCCTGTTCCTTGCGCTAATCGGTGGACTAGCCCCCATTATTAGCAACATTAAGGAGAATCAGGAGAGGCTCGCTCAGATAACTGGGATTGCCGCGGGAATCCTGCTGGCATCCGCCCTATTAGTTGTCATCCCCGAGGGATTCGAGCTCGCTTCCGAGGACCACGAGGAGCAGGGGGAAGTTGAAGAAGAACTAGGGCACGAAGAAGAACTAGGGCATTTCGCTATGGGCGGGGCCGTTCTGGCTGGATTCCTGATGATGCTGATTCTGGAAGGCTCAGGTATAGGCCACGCAGTTCACGAAGAGCATCACAATCACGAGGACGATCACGGACACGAGCACATCCATCACCGAAACTCCCCCTGGATAATTGTCCTAGGGCTCTCTTTGCACTCCGCGGCAGATGGCCTGGCAATAGGTTCTGCAGCCGCAGGGAGCACGGAAGCAGTTACGGCTTTGGTAGCACTAGCGGTCCTTATCCACAAGGTTCCAGCCGCATTCAGCCTAGGAGTCTTCTCCATGCACGAGAGGGAGGAGAGGAACGACTCAATCAAGGATATCTTGCTGTTCTCGCTGGCTACGCCCGTGATGATATTGCTTTCCTTCCTTGCCCTGAAGGAGCTTGAGGGAGGGACAGTCGCCCTAGCAATGCTCTTTGCCGCTGGAACCTTCCTGTACGTAGCCACGGTTGACACCCTGCCGGATATTCACAACCCAGAGACTGGGAGACGTGCGCTTAGGAATGTCCTTTTCGGAGTTCTGCTAATGATTCTGATCCTGTACGGGGCCGACTCTGTAGGGTTAATCGAGCATGGGCACTGACAAAGAGTTGGATTCCATGCCAGAGGGTGATAAGTCATCTCTCAAGGAGAGGTTGCTTGGGAACAAGATTTTCCGTTCCTTCATGGTTTACTCGGCCTTCAGGGCCGTTTACGGTGCGGGAATTCTGGTAGTCACTTACCTGCTCGCAACTAGCGAACAGGCCCCGATCTGGGTCTCAGGACTATTCCTGCTAGCTTCCATGGTGATATCCAGAGTAATTTTCAGGGAGATCAAAAGAAGGTGGCCTCAGCTGACATAGGGTATTGGCTGTGTCGTTGCTATTAACTAATTATTAGAATTAGTCCAATGGGGATGACTAATTGAAAGCAGAAGAAGACCCGGCATGAGCGTGGCCGACATGGCCCGCTAGGGGTGTCGGTGAGCAATCGACCTCACTGCTTATCGGGGACCCAATGCAAATCTGAAACCGGTTATGCGTGCCTAAGCATAAGCCACGCATAACGAGTGATTGACACCGGGAAACACTAGCATTAACCACGCATAACCCAAGCATTACCGGATATCTCAAGCATAATCACGCATTATACACGCATTACACACCATAGTCTCTGTTCCTAATCGAAACAACACTACGAGAGTGGAAGTTGGGTCATTTCCAAGAGATCATAGAGTAACAGTCAACCCCATCTTGCACCACCGAAAGCCCAATGATTAGAGGCCCCATTGGAATCGAGGGGGTTCGCAGCGGGCTCTATTAGTCTCTAGGCGAGTTGATGTTTCATCCAAACATCCACGATAGCACGACGTTCGCTCGAGTCAACTTGAGATGTGTGAGGCATGTCTACGACATGAATTTCCGAGATATGCGAGAGGTGCTTCTTTACCAAATCGAAGTGAGCGCCCCCAAGAGTTTCATCATTTTCAGCCTGGATCACTAGGACAGGGACAATTGGGACTCCGGAAAATGGCAGTTCTGAGGTAGCATATCTTACTTCTAGGTCTGGGTGAATTCGTTCATATTCCCTCCTAAGGATATGTCTTACCCAGGGTTTAGCCATTATTGTTCTGCCAGGAAGGTTCATGTCAATAATCCTAGGAAACGAAGCTACAGGTGACTCTAGGATGATTCCTTTGAGGGCTTCCTCCCACCAGCCAGATGGATGAGAAGAGAGCCTCATTGTAAGGAAACCCCCCATTGAGTGGCCGTATATCCAAAGCCGATTTGGGGTGAATTCGAGAACCCTTGGAGCACATTCTAGAAGTCCCTCGATATCTGCAACGGCCTTCAGCAGTGTCCAATCCTTCCTCTTCCCTTGATTACCAAAGCCCCTTTGGTCAAGACTAATGACATTCATCCCCATTTCATAGAATTGTAATGCCCTAGATTCCCCCCTTGGCATGGATGAGTTATATCCATGGAGGTAAATTATCAGGTCCTTGCTATCAGAATCTGACTCCAGAATGAATGCCTTTAGCGATTCCTCCCCCCACCCACGGAAAGTGAATGATTTCCATTCTGAGTTGGATAGGGGCCCTTTCTCAGGCCTCCCCGTTACGAAAACCGACTGGTATACTTTCCAATAAACAAGAGACCAACTCACAAAGGGCAAGGTCACTCCTACGCTTAACCAATATGCACCGCTGGAAGTTATTCCGGGTATCTTGACAATTGCGATTAACTGTAAGGGGACAACGATCATCAGGACTCTGGGGATTGTGGGGTACCAGTAAACTGGTGTTTGTATGTAAGATGCCGCTCTACCCTTAATTGACCTGGTTTTCGGATTACTTCCCTCTGTAAGCATTGTATCGCTAGCCACTGTAATTCCATCCAATCACACGAATTAGATAAATCAACGAGTGTGCCTGATTAAAATATGTAACATTATTTACACTAAGTGTAGAATGGCCTCACTGATGGATTATTGAATCAGCAAAGCGCTCTGTCTTGTTTGAAGACATCAAGGCACTGGTTGATCTAGAATGGGAGAATGACCCCGTGCTTGAGTTCCATGCAGTTTACGATGGTTGGCCCGAGGAAATCTGCTCAAACTACTACTCCGAAATAACTGAATCGGGTCTACTTGTGTCCAGTGGGGGAGATCGCCTTGTCGGCCCGCCGATTATTGCCGGAGACTCTTACTTTCCTGATTGGAGGGAAATCGAATAGCGCGCTTATCGGGAGTATCATGTTCCCTACCCTAGTTTGCGCGGGCATACACTAGGGCCCCATCATTACGTATACACATCAATAAGGGATAACAATATGATATTATGATATTAAGAAAGGTGAATCTCCGCCCGAATGACATGAACCTCCCGGAGTTCCGTCTTGCTAAGGTAAAGGAGATGCACAACGGGGTAGTGAGAGTCAAGGGGAATGCGAATTCGATAAACTTGCTCCGAATGGAAGGCGGTTTGGTAGGAGTATTTCTAGGAGGATTTTGCGTACTTGCCGGGATTTTTACTTTTTTTTCAGAATTGAATAATGATGATTCTGGGTTGTTCGAATCTGCTAGGGTCGGGTTGGGGGTTTTCCTCTTCTTCCTAGCCTTCATTCTCCTTCTTACTGGACTAGTCTCTGGCCTCATATCGACGCTTAGGCTGCTTGGAAACTATTACCAGAAATACTGGGATGACTTCACCTTCGACGGTGTGACAGTGAAATCCAGGAGATTCCAGATAGATGCAAGCGAGATCACGTTCGTTAGGCCCCGTGTGGGCAAGAGCGGAGACGACATCGAGTTTTCCGCCTCTGTCAGGAGTGGTTCCAAAGGAGGCCGGGAGTTAGGCAGAATCGTGGTCGATGGGTTCGACATCGAAAACATGGTCGATTACCTCTCCAATCTATTCGGGGTCACCCTCGATGAGGAGGGACTAGAGAGATTTCTCAAGAAGGAAGGAATCACGCCAGAATGATATAATTTCCAACATATTCGTCAACGTAAATATCACCGGCATCATCGAGGGTCTACTTAGAGACCCCTGAATGACAAAGGCCATCATGATGGGCCTGTAGGTAGGGCCCAGAATTACAGATACGTCACAGAGTAACCGTGGTACTCGGGGGCATCATCCTCCCTAG
>DASCSS010000031.1:0-16379 GCA_034399535.1 Candidatus Thalassarchaeaceae archaeon
CTATCTCAATGGCCTTGTCAAAGGAAACGAGGGCATCAATAATTGCCATCTGATCGTGATTACCGGTCTCATCTCTCTGCTCATCTGAATCGACCAAGTGTAGCCGTCCTTTCATGATATGCAATGGCGCTCTCTCCCAGGACTCCTCAGGCGCATCTTCCAATGTCTTTCGGGAGGATTCTATCGCCCCTTTCTTGAGCCATAGTAGGGTAAGCCTTCCCCGGGCATCGGCATCTGCAGGTTTTTGTTCCAGATGTTCAGTTAGAACCTCGATTGCTGCGTCAGACCGCCCATCATTGTCGAGGATCTCTGATTCGAGGATTATCGTAGATTCACCTAGAGCGTTTGCTCTTCTAATGCACTTTATTGCCTCCTTGGTATTGCCTTCTCCCGCTGACAACAACCTAGCCTTGAGGAGCCATGCTTGACCATATGACCTGTCTTCCTGCAGTGCCAATTCTACTGATTCCAAGGCCGCTGTCACCTCACCTAACATCAGTTGCTTGGCTGCTCTCTCCACTAGGCTTGATGCACTTTCTAGAGTATTGGCGGTGTTAGGGATCCCTTTGTCGGCTTCCCTAGCTCTTTTCGCAATCTCTGAGAGTTCTACTTCTTCTTCTGAGATTGTAGTATCGACCCCCAGTCCCTCAAGCCTCTTTCGATTTCTCATGGTTCTTTCAGAATCCTTACCATCGAGAAGAATTGTCTGTTCATTGAGGGTTGAAACATCATCTGGAACAATCGCCAGAAGCCTCTCAAGAGTTCTATCTAGAGACTCAAGATCACCCCGTTGTCTCAGGATGTCAGAGAGTGACCTTAGGGCTGACTCGTCCTCGGGATCCAGATCATGAGCCCTCTGGAAACAGTCCGCGGCCCAGTCAGACCTGCCAGTAGCATGGAATAGCTCTCCCAGACGCCTGTGTTCATCGGCAGAGAGTTCGATGTCTTCGGCCCTCATCTCTGCTTCAGACAAAATGGCCGCTAGTCTCTTTGAGAGTGGTTTGAGTCCAGGAATTTGAGGCGGAACCTCAGAATTATCGCTGATTGGGTAGTGCTTCAGAAGGTCCTTGGATGCATGGCTGGCAATTGCACATGATTCGCTGTTACTGACAGGAATGCCTTGATTGAATAATAGTGACTCGGCCGATTCTAGAGAACGATGCGCTCCCAGCAACCCATGTACTTCCGGGGAGTCGGAGAGGATTGTGTCTACTCCACGAGAGAGAAGGTCCAATCTTTGGGATGTGTCATTCAGATTGCCCCTTACCGAACCGAGTTTGTCCAGCATCTTCTCCCTCTGTGTAAGCACTGACCTATGTTTTAGCCATAGTGCAAACAATGCAACAGACAACACCCCATAGAGAGAGAGTATTGCCATGGTGGTGTCTTGCATCAGTCCGAGCGGGCATGAGAGACTTTTGATGGCTTCTGCTCAAACCCATCCGCAGGGGGTGATTTCTGGCAGGGCATAGCCCTGCCAATAATCTTCGTTTCGTTAACCTCATTGCAGGTCGCTGGCAGAGTATGCTTGAACACCTAATTTGAGTGATTCGATACCCACTGACTTACCCACAACATTGTGGATTCCGGCTCCGGCCGCAAGTTCAAAAATCCTATTGGAAACCTTGCCTGCAAAAACTAGGCCTTGGGCTCCATCGGTAGTTCCAAGGGCCCCTTCCAAGTCCTTCGCGCTGATTGGGCTTGAACTGGTTCCGTCCTCAAGGACTATCACAGCCTGGTTTCTCTTCAGTCCGTCGAAGAAGGGGGACCATTGTTTGATTTCTTCGGGGGCCTCGAGCGAGGCCTTTCCCTTACCCACAGATGCATCGTCATCTTTCTGAACTTCGGTTTGGATTCTGGCTACAGCCTTGGATGCTGGTTCCTTCTGTCCTAGACACTTCGTAATCACTTTGCCCTCAAGATGCTCGACTTCTCGGCTCGGAGGTGCAAAGGCAACGTGAGTCAGGGACTTACCCAGTTTTCCACTCAGCTCCAATAGGAGCAGTTTTCCTCCTCTGTCTCCGTCCAAGAATGCGGTAACCGTCTTCTTCTTGGACGCGAGCTCAGATAGCTCTGATTTGATGCCTGAACCCATAGTTGCAATGGCGATGTTGAAGCCATACTTCAATAGGTTTCGAACGTCGTTCCTTCCTTCGACAATGATGATGGCGTCGGATTCCTTTACGTTGGGTCCGGCTGTCATCTCTTTGTAGTCTATTTCGGTGTCCAAAGTGAGTACTGCTCGAACCTCATCCAGGATGTTCTTGGACTCGCCGGCTCCTGAGTTGACAATTCCCAATAGTAGTTCCTTAGCTCTATCAATCACATGATCCCTCTTTGCAGATTGGATATTCTCAATCTCTTTGACTTTAATCACGGCCTTACACGGGCCGATTCGATCAATTGTTTCTAGAGCGGCGCCAACCACAGCCGTACTGACTTGGTCCAATGAAGACGATACTTCAATCTGCCCTTGGACTCTACCTTTGTTGTTGTTTAGATTCACGTCGACGTGTCCAATTCGTCCGGTTCGCTGCAGCTTCCTAAGCTGCAATCCCTCTCCTAGCAGGCCTTCGGTCTGACCGAATATTGCTCCCACTACGTCCTTTCTTGCGACGGTTCCGTCGACTCTAATAGTTGCGTGTATGACATATTTTCCTTCTGATGACATTATTTTCATTTCTCCTTTGCCTTTCGGCCCCCGAAACGGGGCCTTGCCCCCTATTTTCGCCAGTTTGGCGGGGGGGTTCGGATGGGCGCAGGGCGCCCGCGAGTAGGGCTGATTAGCAGTCTCCCGGAGCACGGGGCATTCATGAAGGCTCCTGTTGGGATAAATTGCAGAAAGGGGACAAACCCAGTCGTTAAGTCGGAAGGCGTGCATCGAGGAGCGTGAGTGATGTGGAGACGGATCGATGCAGGGTTTTCTGGAATGCAACCCGCCTGGCTTTGCGGGATGGACAGATAACCAATGGAGAGAAGAGGATACTAGTAAAGATGAGCCATGCATTGAAGCTGAAAGAAAGCGAGCCAAAGATGGTTTACGATTCGGTAATCAGTGGTAGGGAACCCGATACAGGTGAGGAAATAGGCGAGAGGGAGATGCGTTTGGTGTACGAACAGGTACTGGAAGCTATGTTGATCCACACAGACAGATCAGATGACGTACTCGCACAAATTGCCTATCTACGAAAAATGTTTGGCATCACGGAATCCGAACATAGGGCAATTGCAAGAAGCATGGACAGGCAGCTGGAAGACATAGTTCACAGACCGTTCATTGACGAATTCAGAATGCGACTGAAAGATTCCGTAGATAGGATGGGGGACATATTTGAAACCGTAAAGACCCTCACTAAGAAAGAGTAGGGCAGATGAGTAGCGAGGCGATTCTAGACGAGTTTCTCTCCAGTCAATCCAGCGGAGTGCATAGATCAGACCGGAGATTGTCTAAGTTAGTTCGTGAAGCGTACCCCATCGGCGTCCCAGCGATGATTATGAAGTCAAGTACTGATCGTCTTGGGGCTGCCTCTGGGTATTCCTTTCATCTGGGAACTCCAGATGATTTGCTAAGGTTGGTTGCTTCGTGGCTATTCACCGAGGCCGGTGATGACCAACAAGTGTTACTGCATCTGGTAAAGAGGCTCTGGAAGAGGCATGGAAGAGAGGATGTGGCACTAGCTGCATTGATTCTTGCGAATTTAGACCACGCAAGAATTGGTACCAGTCCGTGGGAAGTGCTGGCTGCCTCTATTGGCCGAAAGGAACCGGCAGAAGCAATATTACTGAGTATTGAAGAAATTCTTCGGGCCGGACACCCTCCTCCATCGGAAGATACGGTTAGAGCCTGGTGCGAAGGGAGGAGGGTTGATTCCCATTTGGCATTAGTTTCAACCTTCGTGTCTTTCAAGCGTAGCGGGAAAATTGACGGGAACCTCAGGAAAATTGTTTCGGGGGTCGAAATCCCCTCTGGGGATTCATTGCTAGGACGGATAAAAGAGAGGATTGAGGGAAATCATCCGTAGTACTCATCCGTTGGGACCCACTCTGGGAATCGTGGCAGAACGGTTGCTCCCTTCTGACGATCCTGTTTCCGAGGAGGTATTGGAGTGGACGATCAAGCGAGATGCCCAAGACATTTCACAATTGATGGGTTGGTTGTCTGAAGCTTCTGCGCGGAAAGACAGGGAGATTCTGGTAAACAGGGCATTGGATCTGATGGAGGAAATTCAGCACGCCATGAATCGCTTGGACGAGCTAAGGTGATGGTTTGCGTTCTCTATTGTTGGCGGGTGGTCGTTCTTCTCGTATGGGGACCGACAAGGCCATGATTCCAATCGATGGGGAGCCCATGATTAGTAGGATTGTTAGCGCACTTGCAGAGGCGGGTTTGGAGCCGATTAGAATTTCTGTTTCTTCACCCGATGACGTTGAGGGTTACGGATCTTCAATAGATGAGGGTTTTGACGTGGAATGGGTATTGGATAGTAGGCCTTTCTCCGGTCCGATAGAAGCAATAGAAGAAGCCTTGCTTGATCCGCAGTTTCAGGAGATTGAATTCCTACAACTTGCTCCAGTTGACTATCCTTGGGTTTCTGCAGAACTGTTCAAATCTCTAAGGAATGAGATAGGAGAGTCTGATTCCCTGATAATGCCCTTTGATGGAGAAAAGCCCCATCCACTTCTGGCATTGGTTAGGCCAGAGACAATACGAAAAATGCTGAGGAATGGAGATCGGAGGCCCCTCCACAGACAGTTCAAGGAAGTCCGACACTCCCTATTGATGGAGGACCCAAGAGTTCTGAGGAACGTGAACCGGCCTGAAGATCTAAATTGATATCTCACCCAAAGCCAGGAGGTCAATTATTGAGGGGTACAGTAGATGCTCGGCTCTCTTGACTCGTTCCTGAAGAGAAGCCTCGTCGTCGTCGGGCATCACTGGAACTTCCCTGTGTGCTAGGATGGGTCCGGAATCTACTCCTTCATCCACGAGATGGACGGTGCACCCGGTAGTGGAAACACCAGCAGATAGAACATCCCGATGGGCGTGTGCCCCTGGGAAATCTGGAAGGAGGGAGGGGTGAATGTTGACGATCCTGCCCTTCCACTTCCCCACAAACCATGGGGTCAATATCCTCATGTAGCCACTTAGGACGATAAGCTCTGTATCATAAGATGTCAATGCTTCGTGAATTTCCTGTTCATGAAGGAGTCTCCTTTTTTCCAAGTCAGGCTCACTGGGTAGTTGTATCGCCAAGGTTCTGATGCCCGATTCTCTACCGAATTCCAACCCTCCCGCGTCAATCCTATCGGACAGTATGAGGACTGTTCTGTGGTTTCGCCCCTCTGATGATTGGTGCTTCAGGAGGGAGGAGAGCCCTGAGCCTCCACCAGAAATCAACACCGCAAGGCGGAGTGGGTCACCTTTGGAGGCAGCCCGAGGAAGAATGAATTCCCCGCTCATACCCCCATGAGTGAAGTCAGGCGCTTGAGGGTTCGCTAAACGCTTCCTTAAACGCTGTTAATCGTTCGAATGGAGGAAGTCAAATGGCCAGGCTGGATACCATAGACGAAGTTGTAGAGCAATACTGCGTTTCTAGTAGTACTTCGAAGAGTCGTTTGTATGTCGTTCTGGGTTCGATTTTCCTTGTATTTGCATTCATAGGAATCTGGGTTCCTGGGTTACCCACAGTATCTTTTGCTGTTCCTTCCGCTTTCCTATTCTCCATTTCCAGCGAGAGGATGTTCAGGCTAACGCTGACCAATCGATACTTCGGAGAAGCGATGTTCGAGTACTATGCAACGGGCAAGACGATTCCGCTTCATGCCAAATATGCCACTGTGTCACTAATCGGGATAATGACTTCTTTTTCGGCATATTTCGTGTGGCTTGTTTCCACCAAGGGAGATGGACTGATTGGTGATCCTTCTAGTTGGGATGGAGCAGATCCTGGATTCGGATCTGGTGCAATAATTCTGATTGGCCTTTTCGGCATGTGGTACGTTGGATTCAGTGTGCCTACCAGAAAGTAGTCCTCTAACTGAAACCCTTTTGCAGTGGTCTACTTCCCATCAAATGGGCGACATGGATTTTGACACGACAGCGGTCCGGGGAAGAAGCAGGCCGGATCCCACTACGGGCGCAATAATCCCCCCCATTTACCAGACTGCCACATATGTCCTTGAAGAGATCGGGGTGGACAAGGGATTTGACTACACCAGATCATCGAACCCGACTAGGCAGGATCTAGAAGAGCATCTGGCAGCCATAGAAGGAGGCAGTCACGCCATCGCTTTCTCTAGCGGAATGGCCAGTGCAGATAGCTGCATGAAACTCCTTTGTCAGGGAGACCACGTCGTCTGTTGCGACGACGTTTACGGTGGGACTGCAAGACTGTTCAACAATCTCATGACTAATTACGGTGTAGAGTTCACCTATGTCGATTCTCAGGATTCCACAAATGTGGAGAGCGCGATTCGTCCAGAAACCAAGATGGTGTGGGTAGAGACCCCAACCAACCCCCTGCTGAAAATAACAGATCTGGAGGCGGTTGGGAAGATAGCAAAGAGCAGCAACCTGCTATATGTCGTCGACTCAACCTTCGCGACGCCGGTGTTCCTCCGCCCCCTCGAGTACGGGGCTGACTTGGTTCTTCACAGCACGACGAAGTATCTTAGCGGGCACAATCA
The DNA here is from genome assembly GCA_034399535.1 of Candidatus Thalassarchaeaceae archaeon. GTDB lineage: Archaea > Thermoplasmatota > Poseidoniia > Poseidoniales > Thalassarchaeaceae > UBA36. The sequence goes on from DASCSS010000031.1 coordinate 6,688, forward strand.
GATTATCGGAGGGGTAATTGTGACCAACAGGACTGATTTGTATGAGAGTCTGAAGTACATTCAGAAGAGCGTTGGGGCAGTGCCGAGCCCTTTCGACAGCTGGCTCACAATACTCGGGTTGAAGACCCTGCACCTAAGGATGCAGAGGCACTGGGAGAACGCCGAGACGATCGCCGCCTACTTGGATGGTCACCCCAAGGTTTCGAAGGTCATCTATCCCGGTTTAGAGTCTCATCCGATGCACGAGACCGCCAAGACCCAGATGAGTGGATTCAGTGGGATGATTTCATTCGAGCTGCAAGGCGGCTTGGAGGCTGGAAAGAGGTTGATGAACTCGGTAGAGCTTTGCCTGCTCGCTGAGAGTCTTGGCGCGGTGGAGACGATGATCACCCACCCTGCAACAATGACGCATGCCGAGGTCCCTCGGGAGGAAAGGTTAGCGAGGGGCTTCGAAGACGGCCTAGTCAGGCTCTCAGTGGGAATAGAAGATGCTGATGATCTGATTGCCGACCTCGAGAAGGCGTTCGAAAAGGTCTGATTAGTCCCATTCCTCTGGGTCCCAGCCGTTCTCCCTAAGCCAATCGTCGTTGTAGAACTTCGACAGGTAGGGATTCCCGGCGTCCGGGAGTATTGCTACCACCATCGCATCCTCCCCCTTTTCCTCAGCACTCCTAGCGATATCGATTGCCACCTTTATCGAACCTCCACACGAGCCACCGCAGAACATCCCCTCTCGTCTGGCCAGTGCCCTAGCCCATTGGAAGCACTCTCCGTCGTCCACCTGGTGTATCTCGTCGATCATCGAAAAGTCAGTAGCCGAGGGGATGAAGTCCTCGCCGAACCCCTCCACCTTGTACATCTGGGGTTCGCCCATGGTTCCCTCTTCGAACCACTGCTTCAGAATTGAGCCAACTGCATCGACACCAACTATTCTAGGGGGTTCCTGACCATGGGACTCGGCAATCTCCCTCAGTGCCCTAGAGGTCCCTGAGATTGTGCCCCCCGTTCCCATCGTCGCAACGAAGTGGGTGATCTTGCCGTCCGTCTGTTCCCATATCTCCGGCCCTGTTGAGACATAGTGGGCCAGTGGGTTGGCTCGGTGAGAGTACTGGTCCGGATACCATGCATCAGGAATCTCTCGCCCGAGTCTTGCTGCTACCTCGTAGTATGATCGGGGGTCGTCTTTCTCCACGGTAGAGGGACAAACGTGAACCTCAGCCCCCATGGCTCTCAATAGGTCGATTTTCTCCTGGCTCATCTTGTCTGGCATTGTGAAGACGCACTTGTACCCCCTCTGCGCCGCGACCATGGCTAGCCCGATTCCAGTGTTCCCCGATGTGGCTTCAACTATCGTCCCGCCAGACTTCAGAAGGCCCCTTTTCTCTGCATCCAGAACCATTTGCAAACCGATTCTGTCCTTTATCGAGCCACCGGGATTGCATCTCTCGAGTTTGACCCAGACAGAGGATCTCTGCAGGCCCTCGGTGATTCTATTCAGTCTGATTAGTGGCGTGTTTCCAATGGCCATGACCAAGTCTTCGTAGGAGTTAGGTGGAGACTCTGGGTGGTTGGTCACAGTGGGGCATCGTAATCTGCCGTATGATGGTTACCACGAGACGATTCAACTTGACTTGAAATAGCTCCAGCCAGCAAATGGGATTGACCAAACCAACCCCCCAATCACTCCGAGTAGAACCAATGTCAACAGGGTCATTGGTGCAGTGTTTGGTGCTCCAAATGAAGCCCCAAACAAGGGGAATATAGTTGTTAGGAAGGCAATTGTAGCTAATTTCTTGAGATCCTGGTGGGGGAGTTCAGTCTTTTGCAAGAGTTGGTTTGCGATTACGGCGGAGAGGGTCGCCATTACGAGAAATATTGCGAAGAGTCCGGCGAAAGAGCCGGGGTCCAACCCTACAACAATGAGCAGGGCTACGAGTACTCCAGAAAATCCTCCAGTGAGTGCTCCGGGAAGAAGCGTGTTTTGCCAGTCCATGGTATCCGCCTAATGCCTGAATAGCCTAGTCCCTGTAAAGACCATTGCCATTCCATGCTCATTCGCCGCCTCTATCACCTCATGGTCGCGAATGGAACCCCCTGGCTGTACCACACTGGTGATCCCAATCTCGTTTGATATGTCGATGGCATCACGGAATGGGAAGAAGGCGTCGGATATCATCATGGCCCCTTGAGCTCTATCTCCGGCCCTCCTGGCAGCTATCCTCACTGCCTCTACTCGGCTCGTCTGCCCTGGTCCGACTCCCACTGTTGTGTAACCTGTCTCTGTCTTGCGAACAAGAATGATAGCGTTGGACTTGACTTCTGAAATGACGGATATCCCGAACCGCGCTAGTTTGAGTTCCTCTTCGTCTAGAGCTCTTGTGGTGACGGAGCGTGCATTCTCCCAGTCTATTCTGGGGGGCCCTTGGACCTGAGATAGCCAACCTCCTTGCACCTGACGAATCTGTGGTTCCTCAATGTATTTTCCAGAGTCCAGAGAAAGCATTCTCCGGTTCTTGCTTTCAGCGAGCAAATCCAATGCCTCAGATTCGTAACCAGGGGCAATCATGCATTCGAAGAAGTGCTTGCCGATTGCTTCTGCTGTCTCTTTGCCGACAACCTGATTGAACGCGATAACGCAACCGAACGCGCTCTCTGTATCGCTCGCCAGTGCGTTTTTCCATGCAGAAACCTGGCTCTCTGCTACCGAGACGCCACAGGGATTTGTATGCTTGATAACCAAACAGGAGTGCGATGCAAAGTCATTTGTGTGGCTAGTGACATATCGAATGAGTCTGAGTGCTGCATCGAGGTCGAGGTAGTTGTTGTAGGAAAGCGGCTTTCCTCCATGTTGCACCACGGCAGAGAGCCCTGTTGGGATTCCTGATGCCGGAAAAAAAGATGCTGGTTGATGGGGGTTCTCACCATACCTCAGTTCTCGGCCCTCTAGAGATGATGTGAGGATTCGATTTGGTATCCGCCAGCCTCCAGAGAAGTCCAATAATCTGCTCCATAACTCATTGGAAACCGCGCTATCATACGCCGCGGTGCATTGGAATGCGGCTACTGCCAGTTCTTTCCTCAAATCCAAATCTACCCCAGATGGGTTTCCGTCGGTTTCTGAAAGTGCATGTGAGATCGGCTCATACTGCTCAGGTTTTGTAACTATGATGACATCAGCATGATTCTTCGCAGCCGATCTGACCATGGTTGGTCCGCCGATGTCAATCATTTCAATCAGCACAGAATCGCTTACTGGAGGCTCAGTAGCCGCGGTTTCCTCGAAAGGGTACAAGTTAACGCAGACTAGGTCTATTGGACCATAGCCAAGTTCATCTAAAGTCTGCATGTCATCTTCACTGGAACGCCGTGCTAGAATAGCTCCGTGCACTGCTGGATGTAGTGTCTTCACCCTGCCATCGAATATCTCTGGATGCCCGGTATGCTCCGAAACTTCGGAAACGTGCAACCCTGAATTCCTGAGAGCTTTTGCGGTTCCGCCCGTGGATACGATTTCCCATCCCATTTCTACGAGTTCCGAGGCGAACTCGAGTATACCGGATTTGTCCCAGACGCTTACGAGAGCTCGTGGCTGCGCCATGGTGATGCGTGAGTGAGATGGCCTTGAAGGATTCGCGTTGCCTAATCCCCTCGGGAGGAAATGACTTGATCGATTCGAAGCATCCCCATTGCTGTCTCTGTGGCAGATTCAAGGGATCTCTCGATAACAGAAAACGGGTGCCACACTCCTTCGACTATCCATGTCTTTCCTTCTGCGGAAACCCCCATTTGATCACTTCCCTCTCTCGCAGTGGCACGGAGCTCTAGCACCCTGTCTAGTGGTTCTCCCCCTCCATTCTCAGCTAGTGTTGCAGGAATTGTCTCCAATGCTCTTGCATATGCCTCCATTGCGAGCCTCTCCCTACCTCCTTGTGTCTCCGATTCGGAACGGACTGCGTGTGCCATCCGGCAATGAGACGCCCCTGCTCCTGGCAGAACTTTCTCTTCCATTGCAAGAGAAGTGGCTCTGAGGGAATCGTGAATACCACGGATGACCTCTTCGGTACCAGTTTCTCCGGCACCACCAACCTCTATTGTCACAATTGTGGGGCTTGGACAATCCTCAATCCTGATGATGTCCTCTACGGTGTCCGATTCCTCCCTCCTTTCCCAAGAGAGGCCCCCACATTGACCCAGGTCAGCGGTTTCGAAATCAAGTGGTGACTCTATTATTCTAGCACCGAGGGCGTCGGCGGCATTCCTAATCTCTCTGGAATCTAAATCGCCAATTGCTAGAATCCCGACGTCAGAGAGATAATGGAGAATGTCCCTGTCAATCTCGCCAGAACATAGTATTGCAGCTGCTCCGCTAGTAGCAATGCTCTGGCATATTGCTTCTTTACGCTGTTGCTCGGCCCCGACGAAAGAGTCTAGCTGTTCGGCATTTGAAATCTTGACCTCAACGTCCCTAGACATTTCTCGAATCTTCAAGTCGCCATCCAAACATGCAACCTTGGGATCTTTCAAATTGTTAGGAAGACTGTCCATTTGCACCCTTCTCCTGAAAGTGAATCCTCTGACCAGTCTCGAGTCTCGGAGGCCTCCTGTGCCGGATTTGAACATACATACGTGTTCTGCCGATGCCTCGCCCCGGTTTTCGTAAACCGTCCTAATGGCTTCTACAATCATTGTAGAGAAGTGTTCCAAAGCTAGCTCCGCCCCTTTTCCACGGAGCGCAGTCTCAGCAACAGAGAGCATCATTTGTTCGTCGGGATCTTGTGCGTCTGAGTGGAGCTGTGCCCTAGAGGCCTCGAAAGAAAGATGGTATCCCTCAACCAGAGTAAGGGGGTGCAGCCCCTTTCGAAGTAGATTGTTTGCTTCGATTAGCAAGGAGCCACAAATCAACATTGTCGTTGTAACGCCATCCCCACATTCCTCTTCCTGGGACTCAGCCATGGAAACCATCATCTTGGCTGCCGGGTGACGTACCAAAAGCTCGGCCACTATCTTTGCACCGTCGTTTGTGACAGCGGTTGTTCCATCGGTCTTGTAGAGCATCTTGTCGAGGCCCCGAGGTCCAAAAGTAGGCTTTAGTAAGTCCGAGAAAACACGGGCTGCGACGATAAGTTTCTCCTGGACATCGGTACCGCTGGTAACCTTGGTGTGCTCTGGAACTATGGTCACCTTGGGCCTGTCCGAACCGTCGCTCATGTGTTACGGGCGGAACGGGTCGCAATGAATGCTTTGAGATTGAAATTCGAATGTTTGTGGGGTCATGGGTGCGAATGTCTATGTCGTACAGGATTGACGATTACATGTGAAGAGTCGTCTTGCGGGCGTGTTAATCGGCGGGATGATTGCCATGTCTGCGATTATCTCTCCAATTGCTTCTGGGCAGGAGATTTTCCCTTCAATAGTGCTGGAGTGCATCGAGGCAGAGGTGGACTTTGACCTTCCAGATTCTGATATTGCTACCGTTCATTGTTCGGTCGAGAATCCCCATTCATACTCTGAAAAGGTAGAGTTGTCCTATGGCTCAGCAGAAATTGCAGTTACCGGGCCCGGGTCAATTACCGTCGCGGGCGAACAAACCGAGTCCTTCGAGGTTAGCCTGAGAGCAGTGCAGTCGACGTTTGCCGGTACTCATGAGGTGAATGTCACTGCACAGGTCACAGAAGCTGGCGGAATTCCAGTGGGAATTATTACCAATCTGGAGGAGGAAATTGTCTCTGCAATCGTTCCGGAATGGATAAGCTGTGACGTGAATTATGGAATTGGTTCGTTAAGTGTGGAAGCGGGTCAGGAAGTGGGTTTCACGGCTTCTTACTCCTGTGACAGCAACAAGAATCAAAGTTTGGATGTCGAATTGCATCTGGTTCCCGAGGGTGCTGCGCAGGAGTCGATGTGGCCGTCTGGGTTCAACGAAATTAGTAGTCAGGGTTGCGAGATAGCAATTTCCGGGGGCGACGGCGTGGTTAACTGCCAGTTCCTGCTGACGACCCCATCTAATTTAGAGGAGGAGTGGCGGGGTTGCCTAGTTGTAGTAGACGAAAGGATGGTAACGGCAAAATCCTGCAATGACGAGGATTCCCTGCCATTAGTAGTCAGTTCAAAGGAGGGGGGTATCGAAATAGGGCTAGGGGGCAACGGAAGCCTACTGGAGGACTTGTCGCTTTCAGAGGATAGCTTGCCATATGTAGCGGGAATCGCAAGTATCTCGGTTGTCTTGGTCGTGTTGGCAATCAAAATGAGGCGTGGCGTGGACTAACCGAGGACCCTGATCATCCATCGGACGAACAGCGAGGAAGCCCCGGCCAGAAATATGGAAGGAGTCGATTCGAAGGAGTAAGTAGATGTGAATAGGTAGTATAGGAAAAGTGACAGTATTAGAAAAATGGCGATGTCAAGGGCCATTTCCCTTCCCATCCCAGAGTGTTTGAGTATTTTCTCTCCGTCACGAATAGTGATTACGGACAGGGCAAGAACGCCGACGATAATCAGATGCCCGACTAGCCATCCAAGATTAGCACCGAACACTGTCACTAGATCCTCTTGGAACCCACCCATAATCATGGAGGCTATGTCTACCACGACCCCAGCCAGACGTGAGCGATTCTTGAACTGTACGTGCTACTACCACATTCTGGGGTGACAAATCGAAAGGAAGGAAGAGTGGTGGTTCTAAGTCAGATTGTCACTCTGCCGAAATAGACGGTGGGGATGCATGGGCGAAGGAACACCCGTTCGGAGCAGCGGTGTTGGGGTTCGAGGTTTGGCAATGGGAGTGCACCGATTTCTGAAGAAGTGGCTGTTTTTCTACCGGCCATGGACAGTTTTTTGGGCGTTCTACTTCGGTCCGTGGACATGGTCATTCAGATTCTTGAGTATACTAATTCCCAAGAATCCGAGGTTGGTGCTATTTGGTTCTAATGAGGGCAGGTTGTACTCGGACAATTCTAGGGCGCTGTTCGAGCACATTGCTAGGGAATCGGACATCCTGAAGCCAGTCTGGATTACCCGAAGCAAGGATATCGTGAGCGAGGTCGAGGTCGAATTCCCTGGCATGGCTGTGAAAAGTCCAAGCCTGAAAGCGGCAGCAATTTATCTCAGGGCGAAGCAAGTTGTGTTTTGTCACAGCTTCTTGGACATGTGTTACATGCCGAGAATTCCGGGAAAATTCGAGAACTGCCTATGGCATTCAATCCCTCTGAAGAAGATTGGTTTCTTCAGACCGGCCTCAAAACACCGGGAGAGAACTTTCACTCGTTGGTGCAGTGGCGTGAATAGGGTCTTCGTAGCTTCAGAGTATGAAGAGGAGATGATGAGGATTGCATTCGGTGAAGACGGGATAGATTTTGTAATCTCCGGGAACCCCCGGAATGACTGGCTCTATGATAACTCCAAAGCAGCATCGGAGGGCTTCGAGGACACGCGGACCATTCTTTATGCCCCAACTTATAGAATCGCGGGGGATGATGGGGCCGTTCCGAATCATCATATCTTACATCCATCTCTATCGGAAAAAGACATACATGAGTTCCTGATAGAAAACGATGCACGACTGATTGTCAGACCTCATTGGATTAGAGGGGAGGTCGGGTTCGCTTCAGAAAGAATGGAGAGCGTGCCGCAGACCGAGGAACCTGACTTATTCCGACTTTTCGAGAAAGCGGATGTCTTCGTCACCGACTACTCAGGGGGATTTTTCGATTGGTTGATCCTTGACAGGCCAGTGGTCTTTTCGGCCTATGACTTGGACGAGTATGAGGAACAGGTTGGGTTCGTCCAGGACTACTCCGAATTTGCCAGTGGGCCTATCTGCAAGACAGCCATCGAGGTTTTAGATGCGATAAAGGAGGGATTGGACGAACCGGAAAAATTCTCCGATCTTAGGAGGGCGCAGGCCAATAGATTCCTAGGAGACTCAGCAGGAGGCGCCAGTGGTAAAATTATGAAGATTCTAGAAGACGAGGCTTCCTCCAGAATGTGATAGCGAATATCGGATTCCCCGCTGGTCTAATTACTCCGCCTTCTCTCGAACCACCATGGAATCTCAGGTCGACGTGGTAATTCCGACCTTCCGACGACCCGAAGCCCTGGCTGCTTGCTTGGAGTCAATTAGAAGACAGTCAGTCCCTGTTCGTTCAATAGAGGTAGTAGATGACTCTGAAACGGACTACGGTCCCGGGATTTCTAGAAACGTCGGTTGGAAGCGCGGAACGGGAAATATCGTCGCTTTCATTGATGACGATTGCATTGCGGACGAAAATTGGATCGAGTGTATTCAAGATGTTTTTCAGATTCATGAATTGGGAGGCATTGAGGGCGGCATTACCACAACAGAACTGGATGGGGGAGTAATTGATTTCAACCCCCCAAATCGGTTCAAGTGGGACCGATTCAAAACAGCAAACATGGCTGTCAGGAGAGAGGTGCTGGAGGAAATCGGAGGATTTGACGAAAGGTACTTCCTGCACCGAGAAGACACGGACCTGGCTTGGAGAATCATTGATTCTGGGCATAGGATGGCCTGGGCACCCCAGTGCAAGGTCCACCATCCAGAGCCAATAGGAATCCACGGAGCAGTCTACGGGGCCTACCCCCGTTCTGAGCAACTTCTTTATCATTGCAATCCTAGAAAGTTCGTAGAGTGTGCCGCGGGAATGATTTCTTCTAAGCGGGTGTTAGATGGGAGCCTACGTAAGTTGAGGAGGGAGATGCGTAAGTTGCACGAACCTGAAGACGTTGCTCCACTCACTGCAACCCAGTCAATTTCCCTGTGGACAAAAGCTTGGATGTTGGCTGTACGCTGGAAGCTCGTGAGTCTGGTAGTGGGTGAGCCAAAGGAAGCACCGAGATTGCTCAGATTGTGAATAATGCTCACAGTTTCCCAAGAACTAGTCGGATTACAAAGGGGTCTTCACCCTCATACACGGCCAATCCCATCCCCTCAGTACACTCAATAATAGTGAAATTCTTTTCCACCTTGGCTCTGAGATATTCCAGTGAATAGAGCATTCTGAAATGTATCTCGCCTATGCTGGATTTGAAATTAACCATGCACTTTTCTAATTCCGAAGATCCCTTTGTGGACCTGGTTTCAATGAAGATTAATTCGTCGTCTATGACTAATTCACAAATCTTTTCCAACAATTGGTCTAACAGGGATTCTTCGATGGCGTGTGCAAAGAATCTCAAATAGAATACGTCGGATTATTGTATATTCTCAATAACGTCTCCCTGGGTGAAGATTTGATTTGCAGGGCAAACGATATCGATTCCTCGGACTTCTGAGTACCCCTGTCCGTCGAAGAAGAAGGTGTCCCTCCCATTTCCACATCCCAGATCAAGGAGCTTGATGTTGCGTTCGGGATATTTTCTAATCAGATATTGGTCGGTGAAGACTGCAAAATCGCTTGGTGAGGTCAGCTTACTTGCCTCGTCAGAGGAATAGAATTTTTCCCAGTATTCAACGTTGTCCATTTCTTCAACCTCCGTAAGAATTAGTGTGAATGGAGGGGGTGAAGTCTCCCTCTAACGCAATCTTCAGTGGCCTTCCGATAAAATGACTGCTCCATCTCTGATAACTCGTTGAAAGCCCTCCTGTCATCCTCGGTCACCTTTCGTTTCCTCTTCAGTAAGTAATTCATGGCTGCAATTATCCTCAGTCCAAGCAACAAAGACGAGAGGGCCCA
>DASCSS010000032.1:0-23369 GCA_034399535.1 Candidatus Thalassarchaeaceae archaeon
GTCTCTCCTCCGGTGTTCTCGCCGGCACTTATCACCCCGTCACCGTCTATGTCGGTCGTCACCCTGCATGAGACGTAGTACTGGATATCGCCCTGCTGGACCCCGATCGATCCGGATGCAATCCTCACGAAGATGTCCATCGTCTTGAGGTGGGTGGGGCCTTTGGCAGCCAACTCATCTGCGGAGGCCGAGACGAATACGTCCAAAATCGAGACCTTCCCGGATATCTGGTTCCTGGTGTCAGAGCTGGTGTTCTCCGCGTTCTGCTGTAGCTCTTCGGCGGTCTTGATGATGATCGTCGAGGCCACTGCGGCTACTAGGATAAGGGCGATGAAGACGATCATCGCACCGATACCGATCGAGCCTTCCTCGCGTCTCGATGAGCTGAAATCCGACTCCATCAGATCACCTCCTTGCCCGGTACGATTGACTCGATCTTCATCTCTGTGACCGTGGTTCCGCCCTGCTGGACGACCATCTTCAGGTTCAGGGTCTCCCCTACTCCTGCGATGGTGTTGCACAGCCCGCCGTCGTCTGTCATCGAGCTGTCACCGTCGTCGTCCCAGACCTCGTCGTCGTCGCTGGCGGTGCCGTCTATGCTCTTGTCGAGATCGATCTCGAACATGAAGGACGTTCCCGACACCAGTTCATCTGTGGCAAGGTACCTAGTCCCGTCCAGCTCCATTGCGTTGACGTCGGAGTAGGTAGAGCCCCCGTCCTGGGGCTCGCCCCACGAGCCGTCCGTTCCGAGGTTTCCGGTCACGACACCGTAGTTGGCGGTGTCACCGCATGTGATCAGCCATTCGATGTTGTTCACAAGGACGTCAGTGGAACCTGACGCGACCTTTGCTGTAACGAGCAGCGAGTTGATGTCAGTGGCTCCTGATGTGTTGACTAGTATCTGGATGATGCTGATCTTACCTGATATCTCCTTCCTCGTGTCGTCACTGGTCGCCTCTGCGTTCTGCTGTAGCTCTTCGGCGGTCTTGATGATGATCGTCGAGGCCACTGCGGCTACTAGGATAAGGGCGATGAAGACAATCATCGCACCTATACCGATAGAGCCATCCTCTCGGTTTCTTTCTAATGTCTGGTATTCTTCGCTCATATGCGTATCACCTGTGCCCCCTCGTGGACGCTTTTCACTTATCATATTAGTGGAGTAAAACGGCGTAATGGCTAGTGGTGGAGAAATTCTCAGCTGCCTATCCCGACACTCCTGTTCACATTCAGAACTTCGATACCGACGTGGGTGACGGCCCCGGGGCCGAGGTTCTCTACCAGTGGGAGCCTCATGCTCTCGAATCCATCAGGTAGCCATGGGTCCAGGATCAGCCCCTCCATGACCTTCGGTGTCCTGTTCTCCAGCCTTACCTGCACCCCCACTTCCCCATAGTCGACGAGGTATCCGGTGGTGATGCTGAGGCTGGTTCCGAGCAAGGAGGTCTGTGGGAAGGATCCCGATGCCCTGATTTCCACTCCTATCTCAATGAAACCCTCGGGTGGGATCTCGGGGATCTCGCACATCTTCGGCGTTGCCGTCCAGCCGTATGGGATGGGTGGTGCCAGCCTCATTGGGGAGATGTCGTTCTCACCCATGTTCTCGATGGTGATTACCATCAGCCCGTGGTCCCTGCTCTCTGGCCATGTGGTGCCTATTGACATGAAGAACCGATTAACCAGAAACGGGCTTGCGGCCTCGGTGACTGCGACTGGTCCGAGGGCGGTTATCGCCTTCTCGAAAGATTCGGCTGCGGACGCGACGTCCTCCTTCTCGAGGCTCTTCCGGCCCTGCTTGACGAGCGTCTGTGCTATGCTCTCTATGTCACTTAGCTCACCCATCTCGTTGAGGTGTCGTCCGAGGATGGAAAGGGACCTGTCGAGCCCCTCGGGCCCGAGGGCGGCCACCGCCTTCTCCACCGCGTCCGCCGCTGCCCCCCAGTTTCCTTCCCTAAGGAACTGCAGTCCCAGCATCGTGAGGTCCCATGAGTCTTGGAAGTCCTCCGACCCATCCTCCGCCAACTCCTCTAGGGATCTCTCCAACGAGGAAAGGGCTCTGTATAGCCCGAGTATCTGCGTCTCTAGGAAGTCAGCCTCCTTGCTGAGCTTCTTCAGCTGCCTGGTCGCTCGGAATGGCCTGTTTCCCCAGATTGAGTACTGGATGTTGAGTGCCTCGTCCTCGATGTAGTCGAGGACCTTCAGAGTGGCTTCGGCTCCTCCAACGGGCTGAATGGATTCCTTGGCCAAATCACGCACCTCCGGAGCCAGGCCTGTTGCCAAGGCTCCCAAGTATCTTCTTGATCTTGATTGCCCTCAGCTCGATTTCTGCCAACTCGCTGTATAGCCTGTCGTATGACCTGTCGAGCAGCCTCAGGATGAAGTGGACTAGCACCGGGGAGACGGCCATGAAGACTAGGATGGAGGCTAGGGGGATTGCCCCGATGTCGATTGTCAGCGAGGGGGTAATCAGTACGAAGGGTAGGAAGGCGTAAGGGGCTAACGAGATTATCGCTCTGAGTTCCTTACGGGTGTTCACCTGCTCCTTGTCGTGGTCCTCGAGGAGGGCTCTGGACCCGATCCTCGCCTTCTTCCTGTCATCGTGAATCGTCTGGAGCTCGGAAGAGCTGAGCCAAGCGATGACTCCTGCGAATACTATCGATGACAGGGCTGCGAGTATCGTGGCCCATTGGGCTATGTTGGCAAGGGATAGCATTCCGAAGGCCATGGCCGCCAAGTATGCGGAACCGTGTAGCTGGTTAGGGTTCTCGTCCATCCCCTTGCTAAGCATGACAAGGGATCCAAACAGTATCAAGACGCTCAAAAGGAGTGCTGATGGGATATTGAACTCGTAGGGGCCGAGTGGAATCGCCACAGGAGGTGGTGCCCATGACTCTATCTCGAGATTGGCCTCGAACACGTCGTTCGAGGCATTATTGCCAAATACTGAATCCTGGAAAACCAAGCTTACGGTGCATTGTAGGGTCTCCGAAGTGCTGTACCATGGTATGGAGCTGAGTTCTGTCGGCCATGAGGCAGTGAAGTTTCCGCCTGCCTCCAGATCGGGGACGACCTTGTTGGTAAAGCTGGACGTGACTTCTGCATAGGGGGAGGTCGAGCATAGGAGTTGTACCTCGGTCCCAATGGGCATCCTGGCATTTCCGGCATTTATCACGATTACATCGAGGGTGGTGGTCGCGCCCTCCTTGGAGGAAATCCCGAAGGCTACCCGATCAATCATGGGATCAGAGGACTCGGTCATTCTCAGCTTGACAGTGAACAGGGTCCAGAACTCCGAGCTGTCAGGCTCGGTGGGGCTAGAAAGCCGCATCGTAATGTCCCATCCGTCACCGGGAGCAAGGGACTTCTTGTCCGGGATGATCACCTGGATGACTATCGTCCCCCCATGGTTCTCCCCGTCATTGACCAGGTCGTACGTAGTAGACGGCGGCAGATCCCATCCCGGGCCGTTGCAGTTATTGGCCGTGGCCGGGGTGACAGCGATGCCTTCCCCACCGGAGTCCGCCATCTGGCACATTCCTCCGTCGATGTCAAAGCTCCACTCAGCGTATTCGTGCCATTGCGAGCTGATTAGCCTGTCCGAGCTGATTCGCGAGAGGGTGTAATTCAGATCTGCGTCATTTGAGTAGCCGATGGAGGGAATGTTGACCCAAGGGATTTCGATCTGTCGGCATCTATCATCGGGGTTGGAGTCGCAGAGGTACTCTCCTGCGGAGTCTGCGTTGAAATAGTACTCATCATCAGTCTGGACCCGGGTAATTTCTATCGGGGTCTGGATAACTATGGGGTCGAGTTCTATTCCCAGGGGAGTGAATATCAGGTCGAGAGCACCGGTTTCCGGGAGATAGTGGTCCCCAGCGAGGGCAGAAACCCTGTAGGTGAGCGAGGTTGACTCTCCGATTCCAAGATTGAGTGTGGTTGAGCTAATGATGGCCTCTACGGCAAACCTATCCTCAGCCGCATCCGAATCGGTGACTGCCCATTGTAGGTTTATCGACATTGGAGCGTTTCCGGCATTCGCGATTTCGTAGTTCACGACCCGATCGTGTCCTGGAACAATGGCAATTCTGCCTGGCGATTCTATCAGTTCCACGGCAAATATGGGAAGGACCTCTATGCTGATCACTTTAGTTGCGATGTTGACGTTGTCGGTGATGTTGAGAACCCTAATCGTGACGTTGTGAATCACGCCTGCCGCAAGTATCGTTTCTGCCTCGAGGGGAGGGAGGGTGATTGAAAGCAGGACCGACTCGCCTTCCAAGGGTCCTGGTTCAATTGAAATGTTGGAGGCGCTGGCTTCAAAGGTCCAATTTCCAGTTTCGGTTGGGAATGAGGCAGTAATGTTCACCGTCTCCATCAGGTTGCCATTATTCACCATCGTGAGGTTGATGGGTATAGTTGCCCCTGGTGCTGCCGTGTATTCGTCTTCAACCATGAACTGGATGAAGTGGAATGGGTTCACCTGAACTAGTATCCCACTTCGGTCAAGCTCAGTGCCATTGTATTCAACAGCCACCTCGAACTTGCTATCGTCGTCTGCCCTCGCATCTGTTCCTGCTAGTGCATAGACCCTGACTATTGCCTGGCCCCCGGGGGAGACAAGTTGGGTCTTGGCGATTTCCACCGTGCCGTCGTCTGCGAAGGATACCTGGATCTTGTCCTTATCCAGGTTCTCCAGTGTCAGGTTGAACGTCTTGTTGGAGTTGCCTGTGTTGTTCAGTTGGAGCATGATGGTGGTCTGCCCGAGCCTATCGATTACCGCGGTCGAGTTTTGTGGAATCAGCTCAGCAGAGACGAGTTCTGTTAGTTGGATGTACACAGGGGCATATGCCAGTAGTTCCCCTGTTTCAGTAGAGTTCACCATTACCCACAACTCGTGAGTCATGTCCGCGCTGGCGGTTGCCGGGGGTGTGGCTGTGACAGTGAAGGTTGTGGTGTCGGAGTTGTCTGAGTATGGCGGCCCTTCCGTTAGGGGGAACAGGTTTGTCCTAGACTCCAGCAGGTTGACTGCAGGCTTGCTTACTTGTATGGTCCAGCCGGGAATCGGGATGTAGCCAATGGTAAAGTTGGCTAGATTGTTGCCGGTGTTCTTCAGGGTCATGGTCGAGGCGATGGGGGTGGATGGGTCCCCTGTCACTGCGGGTCCGCCCGTGAGTTGGGCACTGCTTAACTCGGCTACCTCAAATGAGGCGGAAGCGGTCGAGTTTCGAGATATGGTTCCGGGGAATGACGCCCAGTCAGAGTGGGCTTTGAAGTTGAACGAGAAGACTCCGGCTGCAGGGTAGGGGAAGTCAGAGTTGGCAACGTGGGCAATTGCGATGGTCCCATAGCCAATCTCCCCAGGACGGATGTCCAAGGTTGAGGGGACGATTGTGCTGACCCACCTCTGTTCCGCCTCGGAACCGCTAGCGTCGGGAGTGTAGACTCTCCCAGTCCCCCCCCCGTCTGTAGAAGGATCCAGACTCACCTGTGTAGCCGTGTTGCCAGAGCCGAGGTTGTTGACCAACTGTACTTGGAAGTCCACAAATCTAACCGTGTTTCCACTGAGGAAATCGCTGACCGAGATGTCGCCTGCACCTCCTATGACCTCCACGTCAATTTCGACTACCTTGTCAATGATTAGGGTCGTTTGGTTGGTGACCGGGATTCCTCCCTCCAGTGGAATTGCTTGTATTGCCAGGTTGATTTGCAATTCTGCAGCAATCTTCCAAGCGGGGTCTAGAGGCATCACGATTGATGGGGTGATGATGGTGACGGGAATGGTCCTTAATTCGCCCGGCATGACTACGTCCGTAATGGAAACTGGGGAGTATATCTGCCAATACGGGACCGGTTCAGTGGCCGCCACGTTGATCTGATATTGTGTCGGGGCGGTCCCGGTGTTGTTCAGCGTGTAGTCCAGCGTCCTGTGAATTCCTGGTGTAACGTTGGCGAAGTTATCGATGTACACTGCCGGTAATAGTGTTCCAGGACCAGTTGTCGGATCGATGTAGCTGTGGTTCTGAGTAATTGTAGCTTGGTATAGGCCTCCTGCCATGACGATTGTGCTGGCTTCTAGAACGTATCCCGATGAAATGCTGTAAATGGTGATCGTGACTCTAACTGACTCTCCCAGTGCCGCAACAGATGGGACTTGCAACGGGACCTGTATGGCCTCAGTTGCCCCTGCAGCAACAGACAGTGGATCCGCGATGGTGTAGATATCAGCGGAGACGTTTGCCCAGAATGTCCCACCACCGGAAATATCTGTGTTATTTGACTGGGATACCGAGAAGGTGTCGGTTTCGTCGCCCGAGTTTTGGAGGATGAAGTTTAGAATCGTCTGCGCGCCCGGATCCAGGTTCCTGTTGTTGGCAGGAATGAGCGAGGCTCTCATTGCGATGAATGAGACAGTCCTGGAGTCCACGGTTATGGAATAAGACCCCGTGCCGGTAACCAGAATGCTACCGCCCAAGGTGTATGTTCCCTCCATGTTCGTGCCGTCAAACGACAAGGAGAGGTTTTGAGGCGTGGGAGGGTTGGCCAAGCTACCCGGAATTACTGTGACCGTATCAGAGGAAATGGGGACTTGGTCTCCTGACAATGATGACGTCAAGGTTAGTTGGGCAGTGACGTCGACCTGTTGGTTTCCAGTGTTGATCACAGTTATCCCTCCGGCCCACAGCCCTCTAGCGACGGTGGACCCTTCCTGAGGGAGGGAGTCGGAAATGGATGAGGCCTCTTCGACTGCAACCACCGCTATCCCTGAAAGGGTCATCTGGTCGTTTGAGGAGTCGGAGTCGGTGGACGATACGTCGACCTCCCAGACTGCTTCGAGTGAGATGCCTGAGCCCAACGTAGCATTCCAGTACATGAGGTGGAACTCCTGCCGACCAACATTGATGCTGACGTTTCTGTAATCCACCTGGACGTTGTTCACTTTCAGAGATAGAATCCCATCAGCAGTCGAGCCCCCCATGTTGGAAATTGTGACTCTGATGGTGTGATTCTGTGGAGCTAGGGTGGGGACGCCGGCTACCATCGTTGAAGGGGTGGTGACAGATAGTTCTGTGACTTCCACATCGGCATCGGTACTCTTTCCGGATAATGAATGGGCTAGGGGTTGAACGGACTCGCTGGGAATATTCGCTGACAGGGGAAGCAGAAACAGAAGAGCGACCAGAATAGCGGCCCTACTGCCGTTTCTAGAGTCTTTTTGAGTCATGTTCGAGTTTCGTGAGAATGATATGGTTACCATTGCTTCCGCTCCCCTCCTCGTAGAGGAGACTATCCATGATTATGAAACAACCGGCGGTTATTCCCAGATGCACTCTACCTCAGGACTGTACAACCGATGTAATGAAAAGACACTGCTCACGTTCGGTCTTGTGGCGGACGCTGTCTCCCTGCTGGTCATTGCTATTATATTGTTGGCAACTGCTAGTGGAGCGTATCGAATCATGCTATCCAGTCGGCGGAGAACTATCCTGCCATCAACACGGAGAAATCTTCCCGAGCACATTTCCGATGCTGCCATAGCTAGGATGGGAAGGAGGGGTCGTGGTAGGGACCGATCCTTGGTTAGCACTGCTTCTGAGTCCCTTGGAGATGGTTCAGATATTATGGGGGCTGGGGTCCAAGAGGCTGAGATAAGCACCAAGGAAGTATCGGCGCTGGAGAAGAGGCTGGACCGAGAGGGCGCAAAGAGAGGTGCCGTCCAGATTAGCCTAATGTGGGATAATTGGAATGACCTCGACCTGCATGTGATAACTCCCTCCGGAGAGCATGTCTACCATGATCATCGGAAGTCTAGCTGCGGTGGAGAGTTGGACATCGACATGAACTTCAAGCCAACCTCAAAGACCCCGGTCGAGAACATAGTCTGGACCCGTACCCCTCCGCCTGGAGTGTACAGAATTGGTGTTAGGCACTACAAAATTCATGGCAGAGGCATTTTCTCTTGGGTCCCGTTTCTGTCTAGGGTACACCGAAAGAACGACACTCGATTCACTGTTAGCGTCACAATAGGCGAGAACAAGCGGTTCTACGAGGGCTCACTCATGAAAAGCAACGAGCTGCAGTTCGTTGCAAAGTTTGCCATTGCTGGTCCTGATGGAGAGATTCCGGAGGAAGTTGCGGTTCAGGACTCTCCAGTGGATGACTCAGTGCAGGAAGAAAAGGAGGATTTCACTGAAGCTCGAGAAATCGACGATATGCGGCGTCGTGTGGGAACTGTGCAGGACGGTGCCTTAGTATCACTTTCTTGGGACTCTTCAAGTGACCTCGGACTCTCTGTAGTAGATTCGGAAGGAAGCGTGCTATCCTTCTTTGACCCAGTTGGGCTTGGTGGCGGTTCGTTCGATGTGGAAAGATTCGATGTGGAGGAGGGTTCGAGGTCTATCAGCTGGACGGAAAAGCCCCCCAGCGGAAATTATGCGGTGATGGTTAGGCACTTCGAGTCAGAGGTCGATGAAGGAGAGGCGACTGAGTTCAGCCTCACGATAAACAACCAAGGAGAAGTCGAAGAGATTTCTGGTTCTGTCCCGAATGATGGGTCAAATATAGAAGCAGCCTCATTTGAGATCTAACTACCGACCTCAAAACCATGTATGGCTAGTGACCGAGCCATCCAGCGTAACTTCTCCATCTTCGTTTCCTCGTGTGTGAAACCAGACCATCTGCCAACCAACTCAGTGCTAGTCCCTAGCAAAGACATTCGGTCCTTCCTCACCCCCAAAGACAGGAGGAGGGAAACCGCCCGATCGCCATCTGTGAATCCTCCTGGATTGTGCATTCCTGGAATGCTTATGGGAGTCTGATGCGTGAGGATTAATTCGGGCGGGTCGGATTGATTCCGGGCCTCTTCAATGAGTGAAAACCAGTCCTTCTCGTTGTGTCCGTGCGCATGGAGAACGATAGGTACGGAGCGCCTTACTGCTTCTAGGGTACCCACTCCGCCATCTGCATCACTAACAACACATGCCAAGCGAGACCATGCCATTTCGGATTTGGAGCTAGGAAGCTCTGAGAAAACCCCAGTTGCTCCGTCGGCTGATACGAACAATACTGGTTCCTCAAGAGCCAATAGGACCTCTGCGGGTTCTATTGCTGCCCCCATTACGGCAACACTTGCTTTCCTGATTATTAGCCTCCGGTAGAGTTTCGACAATGAGACCAGCCTATTGTGACGGGCCCAGGATTGTACTCCAGAGTCCTCAACTGTGGAGATTAGCCGCAGCGCGCTGTCGTGGTCATCAGACTCCTTCCAACCAAAGAACTCGCGAACTTCGGATTGCATTTCTACAGATTTTATCGTAGTCGGAGATAAATCAGTTGGAAGACTTGGGTAAGACATGCTCCAGTGGAAGGACTCGGTGAGTGTTGAAGAACCCTCGTGGTCTTCTATGACCCGTGCCCGTTCCGCTAAGTCCGCCAGATATCGAGGACGAGGGCCTTCTAGCTAGGTATCCATTTCTGCCACAGGGAAGCGAGTTAATCAGAAAGACACTGCAGGATAATGGGATTTCTGTGATTGAGCTGATTGATGCCCCTTGGCTAGAAGACGTACGGATAAGGGGAAGGCTGCGCCTAGTCGATTCTGTGTTGCAGAACGACGGTGTCGGAACCTCTTCGAGCGTAGATTTGTCCACTGATGTAGGCAAGATGACTGAGGTCCTATCCTTCCTCCACGCAATGCTAGTAGTTTGCGCTTCATTTGACGAGAGGTTGATGTCAAGATGGATCGAGGGGGAGGCAAGCAGGGCTGATTTACTTCTGGGGATGGATGACGAGAATTTCCCGTTAATCTCTTCGTCATATCTTTCTGGTATTAGAACCGAAGAGAGGAGTCGTGGAGAGACGGAGTTCTGGGTCCCATTGCCTGACTTCATTGAGCTTTGCCCGAAAATTTCTGGGAACTACTGGAGGCTCGTAAACAGACCATTGAGGGGTGGATGGGTATGTTTGGATGCGGGGGCGGGCGAGAGCAGCAGACAGAGAGCTGCCAGGCTAATCAAAGAAAGGATCAGGGAGTCTCTGTTACATGACTGCCAGGAAAGGATGGAAAAGATGGATGATGAATTCGCTGCTAAATTCTCTGAGCCAGTTGAGAGGATTACAGGACTTCTTTCTGAGAGGGTGAAAGCCGAGATGCCTATGACTGCAGCAGTTCGCGAAGACTGGCCACCGTGCTTCGAGTCTGCGGTCTCGGAATTGAATCAAGGAGTGAACGTGAATCATGTTGGCAGGGTTTTTCTTGCTGCCTTTTCAAGATCTGTGGGACTTCAGAGGGAGCAGACCTGCAGCTTCTTTGCTAATGCACCGGACTTTGATTCGGAAACTACTGCTTACCAGGTTAACCAGATATACGAAAGGGAGTACACCCCTCACGGATGTTCTGCTCTGAAAACTAACGCCAGATGCCCTGTTCAGCTTGGCGATGATTCCCTATGTGACCAAGAGTGGTTGACTCATCCCCTGAAGTACATCCGTGCAAAACAGAGGAGACGCTTCCGAGCTGAACACGATTCAGAAAGACCCCCTTCAGAGAGAACTGAGGGCGGTTTGGCCAATTCCTCATAAGTGGAGGCTTGCCAAGCAGGACCAAACGGAGGGTGGGAATGGTACGGACACTTGTCCTAACAGTCGACAGAGACAATGACTTGGGAGTAAAATCAGGAATCAGAGGACCTGTTGTAGGTCGAAAATCCTGTCTTACTGCGGCACTCCGACTTGGAATCGCAGACCCGGAGGAGTCGGATACTAATGCAATACTTGGAGCTCTGCACCATCATGATAGGATTGTCGAGGCCGCATCGGCATCGGACGAGGTTGAGATTGCCATACTGACAGGTGACGTCAGGGTAGGTCCGAGAAGTGATAGGTCGATTGCCAGCCAGCTTGACGAAGTCATTCAAGATTTTCAGCCGGACAGTGCTATGCTTGTCACCGATGGGGCAGATGACGAGGCATCACTTCCAATCATAACTTCGCGAATTAGGGTTGACACGGTAGAGAAGGTAATTGTGCGGCAATCTAAGGGGATAGAGGGTACGTACTACTACATCATCAAGGCCGTCGAAGATCCGAGATTTAGAGCCAGACTCTTGGTTCCACTTGCAGTCTTCCTGATGATTATCGGTTTGGGTCTAATCCTTCCAAATGGTATTGCTTTGATTGGTTCGCTCCCCCTATTAATCGGGATCTGGCTGCTAGGAAAGGGCCTGGGTCTGGAGGCTCAGATGGAAAGAGTGGCCATGGAGATGCGCGATAGTGCCACAGGGGGCCTATTCTCTTCACTTCTCTGGGGAGGATCTGTAGTTTTCCTTTTCCTAGCTGTTGCTACAGTTTGGGAAGGAATGAATGACCCTGTCCCTGCACAAGGGAAGATTTGGCAGGTTGTGGCATTGGTAAATAACGTACTTCAGTGGATTATCGGTGCTATTTTCTCATTCCTTTTGGCATTGGGAGTTCTTCGATGGAAGGAGGGGGCATTCACTGGAAGAAGCGTTCTTCTAATTGGGCTAAGTGTAGTTATTTACACTTTCATCGATGCTGTGATTGGTGTCGCTCTTGTGATCACCGGGGGAAGCGAATACAATCCCACATTCGATCAGCTTGGTCAAGACTGGGGGCTTCCAATATTTTCAGTTGTACTCTACTACCTGCTAAAGACCGTAGTAATGTCGTTTTCCGAGGACGATGAGTTTGGTTCGGGAAACCGGTTTTGGGGAGTATAGAATGGGGAAAACTCAGACGACAATAGTATGGATTGTTCACAGAGACAGAGCTGAGGCCCTGCTAGCTGCGATTTCACCCGACGATCCGGGAGATTTCAAAGTCAGAATTTCGGGAGAGGGGGACAAAGTAGAGTTTCGAATTGTAGTCGAATCTACTAGTCTCAAACAGTCTAGATCCACTGTTGATGATATTCTTGCCTGTTTGTCGGCAGCAGATTCTGGTTTAGATGTATTAGAATAAGTGGTTCGGACTATTCAAGGCATGAGCACATCTCCAAGGCTCGTGGAAAGACTGCCCCATGACCGATCCCACCTTCTCTGTGAAGGTGAAGGGTTTGGAAATCCAACGAAGCTGCTTCTGGAGTCGATTGATAGATGGGCAGGAGCGATGGTAGAAGACGACTCTGCTGTAGACGATGCGACTGGTGACTACTTCGAAGGGACAGCAGTGGCAAAGCAGAATGGAATAATCGCAGGGAGGATTGCAGTAGATCAGATGATCCATACCTACTTTCCATCCATCTCGTTAACGTGGCTGGTTGACGAAGGCAAATACGTTTCCGGAGGTGAGGTCGTTCTTTCTATGGGCGGTCCTTCTGAAAGCGTATTAAAATGTGAAAGAGTCCTGCTGAACATTATTGGAAGGATGTCGGGAATAGCAACGGAAACCTCAGAGTGGATTCGATCATCTAGTGGGTTTCCCGTAGCATGCACTAGGAAAACCCAATGGGGACTTCTAGACAAGTGGGCAGTACATGTCGGCGGGGGGCTCACTCACCGACTGAGCAGAAAGGATGCATTGATGATTAAAGAAAATGACTTGGTCGTCTTTGGGGCTGGTTCTTCGGATGAAAATTCTGTAATATCATCGGTTGTGTCACAAATTGACTTGTCTCGCCATGCTTCTTTCACGGTTATCGAGGTTTGTGACGCGAGTCAGGCTCTCGAAGCCGCATCTTCTTGGGTCAATTGCCAGAAGAGGAGGGGCGGCGATGAAAAGGTGGTATTGTTATTGGACAACATGGGACCATCAGTATGCAAAGAAGTATCCTCATTGTTGATTAGGGAGGGATTGCGAGAATGGTGTGTACTCGAAGGATCTGGGGGTATTTCAAAGGACGACTTAGATGTCTGGGTATCCCAATCTGGGGTCGATGTAGTCTCTACAAGTGCAGTAAACATGGGAGTCGTTCCCTTGGACATCTCGTTCACAATAGGGGGCACGTGAGTGGCCGAAATCCCTCCCAATCACCCACGTCGAGACTCACTTCTTGCGAGACAAAAGATAGTGGAGGCCTCGTTAAGTGGGCTACTGGCGGACTCGGCAATGATTGCGCATGGTCGTGGCGAGGCCTTTGATTACCTGCTAGGTGAGAAGACGATTGAATCTGCAAAGTTGGCAATTCGGCATACAGCATCCTTACTGTTGGCTGCGGATAGCCCGGTGATTTCTGTAAACGGAAACACAACTGTTCTAGCAGGAGGGAGTTTGATTCGTGTAGCAGCCGTGTTGGGTTGTCCGATTGAAGTGAACTTGTACTACAGAACCCCTGAGAGGGTGTCCGATCTGCTGTCACTACTGGAAAAGAAGAGGGCGTCTGTTTCTCTGGAGGACCCTCCGCCTGGATTTCAAGGGGACTGGTGCAAAGCAGTTCTTTCGGTATCTCTAATTGGGAATGATTGTGACTATAGGATTGAAGGTCTGGAGGGTCCCCGTTCGCTCTGCACTAAGGATGGAATCGGGATGGCTGATGTGGTCCTCGTTCCCCTAGAAGACGGAGATCGGTGCGAATCATTGGTTGCCTTGGACAAGGAGGTTTGCGTAATTGACCTGAATCCTCTTTCAAGAACTTCTATGGCAGCCACTGTAACAATCGTTGATGAAGTCTCCAGAGCGAGCTCCCTACTCCTGGGAGAGTTGCTCAATCCCAGTGAAAAGCTCGCTGAATGGGACAATAGGGTGATTCTCAGGGATTCCCTGAAGTATATGGGAAACGCAATGAAAAGGCTCTAGGAACCCATTTCTTGTAGGATTTCCTTGCATTTTTCCGCGATGGCGTCGCCGACCATAGATGTTGAGGCACTTCCACCCAAGTCATAGGTCACCGGGGCTCCAGAAGAAAGATGTTTGGAAATCGCATTCTCAAGGACATCGGCACAAATCTGGGCATCATTATCCCCATGGCGAGCGCCCAGAGTCTCAAACATAAGTTGAACTGAAGAAATAGCTGCAATGGGGTTTACCTTATTTTTTCCTGCATATTTTGGAGAGGACCCATGGACCGGTTCGAATAACATGTGCTCGTCTCCGATGTTTGCACTTGCTGCCATTCCCATTCCTCCCTGTAACACTGAAGCGAGATCCGTAGCAATATCTCCGAACATATTTGGCAAAACGACGACGTCAAGGTCTTCGGGATTTCGTACTAGCCACATGGAAAATGCATCAATGTAGGCCTCGTTTGTCTCTACATTCTCGTTCTCATCGGAAATCTCCCTGAAGACCTGTCGGAAAAGACGGCATCCCCTGGTAACATTACTCTTGTCAACGCAAGTAATCTTCTGAGGAGAGCCTAGTCGTGCCATCCTCCTCTTTGCAAGTTCAAAGGCAAAACGGATTACTCGTTCGCTTCCCTTGCGAGAAATTGGTCTTACATCCCATTCGACCTCCCCATTCAATCCCGGGAAATTGTCTATGAGAATGGGTGTATCTTTCTCCCCTCCTTTGGCTGCAATTGCAGATCTCCTAAGCAGGGCATGATACAGCCCCTCGGTGTTCTCCCGAACCATTACCATGTCGACAAGATCATGTTCCCAAACATCCCTGAAATTTCCGTGTACCTTGTGATTGACTCCCTTGTAGAGTTTGACTGGTCTGACATTGGCATATAGGTCCAAAGCAGACCTTAGGCCCAATAGTACCTGGCCTCCTGCAACGTCACCATTTGGTAACAAGGCCCCTGGCCAGCCTACCGCACCCACTACAATTGCATCAGATTCATCCCTGCAGTGTTCAAAGGAGCCAGAAGGCCATTCCTCACCTGTTTCGAGATAATGCTGCCCGCCACAAGGAATCTCGGTGGTTTCAAAAGAAATCGGGCCAAATTCTTGAAATGCAGAAATGACCTTCTTGGCCTCCATGATGACCTCTGGACCAGTTCCATCCCCTGGAAGAAGAGTCAAACGGTAAGCCGCCATGATGTGGGCACCTGCTTTTCATTCATCAATCCAACCCCATGCAATTCAGTGTCATTCTGGGACATAATTCATAGACGGTCGGTACCAGACTCGGGTTGATGGACCACAATTCAGGAGAAGGGAACGAGGGCTCGAGGATTGACGTGCGAAACCTTCCCGAATCGGTCGCACAACTGTGGGAAGCGATGCTTAGGCAAAACCCAAGCTGGAGTCTAGCGGAGTGGCTCAACGAGCGGGCGTCCGAAGAGCTTGCACTGCTAGAGATGCACCTTGGAAGAGAGCGCCTAAAGCACGAGCAGAAGCTGCATAGAATCGAGAACTTAGTTAAGCAGCTAAAGAGGAAGCGCGAAGCTGCCCAGGGAACCACTTGGATGGATCCTCATCAGAGAAATTTATTCGATGTTTATGGAGTCGAAAGAGGGGAAAAAGGTGAAGATTTCGGGGAAGTCGAGGAGGATTTACCACTAATTGATATGGGGGCGCTTGGATCAGATGATGACCCGATTTTGACGATTGTAGCAGAACACATCATGAGCGCAATAGAAGAAGTCGACCAAACAAAAAGTGGGGTTCACTTCGACATCATTAGCAACGCCTTGGAACCAATCGGAATTCGTCCAGATGAGGTAGATGAGGCCCTGTCATGGCTAATTCAGAGAAACATGGTTTTCGAATTAGACCAAGACACATTCGTGATAGGTGGTTAGCTACTCCGACTGGAACAATACAATCCTTCAAAGAACATGAACGATTGGCGGGGTCAGCACATGTCAAGTGAGACTTCAGGCTGGTATGCGAGACTCGATCACGAGTGTCCCGATAGGACAGAGCAAATAGGAGTCTGGCTTGATTCCTGGATGGACGCCACAGTCAATGGACAACCCGTTGCTGCAGCTCTACCGGGTGGTTGGCCGACCCTTCCAGCTGGCCTCGTCAGCAATCCTGGAACGGTTCTAGATCATTTGCTTGCGAGACATGCAGCAGAGAGTGATGGTCGATCACCTCGCGGAGTCTATGCTACACCGGCAAAATTTATTGATGCGATACTGTATGATGAATTGAATAGTGGTAGGAGCCAAAGAAAGGAACCCCCTGCAACATTGTCACTTGCAGCACTTCCACCAAGCTTCAGAGCATTCGCTGAGCAGTTCAATGAGGATATTAGAGGCCATTCAGCTAATGATGAGCCCGATGCCTCTGACTTAGAAGGCAAAACTGAGTCTGGAATTCCACTCCCATTTGCTGATCCTTGTGTTGGGGCAGGTCTGATCGCGGAGAGGATTCTAAGAATTCATGCAGAGAGATCCAATTCTATGAGCGCAGAAAAGAGGAAGGAGGACACTCTCAGACTATTGGAGGGGATGCAGCTAGTAGATAGTTCTGAGATTGCAGTGGAGAGCGCCCGTAAGAGACTCCTGATTGTGCTAGCTAGACTTGGTCTGGTTGACTTAGAAGGAGAGGGCGGCCCCGAAGAAATTGGTAGGGTCGAGGCAGACCTGATTATCGAAAGCAATGTCAGGTGCGCGGATCCTCTTCGAGGAGAATGGCCATGGAATGAGAAGCCTAAGCTTGTCGTTTCGCGGCCCCCATGGCTTCGAATTAAGGACAGGTTCAGGGGACATCCGGAGGGCAGCAAAATGAGGAAGGAGCTCTCGAAAGAGTTGAGGCAGTTCAAAGAAGCCGATGGTAGCAAGAGGTTCTCGGCCATAAAGGGAAACGTGAATCTGTATCGCCTCTATATCGAGAGGTCGCTCCAATTGTCATCGGACGGCGGTAGGGTTAGATTAGTTGTTCCCGATTCAGTGCTTAGAGAGAAGAGCAGCGCTCCTCTAAGAAAAATACTTGTCCAGAATCACGAATGGGAAAGCGTTTGGTCCTTCCGTGATAACAGCCAATTCCTATTCGGGGCTTCTCAAGGAGTTGCCGTATTGGGAATCAGGGCCAGAGGAAGTACGGAGGTTCTGACAAGCTTTGGTCCTCTAATAGCTTCAGACATTAGGCACAGGAATGGACTCGATGTTTCGGCCCCTTTCCTAGAGCTAGAAAGAGGTCCATGGTCAATGTGGACTGATGCAAACTGGGCCGTTCCAATAATGCCACGGGACAACGCCGAACGAACTAGGACGCTGAGGGCAATTGGAGCATTGGCCGACAAGCCTCGGCTTGTCGAGGGGGGTACATGGCTAAACCCAAATGGAAGTACTATCAAAGTGAGGGTCGGAGAAGTGGATAGAAGCTCTTGGTCAGAGAGTATCAAGAGATGGAATGAAGACTCTCTGGGAATCCCATTCATTCGAGGGACCCACATTGAAATGAGGGGTGAGGATGTGCTGCTAGTCCATCCTGCATTCGACCATGAATCGTCTGCAGAAAATCACCAATGGCAGGCAAAATGGGAAGGCCCGAAAGAAATGTGCGGAGGATTTCGCATTGCTTGCCAAACCATAGTGAACCCCCAAATTGGGCGGAGGTTACTCTGGGTAGTCATCCCACCTGGTTGCGTGCTTGGAAACTCAGTGAGTTTCTTGGAACTCCCAGCAGACATTACGGAAGAATTGGCAACCCGATTCGGGAATATAGAAAGGGGAATGGAGGCTCTGACTTCCCAATTAAATTCCGAAGACTTGGGCTTGTGGTCCAAAGCTTGGGCAGCGAATAACAACGTCAACAACTATGAGATCGAAACTCTGCCTTTTTCAGATTGGGAGGAATTGGGAGAAGAGACGATTTTCGGAAGCTAAAGTCAAGCTTTGGGAATTGGTTCGGATTAATTTTCCCTCTTTTCGGAAAACCATCATCAGATGTAGAATGGATTAATATCCGTACTCCGCATACGAAGGGCGTTCCTGTCCCGGGAGTTGTAGTAGGAGAGCATAATGGGCATTAATCCGAAGATTGGAATCACAGGTCTCCCTCGCTCTGGGAAGTCAGCAGTTCTACAGAAGGTCGTCGACATGATTGGCGAAGAGAGTGGAGGAATTCGAAGAATGCGAGGTCCCTCTCCGCCCGAGCATATCATCGGAGGAATGAGATGTGAAGCGGTAATTGAAGATGGGGAGAGGGTTGGATTCGCGTGTGTCAACATACTAACAGGAGAGAAGGGGGTGATGGCCCATAAGAACATCGACTCTAGGAACAGGATACTCGGATTTGGGATTGACCCCAGCGAGGTCGATAGGGTTGGCGTCCCTGCAATAATGGATAGCATAGGTAATTGCGAGATCATGGTGATTGATGAGGTTGGCAAGTTCACAGTTGAAAGCGAGGGTTTCGTAAATGCTGTTCGAGTGGCACTACAGAATGACATGCCTACGCTACTAACATTGCACAAGAAGAGTAGGCACCCCCTCTTGCAGGACATAAGAAGAAGAGACGATGCCAGAATACTAGAGGTGACGCCAGTAAACAGATCACTCCTGCCGTACAAGATCCACAAGCTAATTCAGGGAATATAGGCCTCTTTCTCGGTCAAGTTGATTCGATGATGTTCAACCAAGGATGCATGAGCTCGCCAGCGGAGCGTCTAATGAGGGTCCTCGTTGGGGTCGCGCTTTCTCTTTTCCTAATGTCATCCATTGCGTACATGGATGGGAGAATGGTCTTTTCAGCATTTTCAGGAGGCGCATGTCTAATTTCGATGTTCGTCTTTTCCCAAATTAGGAGATCGGGTGCGACTCATGGTTCCCTAATGTTCGATAGGTGGTATAGTCGAGAAGGCGAGGAGGAGATGCGGGTTAGGCTGCAAAGAGAGATGGATGAGTCGAGTGTAGAAAACCTGGGTTCAAATTGGGCGAGGATGGAGATGGATCACCTAGAGGCAAAACTTGGAGAGGAAGAGTAGGGAGCGAAACGTTGACCCACTTCATTCAACGCGTGGGCATCAGTGAGACTATGGGGGACGTGCCAAACGACCTAAGATACACTGCAAAACACGAATGGGTAAAGTTTGATGGCGCAGAGATAGTAATCGGAATCACGGATTTCGCTCAAGATGCCCTGACCGAAGTGGTTTGGGTGGAATGGGAGAAGGATGTAGGAGAGATGGTAGATGCGATGGAGCCATTCGCTAGCGTAGAATCAGTAAAATCTGTCAGCCAAATTTACTCTCCGGTAGCAGGGGAGATTGCTGCGCTGAACGAGGTTCTAATCGATAACCCATCAAGCATTAACCGGGCCCCATATGGAGAAGGTTGGATATGCAAGATAAAAATCAGCAATAACGAGGACTTGGAAGGTTTGCTTAGCTCAGAGGACTATGCTGAAATAATCGGAGGATAACATGAATGGAAATCAGCAGGTTAGTCTCCACATCTATGTTGATGGCTCTTGCTTAGATAATCAGAATGTTACTCCATCAACTAAAGCTGGTTGGGGTTATTGCGTAATTGAAGGTGACAGTGGAATTGGAAATGGTAAAGGAGAGTTGGTGGCTGAGTCACATGGTAGAGTAATCACTGATTCAGATGAAAGCGGATTCATTGGGGCCGAAGTAGGGTCGAACAATACTGCAGAATTGTCGGCGATTGCCAAAGCATTGAGATGGGTTCTAACGGAGGGAGAAGAATTCAGAGTGGAGATTTGCACTGATTCTACCTATGCTGGAAACATTGCCAGTGGTGATTGGAAAGTGAAGGCCAACAAGGAATTAGCTAGATTTGTTCAACAATTATGGATAGAAGTTGCAGGCCTAATGCCACTTAGTTGGAAACACGTAAGGGCCCATAGAGGACACAGGTGGAATGAACGAGCCGATCATCTTGCATTCCGAGCGATGCAGGGAGAATCTCCGCTACCTCTTCAGTTCTGGAAGCCAGGAAGCAGGTAGTCAATGCTCACTGAGCAGGTCGATGCTTAGCAATACGTACACCGATTGCAGAACCATCAGCATTGCAACAAGGGACAACAGTAAGCCAGTGGGATCGGGGAGATAGGGCTGGAAGTGGTTTCCAGCGGCCCAAGAAGCCGCCAGTAGAAGTATTGCTGCTGCCATCTCTGTTCGAGCCGCCTTCCTAGGGTCTTCCCATAGATCCGTCCATGGAATTAGCCCACTTCTCTTGAATACGGCCCTGTACCAAGCAGCATATCCCATACACGCTCCAATCAAACCAATCACGCCCCTAGAGAAGCTCTGATCTTCCCATGGTCCATTAGGTGCAATTCCTAGGAAGAGTGCATCCAGAATTAGCAATATGGAAATGGTGGCCAAAACCCTCCACTCAGGTTCTCCGACTTCTGACACATTCATTCCAAGTGGCCCCAGTGCTTCAACACGCCGCAGAAATGATGAGTAGCCCACAATTGGAGGGGGCTAGTGGTACCGTGTATGCAATAAGTTTCTCCGATGTAAGCGATGCTACTGAAAGGTTGGATGGCGTAGTGATCAGAACCCCTGTAGTGAGCTCTCCAATAATTGACGAAATTGCTGGAAGGAGAGTGTTGATGAAATGCGAGAATTTGCAGCGCGTGGGGGCTTTCAAGTTTCGAGGAGCAAGCAACGCACTGGAGCTCCTAGGAGAAACGTCGCAAAATGGAGTATGCACCCACAGTAGTGGGAATCACGCCCAAGCAGTGGCCCTTGCCGCTAAACGGCATGGGGTTCCTGCATACATAGTAATGCCTAACACGGCTCCAATTGTGAAAGTCAGGGGGGTGGAGAGCCACGATGCAGAGATTACTTTCTGTGAGCCGACTCTAGAGGCCAGGGTGTCTGCTGCTGACTCTGTGATGGAGAGGACTGGCGCAGTGTTCATTCACCCATTCGATAATGCCCATGTGATTGCAGGACAAGGGACTGCGGCGATTGAATTACTGGAAGAATGTGGCCAATTGGATGCTGTAATGGCTCCTATCGGAGGGGGGGGTTTGATGTCTGGAACCTGTATCGCAACGAGGGAGATTTCACCCAATTCTCGTCTGTTCGGTGCTGAGCCAGAGGGGGCCGATGACGCGGCCAGATCTCTCTCCTCTGGTAAATTAGTACCTCAAACGGGCCCGGAGACAATCTGCGATGGTCTGCTCACGGGCCTGGGGAAGAACACCTGGCCGATAATTCGTGATCACCTAGAAGAGATTGTTACCGTAAGTGACGAAGAAGTACTGGATGCAATGTCTCTGCTGTATGAGGTCTTCGAAATGGTTGTTGAGCCCAGTGGGGCTGTTTGTCTCGCGGCCGTTCTCAAAGACGATTTTGTTCAACTGAAGGATATCGGGAGCATAGGGATAATTCTCTCTGGGGGCAATGTTGACGAAGGGCGCCTTCCGTTTGCTCTGTAGAAATGGAGCACGAGCCGGGATTTGCACCCGGGTTCACGGATCTGCAGTCCGTTGCATAGCTACTCTGCCACTCGTGCGGGGTTCACCCGAGCGTCCACCCTCTCTTGAAGACTATCCGAGGTCCTGCATACCTTCATTGGGTGGATAGGCCCTGTGACAAATTGTGCCACGGGTGTCATCTCGCTTTGATGGGCTTGGGGTTGGTTTTGCTCCCTACCTTCAACCACCGGGACCCGAGGTAATCAGGTGGACGGTAGGAGAGCCTGGTTTCGATACACCAAGAGAAATCATTGAGGCGGCAATCAAGGGTTTGAAGGAAGGCCGAACGAAGTATACACGTGGCCCAGGATCGATGGAGCTCTGCAAAGCCGTGGCCGCGTATTTGGGGGAACATCACGGAATAAGTGCGACAGCGGACGATATCGTAGTAACCCCGGGTGCAAAACAAGCACTTCTATACTCATTCCTAATCACTACTATGCCAGGTGATGAAGCCATCCTACTGGCTCCCTCATGGGCCTCGTACGAACCGATGTTGGAATTCATCGGAGCAGTGCCTGTCCATGTTCAGGTGAATATGGACAATTTTCATCCTGACATGGATGCAATAAGATCGGCAATCTCAGAAAAGACGAAGATGATTCTGATAAACTCTCCATGCAACCCCACTGGAGCAGTATTCACTCCAGAAGAAATAGAAGAAATAGTCCAAATTGCTGTTGAAAACGACCTTTGGATTGTATCAGACGAAATTTATGCACGAATGGTATGGGTAGACTGGCCGCATGTTTCTCCCGCGAGTTTGCCAGAAGGAAAAGAGAGGACTATAGTAATCAATGGATGGTCAAAATCCTGGGCAATGACTGGAATGAGGGTTGGTTTCTTGACAGGCCCACCTGAGGTCGTTAGGGCCGCCATAAAGAGTCAATCGAACTCTGCTTCACACATTCCCACATTCATGATGGAGGCAGCTAGAGTTGCTCTGGGTTGTGAGGATTCCGTAGAGGAATTCAACAATGAATATGAGAAGAGGCGGGAAATTATGCAAGATGGTCTGTCTTCCATTCCAGGAATCAGAGTTCCAGAGCCAGAAGGTGCATTCTATCTTTTTGCGGATGTTAGTGGTACTGGGTTGAGTGATATCGAATTTGCCAATGGTGCATTGGAAGCGGGCGTTCAGCTGATCCCAGGATCTTTGATTACTGGTGGAGAAGGCTTCGTCAGAGTATCATATGCCGCAGATGAGGATGCCATTCATGAGGGTCTGCGTCGACTCAAGTCATGGATTGTCGATGAGTGAGTTTGAAATCTTGGAGGTTGGCAGTAGACGTATGAGCGGGGGCCCTGCTGGAGCACACGTCCTAATGGACTACGCAAACTATTCATCTCCAGAAGAGGAAGGGGTTTGGATTCTAGAACTAATGAGAGATTGCATCAGGGAGTGTGGGATTCGAGAGGTTCACGCCCATGTTGAGTCGTTTGACGGTCAGATTAGCCCCCCGGGATTCGCAGCAGTAGTTCTGATCGACGAGAGTCACGTAAGCGCTCATTGCTATTCTAATAGTGGCCTTTTGGCAATCGACGTTTTTACCTGTGGGGAGCACAACCCGGACGTTCTTGCTGGTGCGATTAACCATGCCATAATGAAAGAAATCCCAAATATTCGATTAGTAAGTAAGAAGAGGGTAGAAAGATTCGTGGGTGGTTATATTGGAGATTAGGAAGTTTATCAGCGAGCATTATAGGCACTTCAACGCCGGAGAATTGGCACGATGTGCCGAGTCACTTCGGGATTTCCTAGAAAATAAGGGGCGTCTAATTGTCACTCTTGCGGGGGCAATGTCAACTGCAGAGATTGGGCGCAGTCTTGCTCCGGCAATAAGAAGTCAGAGAGTACATGCAATTTGCTGTTCGGGAGCAAATCTGGAAGAAGACCTGTTCAGCCTAATAGCCCGGGCCGACTACGAGAAGATAGAAAATTGGAGAGAACTGAGTGCTGATGAAGATGCGGCTCTAGCAAAAAGGGGCCTGAATCGGGCAACTGACGTGGCAATTCCCGAATCGGCAATAACATTGGTCGGTGAACGATTGATGGTGTTGTGGGAAGAGGCGGAGCTCGTAGGTGACAGTCGCTTCCCACACGAGTACATTTACGACTTGTTG
>DASCSS010000033.1:0-5894 GCA_034399535.1 Candidatus Thalassarchaeaceae archaeon
CAGTCTCGGCCATGAATCGAACACTCGAGAAGAGTATTGTCTTCTGCGGTGCGTCTCTTGCCTCTTTTGATAGCGCGTAGCTGTCTGCCACTGAGTCAGCAACGCCGTAGGTAATGTCCGGGGTCTGGTATGTATGCGCGATAAGGAAAACGTCTTTCTCCTTCTTCAGTCGGTTTATCTCCATCGTTAGCGGGGCAATCGACCTGCAAATGTCGATACTCCATCTCCTAGGCTGCTTTATTGCGATCTGTAGCCTAATCGCCTCCTTCTCAATCTCAAAATCAGAGTATCCGAAGGTACCGAAGGACCCTCTCGGGAGTGGTGCAGCCGGCATATCAATGACCATGCTATCAACCAATCGCTGGAGTGCAACCGCTTTCAAGTCATCTGGCTTCGGACCAGCGTGGAGATTGACGCGATCCCTGCGTGGAAGCCAGGAAAGATACTCCATGAGGGTGCAGAGGCGACAGTGATCGAGGGCTCGTGGCTAGGCAGCTCCACCGTCTTGAAGGAGCGACGTCCCCGTGGCTACAGGCACCCGCACCTGGATCGGAAGCTAACTCGCCAGAGGCTTTCTGCAGAAGCCAGGGCATTGGAAAGATTGCAGAGGTTGGGATTTCCTTGCCCGTCAATCATTCATCTGGACCAGCAACGTGGACAGATCCTGATGTCGAGGATCGAGGGATTCCCGATATACAGTCTCCTGAAGGACGGCAAGGCTGGCACGAAGCAGCTTGAAGATCTAGGTTCATTGATTCGCCGACTTCACGAGTCGGGGGTCTCCCACGGAGACCTGACCACTCACAACATAATTGCATCCGCTGACCTCTCTCTCTCGCTGATAGATTTCGGGCTGTCCCGACAATCTCCTGAATTGGAGCACCTAGGGCTGGATATCCAAGTCTTGAACGAGTGCTTGAAAGCCAGCCACTCTACGATTGAGGATGCGATCGACTACGTTTGCAAGGGATATTCTGAGTTCGCATCCACTGGATCAGAAGCCGAAGATGCAGAACATGTCATCGAGCGTTTCAGGAAGATTACCACTAGGGTCAGGTATCATGGATAGGTAGTGGCATGGAGATTCTATTCGCAACTGGAAACGCCCACAAGGTCAGCGAGGCATCGGAAATTCTGGCCCTGCATGGCTACGTCGTCGAACAGCTCTTGGTTAATGGCGAGTGCCCAGTCCTGGTCGAACCACAGGCCGAGGGGATCGAGGAAGTGGCATTGGCCAAGCTGGAGCAGGCACGAGGAATAATTGGGGAATCCGTCAGTTCCGCAGTCATGGCCGAGGATTCAGGGCTCTTCGTCGACTCCCTGGGGGGATTCCCAGGGCCATTCTCGTCATACGTCGAGAGCACTGTGGGCATTGAGGCCGTGCTGAAGCTGATGCAGGGGGAGGAATCCCGCGGAGCCGAGTACAGAGCAGCTGCAGTCCTCGCGTTCGGAGAGGAGGTTATGAGTTGCGTGGGAATATGCAGAGGAACGATCTCCCTCATTCCGTCTGGCAATAACGGGTTCGGATATGACCCCATTTTCATCCCTGACGAGGGTGATGGGCGTACGTGC
Organism: Candidatus Thalassarchaeaceae archaeon; assembly: GCA_034399535.1. GTDB lineage: Archaea > Thermoplasmatota > Poseidoniia > Poseidoniales > Thalassarchaeaceae > UBA36. The sequence continues at coordinate 1,573 of DASCSS010000033.1, forward strand.
GGACAGATGTCATCACTAGAGAAGTCAGAGCTTTCGCATCGGGCCAGGGCCCTAAAGGGGCTGTCCGAACTCCTCAAATCCCCGTCAAAGTGAATAGATGAGCTCTTTCGTGCAGTGCTGATAGCATGGGTTCCGCCCTCCGCAACCTCCTCGTCCTGATGCTGGTACTGACCATTCCGGTTTACTTCATCTTCCTCGCTAGCGAGGGCCTGTTGATACAAATCGCAGGGGCCATCCTAATCCTGTTCCTACTATCCATGCTGCTGTTCACCAACAAGGGTTCCGTGCCGTCCTTCTCCCAGAATAACACCGAACCAGAGTCCCAGGGGACAGTAATCGGGGACATCGAGCTCCCCCCTCCCGTGCTATCCGAGCTAAGCGCCAGCGAGACCCGCGAGGAAAAGATAAGCAGGAGCAGGGGGAGGAAGGAGATCTCGGAGCCAACCTTGCCCCCTGTTCCCGAACTCCCCCCGATTCCCCTCGCTGTCGACCTCGATAGCCCGATGCCAGTGACTAGCAGGGAGGACCTGGCCGAGATTTACATCGCACAGTCAGACCCCGAGATGCAGCAGGAGGCCGAAGTCGACCTCTACTTGGCCCAGAAGAAGCTCTTGAGGAACGAGATCAGGGAGAAGATGATCCGAGATAGGAGGATGGAGAAGTCAGAGCGGGTCGCGATCGAGGCTAGCAAGTGGTCTGATTCGGAGGACGGTGAGGACATCTCGACCTTGCTAAAGATCCCAGGACACGGCCTAGCGGTGTTCGCCGAGCCAGAGCATCCCGATCCAACCATCCCGCAGGGGATATCCTACGTCAGAGTAGATGACCAGAGAGCGCTCAAGATTCGCATGTCCCTCGACGTGGAAAGGGCCATGGATGGAATAGAGCCACCCGCCGAGGCCCACTCGGAGGAAATCCTCCCACTGGACCCTTCCCTGCCGCTGCCTCCACCCCCCGGGATGCCCCCACTGCCACCTCCCGGAATGCCCGATCTCCCGCCCCCCGTCGTGAAAGACGAATAGTCCCCGGATACGTTCAAGCGAGGGAATACCCTCGACGTGCCATGGGAGAAGACGCACTTCTGTTCGAGGACGTCCCCGTAGAGGGCTCCAGCCCCGAGGGAGGGGCCATTTCGGTATGGACCCTCAACCGACCCGGGAAGCTCAATGCCCTGAACTCCCAGTCCCACAAGGAAATCAAGGAACAATGCGCTAGGGTGGAGTCGGATGACAGCGTCAGATGCGTAGTCATTCGAGGAGCCACCCCTCCAGAGCCCGAGGAAGGAAGGCGTCCAAAGCCCCCCGCATTCGCCGCCGGGGCCGATATCTCTGAGTTCTCAGGAAAGGACTCGGACGACGTGCGTCCCTTCTTCGAGAACAATGCATGGGAGGCCGTTTGGAATCTATCCAAGCCGACCATAGCCATGGTCGACGGGTTCGCCCTGGGTGGGGGCACCGAACTAGCCCTGTCATGCGACATCCGCATAGCCTCGGATCGCTCTACCTTCGGCCAGCCGGAGATCAACCTCGGTCTGATCCCGGGAGGCGGCGGGACTCAGCGGCTATGCAGGCTAGTGGGCTACGGGAGGGCCATGGAGATTGTCCTAGCAGGTGGGATGATACCGGCCGAAGATGCATTGCAAATGGGGATAGTGAACAGGGTAGTCCCCGCCGAAGAGCTAGAGAGTGCCACAATGGAACTGGCCGGTGAAATCGCGAGGAAGTCACCCTATACGACCAAGGTGGCCAAGCGAGCCGTGAGGGGGGCATTGGACCTCCCCTTCTCTGAGGGAGTTCTGATGGAGCGCTCGGAGTTCGTCGCGCTGTTCGACACGGAGGACAAGGAAATCGGAGTTCAGGCCTTCTTGGAGCGCTCGGAAGCAAAGTGGGTCGGACGATAGGGAATTTCCGTGTTAGACGCATTACTGGACTTCGCACATAGCGAATTGGTTGCCTATCTGGGAATGATCCTAATTCTGAGTGCGTTCCTCATGGAAACGCGAGATATCCTGCATAGCAAAGCAGCACCGTACCTGGGATTGATGGCACTAGGCTCGGGACTGCTCGCCGTCCGCGCGTACCTAATCGACGAATGGGCATTCTTCATCCTCGAGGTGGCTTGGTTTGCTGCTGCGGCATTGGGGCTGTGGTCATTGTGGACATCTCTGAGCCAGTAGCAGACCTTACCCCTTGCTTCAGTTTGAATCAGGGGGTTTGATTATCTTAATCGTGATGCTGAACACATGTTCGGGAGTAATTCGACATACAAAGCAGTAATTCGACCATTATGGGCGGCGAGATGCAAATTTCGTTAGGCGGAGACTCACTAAATGAAACATTACAAGGATGGAGAAGTGAATCTATCGAGCAAGTACTATGGCTTTGTCGAGAAACTCTAGAGGATATCTCGTGGCCGACAGTCAAGGCTTGGCGTGAAAATGGAGGCAAGGTTCTCGGGCATTTCCAAGTATATTTCCCCGAAGAATTGGCACATGCAGCAGGAATGTTGCCATTGAAAATGGCTGGAGCCACGGTCGAACCTCGATTGTCAGATAGTCGATTCGGCTCTTATCTATGTTCGATTATGAAAACCAATCTGGAACAGGCACTTAGTGGCCGTGTAGTCCTCGATATGTTTGTCACTCACCCAATCTGTGATGCTGCTAGAAATCTTGGAGCGATATGGGGGCGTAACTTCGACTATCCTTGTCAAATTCTATATTTACCGCAGAACCCAAATTCAGGATATTCTAAGCAATACCTAACCGATGAATACTCAAGGTTGAAGAGCGAAATTGAGGATGTAGCAGGCAAGGAAATTACTAACGAGGAATTACGAACTTCAATCACCGTCTTCAATGAAAATCGAATGTTGCTAAGGCGTTTGTATGATATCAAAAGAGAAAAGCCGTGGTTGATAACTGCTGATGAAGCGTATACCCTAACTCGATTGGCCGGATTCATGCCGCGTGAGGAACACAACGATTTACTGTCCTATGTCCTATCTCTATTACCCGACCGCCCCTCTCGCAAACAGGACCGAATTAGAGTAGTCTTTGAAGGCGGATTCTGTGAACAACCCCCCCTCGATCTCTTGAGAACAATTGGGCGTTCCTGCTATGTTGTTGATGATGACCTTCTCATTGGTCTTCGTTGGATTACGGAAGATGTAGAAGCGGGTGATGACCCAGTAGCCGCCTTAGCCTCTGCCTACATCGATCAATCATCTTACAGTCCAGTTCAACATGATCTGAATAAACCAAAGGAAAGGATGCTTCTCGAGCGTGTTCGTGCGGCTGAGGCCGAGGCAGTCATTGTCACAGCCGCCAAGATGTGTGAACCCGGTCTCGAGGAACAAGTGGCTTACACCCATATGCTTGAAGCCGAAGGAATCCCATTCTTTGTTAGCGAATTTGAGGAGAATATGACTACCTTTGACCATCTTGAAATTCAGTTGGAGACATTTGTGGAGAACATTTTGTTTGATTGAGGTGAAAATATGGGCGAAGAAGTAGAAAAAGAAATGATGAGAAGAGGAAATAGAGAAGGTTCAGAACTTTTCCATAAGTGGTTTCAGAGTTTAGATCAAGCATCTGAAGAGGGTAAATCTGCTGCATATGTATTCGTAATGGGAAGTCTAGCAGAGATTCTTCACACCTTTGATATGCCAATTGTTATGCCTGAAATCACTTCGTTACAGACCGCAGTCAGAAGAAAATCTGCTGTTCTTCTAAACGAAGCAGAGGACTATGGATATTCGCCTGATATTTGCGGTTATGTCAAGGCAGACTATGCAATTCAAGCGAGAGGAGGAGAACACCCCTTAGGGAGACTACCAAAACCCGGATTGGCTTTGTTGACAAATGCTTGCAACACCTATCTGAAATGGGGGGAAATTTGGGAGAGAATGTTCGAAACACCTCTCTTTACCCTAGATGTACCCGGCACTCGTGCTAGAGGAACTCAAACTTGGCCTGGTGACTCACAATTCGAGAGTGAAAAGCGATATGTTAGAGCTCAAATTGATGAATTAGTACAAACTTGTGAAGAAATCACAGGAAAAGAATTCGATATTGAACGACTCAAGCAGAACCTTGAGTATTCAAACAGAATGTCTGCTGCTTGGAAGGGTATTCTTGAGTGTAATAAAACCGGTCCGGCAGTTTTCAATGCTCTATCCGATGGAACTGCATATCTTGGTGTGAACAACATTTGGCGTGGAACAGAAGAAGGCGCTGTATATTTTGAGCGATTACTTGAAGAAAAACGCTGGATGAATGAGAATAGTATAGGAGTTGTAGAGGAAGAAAAGCATCGACTTGC
>DASCSS010000034.1:0-5602 GCA_034399535.1 Candidatus Thalassarchaeaceae archaeon
GGATGCCCTCCGGGCTGTCGTTCAACAATTCCACTGGTGCGATTGGGGGGGTACCGGACGAGAGCTTCGAACCGACCAACTTCACTGTCTGGGCGAACAACAGCCAGCATGCCTCGAGCTTCGTGATCAACATCTCCGCGCACCTACTGGACACTGACGGTGATGGGGTTCCGGACGAGACCGACGCGGACGACGACGACGACGGGTGGAGCGATGCGACCGAAGAAATCTGCTTCACGGATGGCTTGAACCCCGTGTCCTACCCAACTGACGGTGATGGGGACGGGGTGTGCGACGGCATGGACAACGTCGATGACTCGCCGCTTTTCCTAGTGTACAGCAGCACCTCCCAGCTGCTTTTCTTGAATGAGCCGATCGAACCCATTATCGGGACGTCATACGGAGGCGATGTGCGCACTTGGGAGATTTGGCCTCCACTACCCCCCGGTCTGACACTAAATGGGGCGGTTCCGCGCTCTGGAACGGCCAATGGCACCATCACAGGGGCCCCAATGAACGAGTTCGAAATGCAGACTTTCACTGTCTGGGCGAACAACTCCCAGTACAGCAGCGCAGTAGAGATTATGCTACAGTCAGTGATTCCAGACCCGGACGACTCTGACTTCGACTTGATTTATCTTGAAGACTTCTTGAATCTGACAACGTTCTCGGACGAGGTGTACCTGGAACCGCAGATTTTTGGAGGAAACGTCTCCTCCTGGTTAGTATCCCCAGAACTACCAGGAGGGCTCGATTTCAACGAGACGAATGGCCTGATAACTGGAAACATATCAGTAGAGTGGAATCTGTCGACATTCACCATTTCCGCCAGCAATTCCCTCTTCCTAAATTCCTTCAACCTGACAATCACGGCAAAACACTTGGATACCGACGGGGACGGAATTCCAGACATAGAGGATACGGATGACGACGGAGATGGGTGGGGGGACGAGGATGAGCTTGCCTGTGGAACCGATCCACTGGACATAGTGAGCTATCCCGATGACTACGACGGTGATGGAACGTGCGACACATTGGATGAATTCGATGATTCACCGATCGTTTTCTTCTATCCCAATGACAAGCTAGTTCTCACTGTGGGAGAGGAGATGGAGCCCCTAGAGCCACTGATTGCTCCAACCAGTGGTGGAATCATGGACTTCACAGTGGTCCCTGGTCTTCCTAAGGGGTTGATGATGAACAATACGACAGGAGTGGTTTCGGGAATCCCGAGCGAAGGCTTCCGTCACTTGCTGATTGAGTACTCACATACATTCACTGCCTCAAACTCGCAATGGAGTTTCAGCTACAGGATCGACTTCGACATCTTCCCCCCCGATGTCTACATCTTCGACACCGACGGGGACGGTTGGGGGGACGAGGATGAGTTGGAGTGCAATACTGATCCTGAGAATGCCACTATCTTCCCCGAAGACATCGATATGGATGGGATATGCAGCCATATTGACGAGGACGACGACGGGGACCAAGTGGGGGACCTCATCGATGCTTTCCCAAAGAATCCAACCGCATGGGACGACACGGACAACGACACCCGTCCCGATGACTTGACTTGCAGGTTCCTAACGGACTCGAGCAATTGTACGTTCTCGCTAGAGGAGGACCTTGATGATGATAATGACGGATGGTTGGACCTCAACGAGACTAGTTGCGGTACCAACCCGAAGGACAACCTGTCATTTCCCGATGACGATGATGGAGATGGAATCTGCAACCTTCTCGAAGAGTACGTCCCAGCTACGGTGAAGATCCTGTGGATTTGCTGCTTCCCGCTACTGTTGCTTCTCCTAATGCTAGTCTGGCTACTGAATCCGTTCTATGTCGACGAAGAGGAAATAGTTGGGCCGGAGCCAGAATACACCTACACCGAAAGAGGATGGCAGAGCGGTAGCGGGGAGTATGACGACCCGTTCATCCTTAAGCCGGTAAAGGGAGTGAGGCCTGGCTCATTCGCGGAGAGTCACGAGATCATCAATGTTTCAAATATCACTCCAAGGCTCAGATGCAACTTCACTGACATGCTGTCGGACAACAACTCAAGCAGATTCAGCATGAGGACGATTCAAGCAAACAACAGAGGGGAGTTGGAGTTCCGGCTTGAGTTCAGGGACAACGAGGACACAAAAGAGACTACCATTTTCGAAGGGCTAATCAGACTCGGCAAGGCTACTGTCTACTTCCAATGGGAGGTAGAGGTCGAAGTCACCAAAGACACGCCCGAGGAAGAGCTAGCGAAGAGAAATGCCAGGAGAATCGAGCGAGAAGCCAAGATTCGCGCTGCTGATATGGAGAGGGAAGCGGAGAAGAAGGCAGCAGAGGCGGAGATAGAGGCCAAGCAGAAGGCGGCGCGGGCAGAGAGAGACGCGAAGAAGAGGCTTGAGGACATCGAACGCGATGTAGAGGAGAGGGCCATCGAAGCGGAGAGGAAAGCGACAGATGCAGAAAGAAGGGCAAAAGAGATGGAAAGGGAAGCCAAGGAGAGGGCTGACAAATTAGACATCGAAAAGAATCGAAAAGCAGCAGAGGAGAAGGAAAAGGAGGAAGAGGAGACTCGTTTGGCTGCCGAGGAAGAGGCTCGGGAGGAGGTCGAGAGAATAGCGGCCATAGCGGCCGAGAAGGAGCTCCGGGAAGAGGCAGAGGCAGCTGAGGCCAGAGCGCTATTGCGGAAGAAGGCCGAAGAGCGTCGGGCAGAGGAAGAAGAAGAGAGGGTCGAAGAGGAAGCAGCAAGGAAAGCAGCTGAAGAGGAGACCGAAAGAATTGCTAGAGAGGCCGAGGAGATGGCCGCAAGGACAGAGAGGGAGGCCGAGGAGATGGCCGCAGAAGTAGAGCGCGAAGCTGCGAGGAGGGCAGCCGAAATAGAACGGGAAGAGCAGATGAGGTCCGTCGAGGCGAAAGAAAAGCTTCGGATGAAAGCCATCGAGCGGAAACGTCAGATTGAACAGGAGGAGAAGAGGAGGGAAGCGGACCGGGAATTGGCCTCCTTAAGATCCGAGGAGCTCGAGCAGGAGTTGGAAGGAAGGAGAGGGAAGCTTGACGAACTCGATGATGGGGCTAGGAAGAAAGAGCTGACTCTACTAAGAATATCCCAGAAGTCAAAGAACATAGATTTCGGCATTATTGGATTCGCCTCCTCAGAAGAAAGTAACGAATTACAGAGGATTGGCGGAATTGGCACCTTCATCGAAGAGAAACTCAATGCAATTGGAATCTTCACCTTCTTGCAAATTTCAAAGATGACTCCTGAGATTGAGGATATTGTAAACGACGCAATAGAGTTCTTCCCTGGAAGAGTGAGGAGAGACGAGTGGGCCAAGCAGGCAAAGGTACTAGCAGAATCCGAACCCGAAATCAAGGAAGAAGGAGAAGAAAGTAGCGATGCCAAGAAAGCAGATGCCCTGCTAAAAAGGTCCCGAGAAAGGAAGGAAGCACAGGAAGCAGAGAGTAAGATATTGAAGGCCACCGAGAGGAGGGAGAGGGCCAGGGAGATGCAACTGAACAAAGAAAAGGGTGGTTCGGAAGATAAGTTGGCCTCAATCAGGGCAGACATCGAGACTCGGCGGGCTCGGTTGGAGACACTAGAGGGAAGGGAACGAGCCAAGGAAGAAGTTTTGATAAGAATAGCAGAGAGGGCAGAGGAAATTGACTTCGTAACTATCGGCTTCTCATCTGAAAGAGGGGGGGACGACCTGCAGAAAATAGATGGAGTGACGAACGCTGTGCAAGGCAAACTGAATGCCATTGGAATTTTCAGCTTCTCGCAGATTGCGAAAATGGATCAATCGATCAGTGACAAGATAGCAGAAGTGATAGGTCTGGGACCGGGCCGAATACAGAGAGACGAATGGGTGGATCAGGCTAAATTGTTGGTCGATAGAGGCGAGTGACGGAAGCGATAAGCATTTGAAAGGGGAAAAATTGGAGAGTACAACATGGCTGACCCCGAATCAAGCATCGTCCTAGAAGCGACGCGCATGCTGGAAGAGGTAGAGGATATGGGAATCCTTGCCCAGATAGGGGTCTCACTTGGACTCACAATAATTGTTCTGATGTTCACGAGACTAGTGGTTCTAAGAATTGCATGGAGGCTAGTGAAGAATACTGAAGCAAACTGGGACAACGAAATGCTGAACCCAATCGTGAACCGGGCATATGTCTTCGTAATCATTTCTGGGGTTGAACTGACGATGATGTGGACGCTAGGCAGGAAGGATGCGATATATGCGGCAGTAGCACCGTACTTCTCGGCATTCTACATTATCCTCTCTGCATCGATTATCAGCGTGGCGATCAAGTTCGTCGTTCCCGCAGCCATGGAGAAATACAACACCAACAAGAGCGTGACCGTGACGGGGGGGAATCCACTGGTGGTTTTCGCCGGGAGAGGAATGGTGTGGTTCATGGCACTGTACCTGGCACTCGGGGAAGTAGGGATCGAGTTACTGGGAATTCTAGCATCTTTGGCCGTTTTCTCGATAATTATCGGACTAGCCGTACAACAGACCCTAGGAAACATCCTCAACTCTTTCATGCTGGCAATTGACCAGCCATTCGAAGTCGGAGACAGGATTGAGGTTGATGGGGTGACGGGATCGGTGATGTCGGTCGGCATCCTCTCAACAAAAATTCTCACTCTGACAGAACAGTTGGTTGTCATCCCGAACAATAGGCTAGTCGACTCTACCATCACCAATTTCGCAAGAGGGGGAGGGGACGGGGTTGGTTCGAGGGTGCTTCTTAATCTGGATATAGGAGTAGATTACGATGAGAGATCATCACATGTAAAACAGGTTATTCTCGAAGTGGCCAATAAGTGCCCACAAGTTGAGGTTGAACCTACTCCAAGAGTCCTACTGAGAGAACTAGGAGACTACTCGAAGAACTTCCGCCTATACACATGGATTGGGGACTACAGCGAAGAGTTCATCGTTACTGACTGGCTACTAAGGGAAGTTGCCATTGCATTCAATAGAGAAGGAATTAGCATCCCATACCCGGTTGCTGTAGAGCTGCCCAACAAGCCTAGCCCATTCCCCGATGGTGAGATAGGAGAGAGGTTGAAGAGATCGAAGTCTACTCGACAACACGTCTCGAGAATAAAGATGCTCAGGGACGAGGCGGAGATGGAGGAGGAGCGAGATTCCGCAAAGGCCCAGCTAGAGATGCTCCAAACAAGGCTAACTGAAGGAGATTTGAAGCGTGCCGAACGCGAGACAATAGAAAACGACATTAGGGCTCTGGAGAGCATGCTTGCACAGTTCTCGGAGTGAATTCTGCGAAACCTCTTCAAGCCTCTGGCATTTATTGCAATCCATGAAGACAGACTCTGCAACGGCTGCCAAATTGGCTGGACTGGAGATTAGCGACAGAGAGCAAGAAGGGATTTCGAGAACAAAGGTGGAAATCCCCTCGGAAGGAGAGGGTGATAATCTCACATTCAGATGGGACTACACCCTTCCCGATGGAGGTCGTCTGAATGATGAAGAACGGATAGAGGACCTCAATGCACTGGCCGTACCTCCAGCCTGGACAGATGTTTGGTTCTGCCCGGACGAAAGTGGACACATACAAGCCACTGGGAAGG
>DASCSS010000035.1:0-3644 GCA_034399535.1 Candidatus Thalassarchaeaceae archaeon
TGGTAACGAACCGTCGAATCGGTCTAGAAGGGATTCCTCGAGCCTTCGGTGAGGGTCCCATTTCCTCATTTGTTCACCCGTTAATGTGACTGTGAATGCGCTCGGCCATCGCCTTGCCAATTCCCCGGACTTGGCGGAGTTCTCTTATGCTGGCGTGTTCCAAGCCCCGTCTTCCGCCAAAGTGCCTCAATAGTGCCTGGATCTTCTTCGCCCCCAAGCCTTCGACTTCCTCCAGCGGGTCGCTCAGCGCACTTGTCTTCCTGATCTTCCTGTGGTAGCGGTTTACGAACCTGTGAGCCTCGTCGCGTGCATGTACGATGGCCCTCCCACGCCTGTCTAGGACGATAGGATCGAAACCGCTGATGTGCAGCGTCTCCTCTCGTTTGGCCAATGCCGCAACGGGAAACCGGCCGCCTAGACCCATCCCCTCTAGGATTGAGGTGACATGAGACAGATGCGTCTCCCCACCATCTAGGATTAGTAAATCAGGCCACTCTTCCTGGCGTTTCGCCCATCTCTCCACGACCTCTGACATCATGCGGAGGTCATCTGCCGCTTTCGTCTTGACTCGATATGTTCTATACTCCTTCTTGGAAGGTCTACCCTTTCGGAGCACGATCGATGCTCCCACTCTGCCCTCGCCTTGGTTCTGTGACATGTCGACGCAAACCACGTGATCCAAGGAGTTCAGGCCTAGTAGTCGCGCACCTTCGTCTGCAGCTGACTGCTCCAGATTTCCAGATCCGACCTTGGCGTGCCTGATGACCTGAATCTCCGCGTTCCTATCCGCCATCACCCTCAGCCTGGCTAACTCGCCCCTTCTGGGGACCCTGACTCCAACTTTTCCTCCCCTTCTCTCAGAGAGCCATTCCCCCATTGCGTCTCCCAAAGGAGATGGAACCAGCAGTGTTTTGGGTGGTTTGCGATTTCCATAGTGCTCGGAGAGGACCAGGGAAACAGAGTCAGAAACATCTCCCCGGTGTATCAATGGGTATTCCACATGGCCCTGAATAATCCCGTCCTTGGCATGGAGTATTACTAGGAATCCAACGTCTCCTTGGGATGCGAACCCCACTGCATCGCAGTCTTGGTATAGCCTACAGGAGACAATGTTCTCGGAAATAGTCCCCTGTACTGCTGCAATCATGTCCCTGACACTTGCAGCCCTCTCGTAATCCATCTTCTCCGATGCCTGATCCATCTCCTTCTGCAGCCCCTTGATCAGCAATCCCGCATCTCCGTCGAGAATGCTTTCAACTGCCTTGATTCGCTTCTGATAGTCCTCCTCTCCAGATTCCAGGAACCCGAAAGGGAGGTTTCCCCTGTTGTCTCTGATTCCAAAGTGCCTTCGAATAAGTTTGATCATTAGCTTGGCAGCACCTGCATGGGGAAATGGCCCCCAAATCTTAGCTCCATCGGGAGGGTTCCGGGTGTAGAGAATCCTCTGGAGGTCATGCGTTGTCAATGCGATGAAGGGATAGCTAGTGCCGTCCTTCATCTGGCTATTCCATCTCGGCTGCTCCTTCCTGATTAGCTGCCTCTCAAGAATTAGTGCCTCCGAAGGGCTTCGGGTGACAATGAAGTCAATTTTGTCGGAGTCCTCTAGTAGTTTCGGGACCATCCCCCTGTCGGGGTTCTTGGAGAAGTATGACCTGACCCTGCTCCGAAGGTCCGATGCCTTTCCGATGTATCTGGCCCTTCCGTCGGACTTGCGGAAAATGTAGACCCCAGGCTTGCTGGGAAGGTCCAAACCGCACGAATCTAGTGGCATACTGATTGAAGCGGTTGGTGCCGGGTTTGATTACACATTTGCAAGCCGGGGGTCCGTGCTCAACCACCGGCAACTCGCGATTCTCGCTCACCTTTCCGGCTTCGGGCGCGATCTTGAGGGAACTTGGGATGTTCCGCGAGAGTTATCTCTTGTCGGAATTGCAGAACGTCTTGGGGTTGTGAGGTCAGCGTTAAATCCGCCCCTGAAGGCTCTCCAGGAAGCGGGGCACGTCACCATCAGGACGGCTCATGTGGTTGGCTCCAACCGAAGAAGGAAGGTAGTGCACATCACCCAATCTGGAAGGGATGTTTCGGATTCAATCGAAAGCCGCAAACCGAAAAGGAGGTTGCCAATTGGCCCAATTCCTAATCCTGTTAAGCTTAGTGGCCGGGATGATGACATCTCTTCCATTGTAGGAAAGATATCGAAGGGAAAGAGCATCCTTCTAGAGGGATTGCCAGGAATAGGGAAGACAAGCCTGGCCGTTGCCGTCTGCGAGGCGCTTAGTTCTGAAGGTTGGACAGTCAGATGGGCTACTTGCCATCCGGACTCTGATTCCCGTTCCGTGGCCTCAATGTGGCTTGGTAGGTCTTCCCCCTCATCTATTGAGTCGATTTCGGCAAAGGTAGACTCAAAGAAAGCTCTCCTCGTCTTGGACGAGGCCCAGCAAATCAGTGACCGGCACTTAGGTGCAATCAGGGCTCTGATCGAGTCCTGCTCCGAGACCTCCTCTTCGGTGCTGATAGTTGCCAGGGCCCCAAATCCACTAGTGGGGATGGCTGGTTTCGTCGAACAGAGGCTAGAAGGCCTGAATCCGGAAGACGCGGTCTACCTCCTGCCCGAGGATCTCGATGAACAGGTGGCAATGGATGTCTGCGAGGCAATGGCCGGCCATCCCCTGGGACTAAAGTTATGGTCTCCGGAGGACGAACTACCAGGCTCTGGAGCAGTGCAGGAGTACGTTGAAAATACAGTGCTGCGAAGATTGAGCGAAGAAGGGACTTCTTCGCTGGACGAGCTTTCCCTCTCCCCTCTTGCACTGAGGCTGGACGAGTTATTCGAGCCCGAAGGAGCGGACGAGCTAGACGACTCTGCAATCCTCCGCTGGTCTGGGGACGAGATTGAGCCCCACCATCTGGTGAGGAATGTAAGGAGGGCTGCATGGTCCGAGGAGGAGATATCTCAGATGCATACTGAGCAAGCTCAGAAGTGGTCTACCAGGGATGGGCCAAGGGCTCTGCGAATAGAGGCCCACCACAGGCTCAGCTCTGGTAACGAGGCGAGTCCCGATTGGATACTGGAAAAAGTGCCTGCGATATCTTCAGACGATAGCTCCGCTGCAGCTGTGGTCCTGGAACAGGCCATGGGGATGATCGAGGACGAGGGGCTTTTTGCCATGGCGGCCGATGTCGCACTTGAGAGGGGAGAGACCGAGATTGCACATGCTCACATCGGAAGCCTACAAGATGGTCCTAGCCGGCAAATTCGGGAATCCAGATTGGCTAGGATGGAGGGAAACTACTCTAAGGCAGATCAGCTAGAGGGTTCTGCGATATCAGCAATGTCTCCTGGTGACAGGGTCAGGGCGCAGATTTCCTCCTTGGTCCGGAAGTTCGACGACCGTCTCCCCGGTCCCATAGAAACCGGGTTGGCCAAAACCGTCTTTGAAGGAGCATCCTCGGTGGATTTGTCGGAGTTAAGTTCAGCCGACAGCGAATTGGCCGGCCTCGCACTCGACTTGCTGAGGCACTCAATAGCACTTGAGACTGGCAACTTGGAAGAAGCCGCTAGGACTCGTGATTCGTTGGAGGAACGGATGGGCCCCGACGACTCACGGATAACCTCACTCGACTTACGGGCCAGGCTGATGGCT
>DASCSS010000036.1:0-17753 GCA_034399535.1 Candidatus Thalassarchaeaceae archaeon
TATCAGCTCGATAGAGTGCAACGACCCAGTGGTTTTCTTTGAGCCAAAGAGGTGCTACAGAGGGCCATTCTACGGAGATCCGCATAACGTACCAACATGGGAGGACCATCCCGAGGCAGAGGTCCCGGAATCTCATTACAATGTGCCCCTAGGTGAAGCAAGGATAGCTCTGGAAGGAAACGATTGCACAGTAATTGCATGGGGTGCAATGGTTCATGTTTGCAAGCAAGCAATCAGGGACAGCGGAGTATCATGCGAACTAATTGATCTGCAGACGCTCGTCCCCTGGGACAGGGATGCCATCGTGGGCTCAATCGAAAAGACGGGGAGGTGCGTCATTGTTCACGAGGCCCCCAAAACCAGTGGATTCGGAGCAGAAATGGTAGCATCCATACAAGAAAGATGCTTCTATCATCTCGAGAGCCCAATAGAAAGAGTCACTGGTTGGGACACCCCATTTCCCCATACTACTGAATGGGATTACATGCCCGGACCATCTAGGATTGCCGCGGCGATAAGGAGAACTCAGGAGGAGTGAAATGGGAAATTTCGTATTCAAACTACCCGATATCGGCGAAGGGGTTGTGGAAGGAGAGGTTGTGCAGTGGCACGTTTCGGTTGGAGACCAAGTTTCCGAGGACGACCCGATTGTTGATGTGATGACTGACAAAGCAACCGTGACCATCCCCTCACCAGTCGACGGAGTGGTCAGCTCCCTTAGCGGAGGCGTGGGTGATATGATTGGAGTAGGAACCACGCTACTAGAAATTGACTCTGGAGACGCACAAGAGGCTCGGACCGACGAGGCTCCAGAACCCGAAGAAACCGTCGGAGACCCTCCCGAACCGATTCCTGCAACAGAGCCTGCTCCCGCTCCAGTGCCGGAACCCACTCCCCCATCGAAGGCTGTCCCTACTGGTCCATTGAACAGAGTGCTGGCCAGTCCAGCAGTTAGAAGGCGGGCGAGGGAGGGGGGGGTAGACCTGGCCAACGTTCGGGGTTCCGGCCCAGCAGGAAGGATCAGGCACGCTGATCTTGATGCATTCATGGCTGCGGGAGGAACCGTATCGGGAGCGGCACCTGCGTCGTACTCCACAAAAAGAACGGAAGTAACTCCCGTGAAGGTCGTTGGGCTAAGGAGAAAGATTGCGGAGCAGATGTCACTTAGCAAGAGCAGGATTCCTCACTTCTCATACTTCGAAGAAGTTGACATCACAGAACTCGAGTCCCTGAGGCAGGTCCTGAACTCCTCTAGAGACGAATCCCAGCCTAAACTAACCTACCTACCTTTCATCATGTTGGCACTGTCAAAGATAATGCCTGAGCATCCAGAATGCAATGCCCATTTTGATGATGAGGGTGGCGTGGTAAACCGGCATGCAGCAGTCAACCTAGGAATAGCAACTCAGACAGACCGAGGATTGTACGTCCCCGTGGTAAAGCACGTCGAGGCGCGGGACGTTTGGGGTGCAGCTTCCGAAATGCAGAGGGTGTCCGGTGCAGCGAGAGGGGGGAGTGCGAGTTTGGACGACCTAACGGGATCGACCTTCACAATCACCAGACTCGGCAGAGAAGGGGGCTTGGGGTCAACTCCGATTATCAACCACCCAGAAGTAGCCATCCTAGGGGTTCACAAGGCCAGGGAGATGCCCGTAGTCAGAGACGGGAAGATAGTGGCAAGGAGAATTATGAACCTCTCAAGCGCCTTCGATCACAGGGTCGTTGACGGGGCAGACGGAGCATCATTGATCCAGCACCTAAGAAGAATGCTGGAGAATCCTGCGCTCATTTTCATGTGAGGTTTCCAATGGTTGATTCACGTAAGTGCCAGGTTCTGGTTATCGGAGCGGGCCCAGGGGGCTACGTAGCAGGAATCAGAGCTGCGCAGCTTGGCTTGGAAACGATAGTGGTAGAGGGAGACAAAGCCGGAGGAACTTGCCTGATACGCGGATGCATCCCCAGCAAGGCGATTATCCACGCGGCCGAGAGGTTCGAGGCTCTGAGACAACACTCATCCGAAGGTGGGCACATGGGACTCTCCATCGACGGGGAGCCGGAAGTAGACATGGCTGCTCTCGTTTCTTGGAAGGACTCGATTGTGGGGAGGTTGAACAAAGGTGTCGAGGGTCTTCTAAAAGGGGCAGGTGCCGAGCTGATCAAGGGTTGGGCGACATTTGATGGCCCGAAGAGCTGCCTAGTGAGAACAGGAAAGGGCGAGGTGAGAATCGAAGCAGAGAACGTCATTCTTGCTACTGGTTCTAGCCACATTGACCTCCCATTCATGCCATGCGACGAAGAATTCGTCCTCTCTTCAACGGGAGCCCTAGACATGGCCACCCTCCCCAAGAGCGTGGCAATCGTCGGAGGGGGCTACATTGGACTGGAGCTAGGGTGCGCTTTCGCAAAACTGGGAACTGAGGTCACAGTCGTCGAAGGGATGAACAGTATTCTGTCCATCATGGACAAAGAAATTCGTAGGCCTCTAGAACTGTGGCTCAAGAAGCACGGAGTCACCACCCATACTAACTCCCTCGCGAGAGGAGCAGAGATCAAAGGCAAGGGAGCGTCCAAGAAGGTCGAGTTGACCTTTGAGAAGGACGGAGACCGACACAAAGTGAAGGTTGACAGAGTATTGGTGACGGTTGGTAGGAGCCCGAACACAAAGGGATGGGGGCTTGAAAACATGGGCGTCAGGAAGGATCCATCCGGGAGATTCATCAGAACCGACAGGCAATGCAGAACCTCAGTCCCTGGGGTCTATGCAATTGGCGATGTTGCTGGAGAGCCCATGCTGGCTCACAAGGCCAGTTCAGAAGGCGAGATGGTTGCGGAGATCATCGCAGGACACAAGAGAGAGTTCGACAAAGTGGCGATTCCTGCGATTGTTTTCACCGAACCAGAAATTGTATCCGTAGGCCAAACCCCGGAGGAGGCCGAGGGCAGGGGAGAGCGAATCATTGTTGGAAAGTTTCCACTCGCTGCCAATGGCAGGGCCCTGAGCATAGAGGCAGAGAAGACAGGGGGCTTCATTCGAGTCACTGCAAGGGAGTCTGATCATGTAATCCTCGGTGTCCAGGCAGTTGGCAGCCATGTTGCAGAGCTACATGCAGAGTTCGTCCTGGCGCTCGAGATGGGTTCTCTCCTTGAGGACGTGGCCGGCACTGTACACGCTCACCCCACTATGGCGGAGGCCTTCCATGAGAGCGTCCTCAAGACCCTAGGGCATGCCATCCACATCAGTTGAGGGATAGGATGAGAGGAATCAATATCCTTCGTTCTGGGGTCGTTGAGTATCATATCATGGCAGAGGAAATGAGGGCACTTCAAAAGAAGAGGGTTGCCGATGAGATTCCGGACACAATTATCCTCGTTGAGCATCCCGAAGTCGTCACAATTGGCCCAAAGGCAGTGAGGGATAACGTAGTTGTTGAGGGTTATCCAACCACAATCACTGACCGTGGGGGGGGGATTACCTGGCATGGCCCTGGCCAACTCGTAGTTTACCCCATTGTGAAGTGGTTAATTGGGGAGCAGAGCATTAGGGGGATAATTGGGAGATTGGAGGACTGGACCATAAGCTCCCTTTACGACTGTGGGATTTCCGCATACAAGGATCCGAAAATGCAGGGTGCTTGGGTTGATGGTCACAAGGTATGCTCTATTGGCCTGTCCTTCCTACATTGGGTAAGCCGTCATGGCATGTCAATAAACATAGAGACTCCGGGAAAGAGAGTCGAGGAGCTAAAGGGCTGCGGCATGGATTCTGGGATTCACACTAGCCTGTCCAGACTTGGCTATTCGAAAGACACGTCAGGAGAGCGGATTGACAGAGATAGAGTCGAGGGGGCTTTGCTAGATAATTGCGAAAGGCACCTTGGAAGGAAGCCATCAAAGCCGATTGAATGGGCTCCGGGGATGCTCATATGAGAAGACCGGAAAGGGGAAAACTAGCAGAGCACTGGTCTTTGGACCCAGAAGTATGTTTCTTGAATCACGGTTCGTTTGGAGCTACGCCCGACGACGTACTGGAGCAACAGCAGATTATCAGGGCCCAGATTGAGAGGGACCCAGTTCGATTCTTCGAAAGGGACTTCATTGGACTGATGGAAGATTCGAGATCGACTCTCTCCAGATTCCTCAATGCCGATGAAGGAGGAATGGCATTCGTTAAGAACGCCACCGAAGGGGTGAACACGGTCCTCAGAAGTCTCAAACTTGAGCCTGGTGACGAGATAATTGTAACCAATCACAGCTACCAGGCTTGTTGGAATGCCGTGGATTTTGTTACAGCAAGATCAGACGCGAGGACCGTAGTAGTCGACATCCCCTTCAGAGTAGGGAGTGAAGAGGAGATTGTCGAACTCATCTCCAAATCGGTCACTGAAAGGACGGTGCTGGCGATGATTGACACCGTCACTAGCCCCACGGGGATGAGGATGCCCTTCGAGGAAATCGTTGCTGTTCTGCAATCAACAGGGGTGGATGTCCTACTGGATGCAGCGCACGGGCCGGGCATAGTCCCCCTGGATCTAGGTGAATTAGGCGCTGCTTACTGCACAGGAAACTGCCACAAGTGGATTTGCACGCCGAAGGGCTCAGCATTCCTGCACATCAGAAGTGACCGAAAGAATCTGATTCGCCCCCTTAGCATTGGTCATGGCGCATCTCTAGAGGGAACCGAACAAGAGAGGTTCGATTTTGAGTTTGCTTGGCCGGGGACCCAAGACCCGACACCCTGGCTATGTATCCCAAAGGCCCTAGAATTCGTAGGTGGCTTGGTAGATGGTGGATGGCCGGAGATTATGGAAAGAAATCGTAAGATGGCTGTCGAAGGGAGGAGCATCATCTGCGAAGCATTGGGAACCTCTCCCCCTTTCCCAGAGTCGATGGTTTCCGCGATCGCGGCAGTAGAAATGCCCGATGATGGCGAGGTAGGTCCGATGAGCATGGAAGGGGACCCGTTCCACAACTTCCTACTGGACGAATACGGCATCCAAGTTCCTGTCTTCCCTTGGCATCACCATGGAAAGAGGTACATCAGAATATCAGCGCAACTATACAACCACATCGATGAGTATAGATTCCTGGCAGAGGCATTGCAAGAAAGCTTGTAGGGGGGAAGCAACCATTCAAGGGGGGAAGTCGGGATCGGATAGTATGCCCGAGGCAGTGGTTGCCATTACCGGGGCATCCGGCGCGAGTTACGGTGTTAGACTGATAGATGCCCTACTCGACCATGGATGGGCTGTGAACCTAATAGTAACCAGCTCAGGAGCGATAAACCTGGACCTGGAGTGTAGTAAAACACCCTTGGAACTTGCAGCCCGTGAGGGAGTGACCCTAGAAGACAATAGCAACCTCGCGGCTAGGGCGGCATCGGGCTCGGCTCGTTTCGATGCCTACGTAGTATGCCCTGCCAGTGGAACAACAATAGGCAAGATTGCGGCGGGAATTAGTGACAATCTGGTCACCAGGAGTGCCCTAGTTGCAATGAAGGAGAGACGAAAACTAATCCTAGTCCCCAGAGAATCTCCGTACTCGACGCCGCACCTAAAGTCCATGTCGAACCTGTCGGAATGGGGGGTGGTTATCCTGCCAGCAAGCCCTGGATTCTACCACTCACCCGAAACAATAGATGACATGGTTGACTTCGTTGTAGCGAGGATACTAGACCAGCTGGACATAGAACATTCTCTGGGAATAAGATGGACCGGAGAAGAGGTCGCGCCCGAAGATTGACACATCCGTGGTCCAGTTCTGGAATGGGTTCAATAGTGTCGTGAATTGGCTCGATACACAATACTATGAGTGATTGGAAGTCTAAAACAGTGAACGAGCTCAAGGATGAGCTGCGTTCAAGGGGATTATCAGTTTCCGGAAAGAAGGCAGATCTCGTCCACAGGCTTAGCAAGAATGGAGAAAATGACGGGATTATCGAGGCAGAGATTATCGATGCAAAGGGACCAATCACCTCAGAAGCGATGGATGTCCCTGATATTTCAATCGGCCTTGCAAGAGTTAGGGAGCTGCCAATTTCCACGTTGCTGGTCACTGGCGTGATTATCATCGGGATCACCGGTGGGGGCCTACTGTACGGAGATGATCTGCTTGAGTGGGTACAAGGAGAGCCGGACTACGTTCTGATTGAGTTCGATGCTAACCAGACGAGGGCATATGCCCAGGGTCTTGTCGAATTAGGCCACCCAGAATGGGGTGGGAGGCTTTCTGGAACGGTCGAAGAAGAAAACACCGCACAATCGATAAAGACAAATTTCTCCAACAGTGGGCTGCCCTCTACACTAGAGGAGTTTGAGGTTCCCCTGTTCTACATGGGCAATCAGTTCAACGTGATGATTTGCCAGCCTGGGAACGTTGGAGGGATAATTGGGGGTCCGACACCATGCTCGGTTGCAGACATAGATAGAGACGAGACAGAGTTTGAGCACAGGATTGACTACGTGGTTCAGGGATACAGCGGGGATGTCAACATCTTCGCAAGCAGCAATACGCAGGTGGTCGATCTTGGCATGGGGAACGAGACTGAGGACTGGGGTGCTGCGGCAAATGGCATCGGCTTGGTCTGGCTTATGGATGGGCAGGACGGGCAGCCTGGGACCGAGAGCAATACCGTGCTGATGAAAAGGGCCCAGGAGAACAGCCTAAGAGGCCTGATTACAGTGAATTCTAAGCAGAATTGCGACGAGTTGGTCTCTGGGGACTGCGTCCCATATTCTAAGTCGCTGGATATCACCCAGTTCGATGAAAGGCCATACGACATCGGCTTTGTGATGGTTTCCAAGAGTGTTGGCGAGATGATCGTGGACCGGGTTGTGAACGGAGAAGGAATGCTCCAGTTCCAAATTGAGGTCGACAACCAAGTAGACGCTTACATCCACGTTCCCTGTGGAATAATCGAGGGGGAGACTCAAGAGATGATTGTGATCGGGGCACACCACGACACCGTCTACAACGGCCAAGGTGCGGTGGACAACACAGCAGGAACAGCGACGGTCCAAGAGATGGCCCGACAATTTGGACTTATTACGGAGGATCTGGGACAGCCGAAACTGACTATCTACTTCTGTACCTGGGGAGGGGAGGAAGAGGGCCTCTGGGGGTCCTCCGAATGGGTGAAAAAACACCAAGTAGAGTTGCAAGAAAACCTACGACTATACATCAATTTGGACATGAACCACGTCGATTCAGAGAGGAACTCAGGATTGACTCTCCAGGGAAACAGTCCTACTGACGTCAAGCACATTGAACGATTGGTGGGGAAATTCTCAGAAGCGCATCCAGAACTGTCATCCAAGTACAGCATTAGCGTCAGGGGACTGGGTTCAGAGGAGATGCCGTACAACTCCGATCACGCGCCTTTTGTCTACGGCATTGATGATGGGGGCGAGGATGGGAAGAACTTCGGCAGGGCCATGATGTGCTATGGATCTGGCTCTTCAGAATACCACACATACCTGGACAGTATGGATCGCTTCAACGAGGAGAGCCTGGTTGTCTCCGGGATCATCTACGGTTCACTTGTTCGGCATCTGGCATGGGGCTAGGAAGAGCAGAAGGATATCACTTCGGGATAATCGGGCTCCATGCCCGGGTTCTCTGCGACCCATGCATAACTCACGGAGCCATCTGGTTCGACAACGAAAACCGCCCTCTGGCAAGCAGTATAGCCAGGGGCCCCAAAATCGTGAATGGCTAGTCCGTAAGCCTCGATTGCCTGCCTCTCCACATCACATAGCAGTTGGAATCCTATACCATTCACCTCTGCAAATTCATTGTTAGCAAACACGTTGTCAGCTGAAATGCCAAGAATCACGGCATCGGCTTCTTCCAAGGTGGCCATTGACTTCGTGAATGTGCACAACTCAGCCGTACAAACACCCGTGAATGCGGCTGGGTAAAACGCTAGGATGGTCCTTTTCCCGATCTCGCTCAACGTCACCATTGAACGGTCATTGGATGCCATCAATCTGAAGTCTGGGGCCTGCTCCCCAACTGACACCATGAAGTGGCCAGAAGGTTACAAACTTCAACCATACCCTGTTGGGGGGTCGCTTTCTTGAGGGGAATATCAACCAAAGAAGATTGGGGGTGGGCCATAGGAAAGGGTTCCGTGCTAGTGATGGTTTCAAGGAAGAGTTGTGCGGAATGCGTGGCTCTTCTTGAGTCCGAGCAGGATTTCCAAGTAGACCGGGTTTGTACCATAGATTTGGACGAACCGGGTGGTTTCGATATGAGGGAAAAAATTCCTTGGTTATGGAATGAGGTGGATGTCCTCCCTTTCTGGAGGATTTTCATAGATGGGAGGGAGTATGGGACGGCGCGTGGGGGGGACTTGGGGAGAGTCAGGCTAATGATTGAGGAAAGTCTGGAGTCACATCACCTCAGGAACTCCGATGCCCAAGAGACCTAGGCCAAGTTCAAGTTCACGTGCAGTCAGATCGCAGAGTGCAAGTCTGCTAATAAGGGTGGAATCGTTGTTTGCACCCAGTACCGGGCATTTCTCGTAGAATGAGGCAAACGCAGAAGCAATGGAATGCAGATGGGTACAAAGCCGGTGTGGACTGAATGTTAAGATGGTCTCATCGACTACTGCGGGGAACTCAACCAGCCTCCTAGCCAATAGGGACTCCTCTGGAAGTTCGCATTCTATGGTATTCCCAGAAATTGAAGAGCGTTTTCCCTTCCACTTGCGGAAGATGCTGCATATCCTGGCATGCGCATACTGCAGGTACGGTGCTGTGTTTCCGTCGAATGCCAACATTCTCTCCCAATCAAACACGTAGTCTTTGGTCCTCTCAGTAGATAGATCGGCATACTTTACAGCCCCTATTCCAACCATTTTGGCTACGGAGTCACGTTGTTCTCCCTGTAGTTTCGGATTCTTTTCCTCTATTGCTGCCACTGCCCTAATTACTGCTTCAGAAAGAAGGTCGTGAAGCTTGATAACCTCTCCCTCTCTACTCTTTAGCACCTTGCCATCAGTATCTAGAACCGAACCGAAATTGACATGGATCGCACTGTGGTTTTCACCCATGAATTCTGCTTGTTTCGCTACTTGGAAGACCATCTCGAAGTGCTGCTTCTGCGGGGTTCCGACCACGTAGAGGAAGCTGTCGCATCCCAGCCTCTCGACTCTGTCGATAATGCAAGCTAGGTCCGAGGTGCTGTAGTTGTAGCCTCCGTCCGCCTTCCTGATTATCATCGGGAGTGGTTCTCCCTCTCGATTAACCCAGCCTCCTGGGAAAATCACGTCAGCACCTGCGCTCTTCTCCAATAGTCCGGCTTCCTCTAGGCGCTCGGCGACGCTGGGCAGAATATCTTGATAGCTTGACTCGCCCATGATGTCGTCATCGGTCAGAAGAACTCCAAGCATTGAGTATACCTCATTGAAGTAGCGCATCGACTCGTCGACCAATATCCCCCAGAGACGGAGTGTCTCTTGGTCGCCCCCCTGCAATAGGACTACTCTACTTCGTGAGCGTTCGGCAAACTCTTCATCTGCTACGAATTTGGAGCGGGCCTGCTTGTAGAATGAGTCCAAGTCCCCAACTCCGAGTTCATTGGCTGCTACGTCTTCTCCGAGATCTAGCAGGTGCTCGATTAACATTCCAAATGGGGTCCCCCAATCGCCAACGTGATTCTCTCGATGGACGAGATGCCCCTTAAATTCAAGCATCCTGACAATCGCGTCACCAATTACAGTTGACCTGAGGTGCCCCACGTGCATCTCCTTTGCAACATTTGGTGCAGAGTAATCCACGGCTATGGTCATCCCCCCTCCGCCTTCCACCCCCAATCTCTTGTCTGGCAATAGGGAGGAGGCTTGTGAGGATAACCAAGAAGGACTTGCCCTTAGGTTCACGAACCCGCTAATTGACGAGACATCCGCGACTCCTGCGAGAGCAGGGGAGACCAATGAGCAAATCTCATCGGCTATTTCGATTGGTGATATTTTGAGTTGGCTGGAAAGTGCGTGACAGGGGAATGCAGCGTCACCATGGTCCTCAACTGTCGCTCGGCCGAGGAGGCTAGAGTACTTCGACGCGTCAACACCCATGTCGGTCAGTGCATCGAAGAATGCGTCTTGGGTTTCTAAGATCAGCTGCTTCATTCTAACCACCTCATGAAATAGGGTACCTCAGGAGGGCTGCTATACCGCCGAAAGCCGTGCTTAGCGTAGCACCCTCTTCGGTGTCCATGGAAATGAGCTTTACTTGGGCGGATGTGTGCCCTGCTAGAATCGATAGTTCATCGATTAGTTCCTTCGTCCTCTCTGGGTCTTCCCTCGCTTTCTCAGATTCGCACTTTGGACAATTCGGAATGTCGGAAATTTTAGTCTGCGTCGTCTCCCACTCGTGCTTACAGTTCTTGCAATACCACCCAACCCTCCTTTTGGTCAGTGACTCAGAGAGAAGAAGTGTTGAGACTGCACCCTGATCGAGGGCAGAACGGACCATTACCTCCCCATAAGTTGCCTTGGGATTGGCGCGCATCACCTCCCTGAGGAATTCATCAACTATCGTTCTTTCAATGTCCAACTCAATCTGATCCATAGTTGACCCTGCACGTTGGATAAGCTCCCTCAGTCCGCTCTCATTGGAGTAGCCAACATCGAAGTATGGCTCAGCGATCAATTTCTTTATCTCATGGTGGAAGTAGTCATTCTTGACGACGTAGTCCTTCGTAGCCCCTGGTCCACCGATAATTATCCCCCTTAGGTCCTTTATCATGGGAAGCCAGTAATTACACGCCCTCTCTGATGCCTTCTTGAAGAACTTGTGAGCTGCCTCCTCGATTAGTCTCTCGAACCTCTGGGCGGATTGCCCGCCGCGACCGTGCTTTGACGGAACGAGAGATGTAATGTGTTCCTGGCAATGGAGTCTCTTTCCAGATGCCAATCCATAAGCAGCCTCGGAACGATCGATTACGAATAGGCCATAGGAGGTCCTGTCTATCAGCATCTCCTCCAACTGGCTGATCTCGAAAGTCGAGTCGCACCTGTACCTAAACGACGGGAACGGCTCAGGGGGGTCATCGATAACAGTGGATATCAGTCTCGACTTGTTATTGCCGACGATGACGTGACCTACAAAGATTGCAAGTCCTCCCTCGCCGGGTGTCTTGTATCGATTGAGAGTCGAGATTGCCGATTCTATCGCATCGGAAACGTGCTTCCTTGTGGATTTGGACTTGATATTGGCTGCCTGACCGGACTCGTTGCCCAGATGGTGCCTGACATCGCTAATCATCCTATCAGGAGGGATTACGACAGAAACCAACTCTGTCCCCATGCCTCTCATCTCAGATAGTTCATTGATGGCCTTCTTCAAGCGGAGCCTCCGCTGCTGCTGTGCGAGTCCGTCAGACATAGGCTCTCCGTGATTTGCCGCCATGGGCGGCATTTCAACCCTTCAGCCTCAGTTGAGCGTAGGAATTGAAAGGGAGGGTGTATACCTAGGGTCGATGGCGACGGTAGTCCTGGCCCTAGGAGGAAGCCTTCTGAGGCCCGAGGTCGAAGAGCGGCAGGACTGGCTAGCCCGGATGGTCACAATAGTAAGGGACCGAGTCAATGCTGGAGACAGGCTTGGGATTGTCGTGGGAGGGGGTGCTCCAGCGAGGGAAGGAATCGAGATAGCCAGTCAGATAATTGGGGATGTTGCCCACCTAGACAGGATTGGAATAGCAGCAACGAGGCTGAATGCCACAATTGTCAGAGAGGCATTGGCGGACGAGGGAGTCCCGGTTTCAGCGGCCATCCCCGGGAGCGTTGACGAGGCAGTCGTTGAACTGTCCAGCGTGGAAGTAGTGGTGATGGGCGGAACCGTCCCTGGTCACACCACTGATGCGGTCGCAATCAGGTTAGCAGTGAAGTCCGGTGCAGAGAAGTGCATCATAGCCACAAATGTGGCCAAGGTCCACTCCGAAGACCCCAGGATCAACCCCAATGCGGAATCATTCGACAGGTTGACCCTAAGCGAGCTGCAATCGATCATGGGACCGCCGGAGCATGCAGGTGCGGGTGGCTCGCAAGTTGTTGATCCGGTGGGAGTGGGGGTTGCGGTTTCAAGCTCGATGCCACTGGACATCCTTGACGGAAGAGAACCGGATAGGATCAAACTATCACTTGAAGGGAGCGCTTTCGAGGGAACTGTCGTGGAGGCTTAGCAATGAGTCGGAAAGATACAATCCTAAAGGCGGCCAAGAGGACTGCAAAGGAGGCTAGGGAGGCTGCCGCATCTCGAAGAGGAAGAGGTAGGTCGAATGCAGGCGTAGACCCCCACAGGCACTGCGTCGTTTGCTGGACACCCGTACCACTCGAAGAAGAACCGGCAGTTTGCGGCAAGGAAGAGTGCTCTGAAATCCACATGAAGAGGGAGCGCTCAAGGAAGAGATTGGTTGCCCTCATGTACTTGATTCCCGCGATTACAGTTATTTTCGTAATACAGGGAGTCATGGGGGCGTCAGGTTGAACCGAAATCGTCTATGGAGGACTTCAGAATGATGATTAGGTTACTTTCTGTGTTGCCCGGATTCGTCGGAGTCGTTTGCGCGTTGATTGTGATATTCAGCCTAGTCGGATACTCCCCCAATGATTCTGGTGCTGAAGTCCCCATCATCCCATGTACTGACAGCGAACTGGGTTGCAATGTGGGAATGACACAGAGTGATATGGGAGTCCCGACAGCCTTCATCCTCCTCGATATAGACCTGGAAGTTAGGTGGGACGAGCCCTACAGGGCCTGGCTAGGAGTGGTTGACTCTGGAGCTGCTGCTGAATGCCCGCCTGACAGCAACGGGCTGACGCAATGCACCTGGGAGGACATGAGCGAGTACCTGGTTGCCGGGGGCCCTGATTCGCATGATTCCATGGTCTTCGAAATGGACCCTGGAAAGTATAGATTCGTTTCTGCTGGAAAAGACGGTGCTAGTCTGGACTCACAGCAGGTTGTAATGCACACGTCGATACACCTGAACAACTACGTGGAGATTGCACTAGGCGCAGTTTCGATTCTACTGCTGGCTGGTGCTGGGGAGATGGCTTTTCCAATTAGGAACCTGTGGAAGCGCTTCATGGAAGCATAGTGACTTGCCCTCAGCATCGTTGAATAACCTCATCTAAGTGGGAGTCACGTGTCAAGTACGAAGTGCCCCAACTGCGGGACGTTGAAAGATGTCCAAGGTCTAGAACCGTCTTTCGGAGGTTACGACCTGTTTTGTGTGGTCTGCGGCAATACCTGGCACGTGTGAGGGACTAATTCCCAATTGGTCCGTGGTTCTCGTCCTTCCTAGGCCAGTTTTCAGGGAGAGATAGGGGGTCTTCCACCTTATCTGCGGCAATCATCTCGATGAGCTGCGACCTGAGTTCATCCAAGCCTTCACCGGTATGCGAACTGATTCTGGCATCGTCGTCAACGTTGGTCGAGTCCTCAAGATCAGACTTACTACTAACCACCAGAATGGTGCGTTCGGATATCAAGCCCCTGACCTCCCTTAGCAGGTTCTCCTGCTCCTCGATTGGGGTCGTTGCCTCGGATGTCCGGTCAACAAGGAAAACCAATACGTCACCGAGGTGCTCCAAGGCAGCAATCGCCTGCATCTCTATCTGGTTTCTATCAACCATTGGGCGGTCGAGAAGGCCGGGGGTGTCGACCATCTGGTACACCCTCCTCCGGTGGGTGAAGTGCCCAAGGTGTATCTGCTTGGTCGTGAACGGGTATGATGCAACCTGGGGTTCTCCGCTGGACAAGGCACTAATCAGTGCGGACTTGCCTACATTTGGGGAGCCGGCGACAACTATGCATGGTTCGAATGGATCTGTTGAGGGGAGCTTGCGGAGGACGTCCCTCGCCTCCCCTAGCCACAGTATCTGAGGAGAAATCTGGTCGATCACAGACGATAATCTCCCATATGCGTGCCTTCTCGCCTTGTGGAAACCATCTATGTCCCTGAGTCTGAGGATCTTAGTCTGGGCCTCTCCAGAAATCCTCTGGGCCCTCTCGGCAGCCCATTGTAGTGTGCCGAGGTTTTTCCGATAGTCGTCGCATCCCACTGCTGCGTCAACCAGAGCCCGGTCGAATTCGGAGAGGGCATTGAGGCTAGGCCACCTTTCGACATACGAATTCAGAGTCTTCGCAATTACATCAGATGCCGATTGCACCATCCTGTTCATCTGTTTCCTGACTCTGTGGTACTTGTCTGGATCCTCAACTAGATCGGCTTGTTTGCTAGCCCTGCCGAATGCCTTGTCCAATATCTCCTGGGGATATAAGACAGTAGGAATCGACCGCCACTCTACCAATGCCATGCAATTCCCCGTCCACCGCCGCCTCGGCATCGCACTTCAAGCATTAGCAGAGTCCGGGAGGAGAATATTGGCCAAATCAACCCGCTTGTTTTTCTATGACCACTGGAACGTGAAGCCATGGCAGAAGACAGGAGAGGAAGGAGGGTAGAAGACCTCCCGGATTGGGCAAAGCGGTTCTACGAAGACTACGGTTCACCTGATCTGGGCAGTCTTGAGGATGTTTTCCATGGACCCCTGATGGATAGGAAATCGGGACTGAGGAGAGATGACCTGATCGAGGTGCTCCTAGACCAGAGGATGCTTCCCAAGGACAGGGATCCAAGGACAAGGGGGATGCTGGTGGGGACGAACAGGAACTCTATCGACATGGTCGATGAGGACGGAGACTTCCGCTCGATTGCTAGGGACGTGATCGTTGAAGTAAGGCTAGTCACCCACCTCAGGAGGACATACATCGAGGACAAGGAGCTCCTAAAGTTCGAGAAGGAGGACATTAGGAGGCGTTCGGAGATGCATGAAAAGGCCGAGAAGACCAGCGACGGGTACGAAAGCAATCTCTGGGGTTGAATGGATGGGCGGCCTTTCCGACAAGGCGTGCGTTCCTTGTCAAGGAGGGGCTCCGCCGTTGGACGAAGAACGAGTAAACATTCTATTGGGCAAAATCCACGATGACTGGGTCGCCGTGAACAACCACCACATTTCCAGGGAGTGGCCATTCCCCGACTTCGCGAGTGCATTGGAGTTCACTAACGCCCTTGGTGGGATATGTGAGGAGCAGAACCACCATGCAGACTTCGAACTCGGTTGGGGGAGGGTTAGCGCGGTGATACACACTCACAAGATCGACGGTCTGACAGAGTCGGACTTTGTTCTCGCTGCAAAGTTCGACCAAGTGTAGGGTGTCCCAGTGTCGGAAGGATTCCGGATGCATGTATTCGTATGCACCAACAAGAGAGAGGAGGGCCATCCAAGGGGAAGTTGTGGGAGAAAGGAATCCCTGGAGAAGATGACCATGCTCAAAAGGGCCGCAAGGAAAGCCGGATTGGAGGACGTGCGGGTGAACAAATCCGGTTGCCTTGACAGATGCGAGAACGGCCCATCATGCGTAGTTTACCCGGAAGGAACATGGTATACCCTACCCGATGACGAAGCGGGCATTACTTCGATTCTAAATCACATTAAGGGAGGGAGCCTCTCCCAGGAACATCTGATGGTGGACGAATGAGGAAGGTAGTGTACCCCAGGGCCGGTGGTGTCGACTCAATCGAAATCGTCGAGACTGAGGATCCCATTCCCGGACCCGGAGAAGTATGCGTCAGAGTCCACAGAGCAGGAATCAACTTCGCTGAGCTGATGATGAGGCAGGGGCTCTACGGATCCAGTCCCGACTTCCCATTCACCCCGGGGTACGAGACCTCGGGGATAGTAGTCGAAGTAGGAGAAGGGGTCGATCGGGTGAAGGATGGCGACAGGGTCCTAGCAATGACTGGTTTTGGGGGTTACTCGGAGAAGGTAGTCCTGGATCATAGTAGGGTCGTCCCCCTTCCCGATTCCATATCCTTCGATCAGGCGGCCGCAATCCCGGTAACCTATGGAACTGCATTCCACATGCTCGTTCACCTGGGGAACCTGTCCAAGGGAGAGACGGTGCTGATTCACCACGCAGCTGGGGGTGTTGGAACTGCCGTTGCACAGATTTGTGAGGCATTCGGGGCTTCTCTGGTCGTCGGTACAGCATCTGGCCCCAAGAGGGAGTTCGTCGAGTCGATGGGAATGAGATTCGTGGATAGGGAGACCGAGGACTTCGTCCATGTGTGCAAGGAAATGACAGGGGGGAAGGGAGTCCACCACGCGATTGACCCGGTAGGAGGAAGCCACCTAATGAGATCATACGAAGCGATGAGGCGGGGGGGAAAACTGTACTATTTCGGCGCGTCGGCAGCCGTAAGAGGCCAGAGTAGATCCAGGATGGCTGAACTCAAGATGTGGTGGGGAATGCCGAGATTCGACCCGTTGAAGATGATGAGCTCGAACAAATCGGTGTTCGGAGTGCACATGGGGCTCCTGGATGACGAGACGATCTTCAGTGGCCACGTGGAAGAGTTGTCTGGAATGCTCCTAAACGGAAAGATAGATCCGGTGATAGACTCGGTCTGGCGATTCGAGGAAGTGTCTGATGCCCAGATGCACATTCACGACAGGAAGAACCGCGGGAAGGTCCTGCTAGACTTCTCCTGACTCAGAGTCCCCCAGGCAGCATCATCGCGAGGACTTCCCCGTTGCAGACTAATTCGATGTCGTCGGGGATGTTGATGCCACCTGCACCCCACGATGCGCTTACTGCCTCCCCGATCTTGGAGTAATGCTCGCTATCGATGACCGCGTTCAGGGCCTCCATATCGGGCCATATGGTCCCCGCGATGATCCTCTCCCCGTCCGCGACCAGGGCCCCCCTCATGCACCCGTTCGCCATTGCATACTCCAGGAAGTGCTCCTTCCATGCATTCACCATTTCTTCTGTTACTTCATTGCCGTCGGTTTTGACGACCCAGTACCTTGCTATTGGCATGGAATCGCATTGATGAGATTCGGTATAACCATTCCGACGCCATTCTCCATTATGGGGCAGGAGCCAGGATTCCCAGCGGACGTAGTGGGAGGTCACATTCGCACTGGACGTGTAGCACCACACGCCTGGCACTTCAGAAGGGTAGTCCGATCTTCCTTGACGAACCTGGTATCTGGAGCCTTACACTCCCCACACAGGATATACGTCTTGACATAGGAGACTATCTTCTCCTTGATCCTCTTCGGGGGCACCCTTCCCTTGAGCATGATTCTGACCTGCTCGCGGCTTCCCGACGTGCCCAATTCGTTGAGCAGGTACTGGAAAACGTGATTGGCGTCCCTGTCCATGGCATCAACGATATCCGAGAAGTTTCGAAGGATGGTCTGACTACCCTCAATCATGATGTCGGGCTCGGGCATGGTCCACCTCGAGCGTTCGCTGATGTCCTTCGGAATCCTCTCCCTCGCCCTATCCAGTAGCGCTTCGTAGTCGCGGTTGGTCACGACCCTGCGAAAAGAGGGGGGTTTTTCACCCCACCGGGGCAATTGACGCATTGCCAACGGTCAAGGACCTAGTTCAACAGGGAAGTTCGTGTCAGAGCCTGTCGAAGTCAAGGTGGCTAGGGTGCACCATGAAGCTCGCATGCCCACGAGAGGGAGCGAGCACGCGGCTGGTTGGGATCTCTACTCCCTCGAAGACACGGAAGTTCCATTCAGAGGGAGCGTAAAGCTCAGGACCGGCCTTCAAGTTGCCATTCCCGTGGGCTTCGAGGGACAGGTCCGGGCCCGCTC
Organism: Candidatus Thalassarchaeaceae archaeon; assembly: GCA_034399535.1. Lineage (GTDB taxonomy): Archaea > Thermoplasmatota > Poseidoniia > Poseidoniales > Thalassarchaeaceae > UBA36. The sequence continues at coordinate 17,684 of DASCSS010000036.1, forward strand.
GTCTCTTGGTTCCAAGGGCCTCATTCTTCCTCACAGCATAGGTACCATAGATGCGGACTACCGTGGAGAG
>DASCSS010000037.1:0-14951 GCA_034399535.1 Candidatus Thalassarchaeaceae archaeon
TTGACATTCCCGCCTCTTCAGAATTGGTGCCATTCTCCAACATAGAGGTGACTGCGAGAAGTGAAGATGGCAAGGAGACACGTTTTTTCGCAATTGTCCGCCTAGAGACTCCTGTCGAGGTCGAATATTACAGAAACGGTGGAATCCTGCAGACAGTTCTACGAAAGCTATCCAAGCAAACCTCATGAGAAAGCACCTGCCGGGGAAATTAGATGGACGAAGAAACAGATATCGAGGAAGGCTTGCCTGGCCCACCACCAGATCCCTCGAAGATCCCTTCAGTTGTGAGAGCAGTAGGCAGCTTGGACATTGATGAAAGCTCCAAAGAGCATGGAATTTCTCAGGCGACAGAACCAGACATTCGTGAATTACGCGAGTTCCTTGACGAGATTGAGGACATGGAACCGCTGGATAACAATCTATCCGGGGATCCAATGTCTGAGGCATGGCTCCAAATCCTGCTAACTTTAGTCGTAAGGGAACATGGGCAATCTTCTATGACTGTAGGAATGATTGAAACCCTCCTAGAAGACAAAATAAACAAGGACTCCACAGACCTTGCAATCTTCCTAGATAGGCTATGGATCATGGGTCGTCTGGAGAAGGTCTACGGAGTTTCAGAGGTGAGCTACTCCCCCAATCCAAGCTGGTTAGAAATGAAATAGAATCGACCTCCAATATAATGCAACAAAAAATCACTTATTGGTAATGCATAAGAGTGGTCGGAAAGTCCGAAACCGCATGGTGAACGACAGTAGGGCAGAGAAAGATGGAATTGTTAGGTGTCGGAGAGCCTTTTCTCTGGTCCTCTTGATGGTTACTTCTCTGGTGGTTTCGGCAGTCCCATACGCATCAGCATCCCATACTACACAGTACGGAGTCCAGAGGGACCCTCTCTACATCTCCATTGGAGATCTTGACTGCGACGGGGACAACGATATTGCGTCCGGAAGCGCCATGGGTCACTTTCTGAGCTTCCTCTACAATGACGGTTCTGGAGGATTCGGGGTTCGTCAAGACATCCAGATTTCCAATAATGACTCCTACAGAGCGGGCTTCAGGGATGTCGCAGACGGCAATCGAGTAGAGATTGCAGACGTTGATGGTGATGATGTGAACGATATCATCTACTACCAGCAGAACGTGAGGTTCGTCGGTGAGTCATTCGTCAGACCAGCAAACCTGACCGTCTTGAAGGGAGTTTGTAATGAGGGGGTAAATGAGTGGGAAGAGATGTTCGAAACAGTTACTGTGGTGAACCCATATCTTCAGGGATTCGATGTCGGCGACATCAATGGGGACGGAAATGCCGATGTGGTCTTTTCGTCCACCGATGCGACTTTTGCAAATCAGTTCGTTCAGATTTACAAGGGCCCTGACTATAGTATCCCTTCTAACCAGCATGCCCCAATTTCCGTTCCCCTAACTAATGGGCTGTATACTGCGGTAATGTTGGGAAATTGGGGAGAAGACCTGCAGACCAACCCCCTAACGGGAGACCCACTCCCCGGAGAGTGCGTTGATCTTGACATCTGGCTACTTCGAACACCCCCCTACAACGCAGGTGTCGGATATTCGAAGGGCACCTTCGATAATATGACGGTCCTGGAATACGACTGCCTCACGGGGACCTTCCCAAATCCGATGGACCCAACCTCAACTGGGACCATGCACGATTTTACCCTCGATGCAGAGCACGACTACCCCCTATATGGGATCGATATCGCGGACACCACACCTGAAGACAATACCGATGAGTGCGAGGAGGTTGGCTGTATCGACCTAATCGCTGCAGTGGACGGGATTACAGGCAACATTTCCTACGCAACCAGGAATGGGGGAAACTGGGACACCCAGAATTATGTTCCATTCGGAGACTTCCTCGCCCCATCCGTCACGATTTCTGATGTTAATCAAGATGGCGAGGTAGACTTCTTCGTTCCTACCTCTCTGACACTTCTGAATACGCAGGAATCCACAGTTCAGAACCAGACATACCTCTTGAGGCCAAATCTCAGGGCACTGAACACAGTTCAGATTCTCCTCGCTGACCCGGACAGCGATGGCTACCTCTCGCCACTTTCGTTCGACGTTGGTAGAAGGCCCACCATGGCAATGCCCGGACAGCTCCAAGGAGGGGACACCAGTGCCCTTGAGGTGGTAATCGGACAAGCAGACTATACCTACAGATTCTCCAACAATGCGATGTGGCTGGATACCCAAGGCTACGCCGGGCAGGGAGACTATCTCTCTGTTCTAGCATTGGATAATTACGACTTGGGAATTACCAGAGTGGAGATAGAGCCGTCAGTGATGGACCCAGCAACTTTCCAGAGCATTGTGGGCGAGGGAAACAGATGGGTGAATGTCACAGTGAAGAACACCGGCCTGATGCCAATATCCGGAGGAAGCTTGGACGTTGATCTGGAAGTTAGGGAAGTCCTAGGGGGTACCGACACAGTCGTTTACTTCAATGACTTTGAGACTTCCTCGGCCAGTATTAACACCGGTTCAGCCGCATTCAACAAGTATTCCTACACCGGTGAGTATGGAGCTGGGAATTCCTCCTGGCATATCGACGAAGATCGCTATTGGGAGTCGGGAGTGACTTACCAAGAGGATGACATCGTACACCACAACAACACTGACTACATGTGCGGGAACAACAACACAACTACTTGCACGACTAATCCGCAAGAAGACAACTCTTCGTGGGAAGAAGTGTACTATGCCCCATGGGAAGCAGAAGCAAACCCAACCAACTACTACTGGGCTGGAGTGGAGCATACCTATGATTTCGATGACGGCAACTCATCTGACGTCTCTGGATACTACAATCACATGGACGAGGCCTTGATTCTGGAAGACATCGACCTATCAGGTGCGGATGCAGCTTTCTTGGATATGGATGCAATTTGCAGTGCTGGATTCTTCCAACTATTCCTTGCAGAACCTTACGATGTAATCGAGAGATGGCTGTATGAGGACTCGTGCAGTATTGAGGTCTGGAGCGATGGAACCGGATGGGAACCTGTATGGAGATTCGGAGGATGGGACAACGAGAGGAAGTATCGAATCGAGGAAAGGGTATCGAGTGCCCCCGATCCGGAGTACAACGACTACAACGATGACTTTTTCGGGGACTGGCACACAACAATGTGGAACAACTACACTGAATCGGGGGGAATAAAGGACTCCTGCGCGGTCATTCCATGGTGGGGATACCTGTCCTGCTGGGATGACGGTGCCTTGGACCAGACTGCTGAAACGATAGATCTCACCCCCTATGCCGGCCAGACCATAGACATCCGATTCCGATTCCGCAGCGGGCTGGAGGGCTCCGTAGGTCCCGATGGCTCTGCGGACGACTCCGCACTGGATGGATTTGCGATAGACAATATCACCATCAGGAAGCGTGACGTAAACTTCGGGGCCTCAACAGTTGAGAGCCAGCAATTGACTAACCTAAACATGATTGCCGGAGAATCCATCACAGTCCAACTCACTGCGGACTTCATCGACAACACGACTTACTACATCTCAACCACCCTATCAAATGCCAACTTGGGCAACGGGCAAATAGATCAAGATAGCACAAATGACGAGACAAAGTTCCAACTAACAGTGAGGAATCTGTACGACCCCGGACTTATCGAAGAACCATGGCTGGATCTGCTAAATGGGGAGCGCTATGCTTCCGGCGAAAGACCAATCACAATCGGAGTGCAGAACTGGGGGAACACTGTTGTCGACTTCGAGGTCGAAGCAAAGGTTAGGAATGCCCTCCCAGAACTAATTGCCGCTGAGGACTTCTCGGGGTTCCAACCAATATGGGATGACGATGGGAATGAGAACGGAAGCAGACTGGACGACTCATCCAGTTCGAACGAAATGCTCCCCCAGAATCAGGGTGTTTTCAAGAACCAGGCCTACTGGCTAGGACATCCATCAGACGGGTATGGCGACAACTGGAACGAGACTCTGACTCTCGAGCCAATTGAGCTTTCGGACAGCGGTGCAGACTTCACGTTCCTGACCTTCGACTACTTCGCCGAGGGAGACCATATCGCAGACCGGAACGGGAATGTCCAGTCAGTTCGCGACTTCTCTTACCTAGAGGCTACATGGGTAATTGACGGGCAGGTTATGAGCGGAATTATCTATGGAAGCTGGACCGATCTCAACGACAATGGGCTAAGGCTCGCGTATAACCCATATACCGACTCCGTATACAACTACTGCGAGGACTTCGACCAGAATGGCCTCTACGAGGAGGTCGAGTATGCAGGAGATCACTCCGGTGGTATCGGAGAAGACGGCTGGGTCTCTTGGTTCGACACAGACAACCTGGTGAGCACCTCCAGGATCGACCTCACGCACGTCCATCTCCTGAACCAGACGAGTGACGACTCCTTCGGATGGACCGAGGAGTGCACATCGCTGGCGGGGGCGGAAGTCACTTTCACCTGGCGATTCTACTCGAACGACGATGGCGTCAACGGAAACGCTGGATACGCAGGATTTGCCATTGACAACATCAGGGTGGACGATTACACGTTCACCGATGACGGTTCGTACACCGAGTCGGTTTCGGGGATGGATGCTGCGCAGAGGAGAACCATCGAGATGGGGACTCATGATTTCCAGAGCGGCCTATACAGAATTAATCTGATGACGCTATACGACAACACGGACAATGCATCGAATTGGTTCGGAAAACCCGAGATCAGCACTGCAAACAACGTCTCCACAATTCTGTTCGAGATTGCTAACGCAGACATCACACTCCTCCAGGCAGACGTTCTGGACTGCGTAGCTGATGCGGTATACAGTTGCGTATACCCCACCAACCCGTCTGGCCAGGAGTCGCACAACTTTGCGGTACCAATGTTGAATGGGGTTATCGAGGGAGTCTACGAAGTCACCATGACGATCGTTGACGAGGACACCGGCCAAACGGTTTTCCAGCAGAACTCTGACAATGGACCTTTCACACTGGACCCCCATCAGAGATCCCAGGCAAACTGGTCGTCCCCCTACAACCTGTGGTTCGATGGACACACCTACAACATCAGCTTCTTTGCCACCCTAGATGACACAGGGGAGTCTTCAGGAAACGAGAGATTCTTCTCTATCACCTTCATGGACAACATCGATATCGCGATATTCTCTGACCCCACTGATCAGAGCAGGCTCCAGAGGGTAAAGAGCGACTTGGACTCGATGAACAAGACCTACACCCAACTAGAGTTGGAGGATTGGAACACATACGGGATGGAGGACTGGCTCGAGCATTACTCCAAGGTTCTCCTGCCATGGCAGACTGACTACAACGTGGAGTATGGAGACTATTACGAATTGTTGGGGACCCCCAATCCTGAAAACTCCGGTATTACCCTAACTGAGACTCTGGTTGACTTCATGCAAGATGGAGGGACCCTTCAGGTGCATCTGGGGCCATACAGGAGCAACTACCTGAGCATGGCCAACGAGCAAGACAAGCTCCCGTTCGACATGGACATAGTGATGAGGGCCCACGTCAACCTGACTGACGACAAGAGAATCTCATCTGAGAATGTCAGCATCGTGGACGAATTCCACCCGATCATGTCCGGAATCGACACCTCCGCCTTCGCCGGGATCAACGGGGGGACCCATGTCGCTCAATCCGGGCTTGACACCAGTCAAGTAAACTCGTACAACATCCCCCTCGTCTGCAGAGACGGAGCAGTAGGTGGAACAGAAGGAGGGAGAATTAGCGACGGAGGGACATTCCACACCCTGATCCGAGATAGCGCAAATCCTGCCCAATCCCTGCTGTCCACCTGCAACTACCAACAAGGAGGAATGATCGTCACCACGATAGATGTGGAGAATCCAGCTGTCTCCCAACCCTTCGGAGATGCAAACTTCCCCCTATTGTCTAATCTGTTAGACTTCCACCTAACGCCTTACCCAGACGGTTTTGAGATCGCTGGAGAGGGATTCCACCTGACAATAAACGGCCAGCCTCAATCTCTTGACGTACTCACGGGGGCATACCAGAGGACAGCAATTGAGAGTGGTGCCACCCTAGACTTAGGTTTCGAGACAAGCGTCCCTGGACTGTTTGCAGACTGGGTGATTGAGTCCGCTGATGGGGGGACGGTTACCGGATGGGATGGTAACGCCCTTGGGGAAAGCAACAGGCACGTTCGGCAGACGGACTCCTCCGGTTCGGTATCTGGCACGTTCTGCGTTACCGACGAGAGTGCAGAACTAGGATGCAAGATAGATGCGGAATGGCGCATCTGGCTATTCCTACATGATTCGGATGGACATACTAGGATTACAAACGTCTCGATATACACCAACGACATCAACGCTGACAGTACCCCCCCAGTGGCCCATATAGAAATCATCAACGACTCCGTTTTCCAAGAGCTCGTAGTTCCCGATGGCTTCCAACAGACCCCCACCGGCAAGCAGGATAGTGAAGGCAATTGGATAATGATCGACTCACCCAAGTATAGAGTCAGACTATCCGATACAGGTACTACCGACTTGAAGTTCTCTGCGGCAAACAGTAGCGATATTGGAACCGGGATAATGGTCTACACATGGACGATTAGCGGAGACGGAAACCAGGACCACGTTGTCCAACTGCCAAGCAGCCAAGTCGATTGGCACTACACCTTCAGGAACCTGACTCCAAACCAGAACCCGATAATGATAGAATTAGAGGTCACTGACATGCGAGGGCAGGACTCAAGTCCAACCTTCCGAATCTTCTTCGAGGTCGTCGGGGAGCAGTATGGCGACGACGAGCCGGAAGTTGAGATGGACTCGATTAACACCGCTGATGGAGACTCCTTCCAAGCACTGGCGGTAGACATTGTAAACATCACAGGAGTAGTCAGGGACAATGATATCAGCAGCGAATGCGACGTTACTGTCGAAGTGGTTCTTGATGATATAACAATCCTAGATGCATCTCCCGCAATTAAGACCACAAATCACGAACTGGGACTCTATGACATTCAGAGTAACTTGTGCGATGGTGACACTTACTTACTCTCGTTGAACATCTCCCATCTCTACATGGAGCAAGATGGCAATCTGGGAGTGATTCACGTCAGGGTGACTGAGGGCACGTACCAGGTGAACGAGCAGATTCAGCTCTATACCGTCCCAAGACCAACTGACCCCTGCGATATCAATCCCGCATCGTGCGAGGACGACAGCGGAGACTCGATCAGTCCGGTGGTTCTCGCCGGGGTCGGAGCGATGCTGCTAATCGCAGTTCTAGCAATCACTCTATTCGCACGCAGCAGGAGTAAGACGTCTTCGGATGAGGATTCAGTGGAGTCCTTCGGTGGGGTCGAGTCAATGGACCGAGTCGAGGCTTACGTCCAGCAACTAGTGGCCCAAGGATACGAGGAGCAGATGGCCAGACAATACGCAACTCAGTACTATGCGCAGTGGGATTCGAAGCAGCAAGGCGGTGTAGGTTGACTCAAAATGGGATATCGAGATCCCATTTTGACGAAATTTCCTCTCCGGCTTCAACTATCAAACCAAGCCTCTCCTTGAGGCCCCCTGTCTTGCTCAGAAGTATGTGATTGTATAACTTGGAACCTCTGATTTCATCGGGAATGCACATTTTCCCCGTAGTGGTCTCGACATCAAGTGCCCTCTCGAGATCTATGGCGTATCTGTTCAGCCTGTTTAGGAGTCCCTTTGAGAGATTGAGAACAATTAGATACAATGTAATGATGATGAACATCACTATGAAGATCCCAAAACGCATTGATCCAATCATCATCATCGCAACTGAACCCATCAAGAAGACTACTGGCATAACGAAGGTAAGTAGGAAGAAAGTCTCAGACATGGGTTTCCTCTTCCTCATGTTTCTGATAAACTCCCATCTCTCGTCCTTCTCGTTTTGGGGCTCGAAAACAGTGTCGCCCTCTAACTTCCGAGCCCTGTCGAACATCCCCCTTATTCGGGCAATCCTACTTTCGATAGCCCTGTTGGGGCCCGTGTTCAATCCTTCCAGAATCTGAAGCCTGCTTTCTCCCTCTTCGAAGTATCCAAGCCTCACAAGGATGGATAGTTGCTCTATTAGGGGAACTATGTCATTGGGAGCGACTCCCCTACGTTCCTCCCACCACTCCAGGGCGTGCTCGAGCATTCCCAAGTCATCCGTAAGAATCCGGCCGCCTAGGTTCCATCCCTCCGAGTTATCAGGATCGAATTCAACTACTCGGCGAATTGCTGACATAGCCTTTGATGCTTGAACTAGACTCGGCATCGCTCTAGTGCCCCTCGTAGGGAGGGGAAGGCTCCATTCGGCAATAGCCATCCAAGCCTCAGAATGTTCCTCATCAATCTGGACTACTTCCTTAGCCATGCCCAATGCATCCTCCCTAGAACCATTTTCGTTTGCCTCGATTGCATCGAGCCAGAGCATCTCAGCGCTCTTCGTCATGCTTCTTGGATCGGAGGAACAATGAAGAATGCTGGGGTCAGGAGTCAACGCTTACTTCTGCCACGACCTCTGCCCTTTCTTCCACGGTTGTTCGATGGACGTTGCCCCGAACTCCTCTTCACTGGGAACCTGGTTCCCTTTCGTCTTCCGCCCTTCGAATTATCCATTCTTTTTCTGGGAGAATTATTTGGAGAATTGCGCTTGTAATCCCTATTTACACCAGTTCTTTTCCTGTTGCGTCCCTTATTGGCCCTAACACGTGGAGCAATCTCCACGGGCGAACCTAATGCTGCAACAGCATCAATACCCCCCATTAGCGGAAAGACGTGAACCAGCGGCTCTCCCACTGGGCCGAGAACCGTATTCACCCTGCCCAGTATCTTTCCTCCTGAAATCCTAATATTTGCTCCCAGACGAGGAGCACGACCCTCGAATGAGACCAAAAGCCCACCTTCGTGGGATGCAGATTTCACCCTTCCCGAGAAACTCATCGGGCTACTCCCTTCGTCTACCGTACATTATTGCTACTAAGAACGACATTGATACCGAAACGAGTCCAGAAGCAGGCAATGGCTCATTAATTTCATCAGATTCATCGTTTCCGCCTCCAGGAGTTACGGGCATCCCCTCATTGCTCACAACAAATTTCTCGGTGGTGCACTTTCCGGACTCATCGCATCCAGTTACGGACAATTCATGATCACCGAGTGTTGCCGATAATTCCGGATTCAACCATTCGATTTCCCATGTGTTCCCCCCAATATCCAACTCACCGAGATTTTCAGGAGAAACTCCTGATATTGCAATGTTCAGAGTTACTTCTTCACCATCAGGGTCACTGAATTGCCCTGAAATCTTCAGACTGGAACCTTCCCAGCTAGTTGTCGAGAAGTATATCTGAGGAGGCAAACTTTCCTTCGTTATTCCTAAATCAAATATTTTCTCCATGTAACCCCCATTTGGATTCTCGCTCACCGACGCATGAATCCAAACAAATACGGGACCGGGAGCCACCCCTGCAGACGAAATGCTCAGACTCATTTCCGAGTTGATTTCAAAGGATTCGAAACCAGTCGGCGAGTCTCCTTGGGATATTGCAACCTGAACAGTCATCGACGGCCATCCAGCGTTTAATGAAACTAGAATTGGGTGAGGGTTAGTTAGAATTTGTGTAGAAGTAGAAATCGTTAGTGGAACTCCGATTATCCATGTCCTGTTGCCAGAAGACTGGTCCATTGCATCAGTAGCCCCACATGAAACCTCTACCGTCCCCTCCACGTTGACCCATAGAGACCGATCAATGCTCTGGGATATTGCACTAGCATCGGAATCACATTCAATATCTAAACTGGAGACTCCTGACTCGTCATCGAACCACGCAGACAAGTCTTGCCAGGTCAACCACTTAGACTGGCCTTCTTCTGACACAGGGAACCAAGTTCCGTTGGGAGGGGCGGACTGGGTCCATTCAGGAGGGTTGTCCACGGGAATAGGGGAAGTAGTGAAGTCAGCGAAAATATCCTCCCCCAGGGGCCAGTTTTCCCTGTTTGAGTTGGGAAACAGGGAATATGTCAGACTCCCATCGCCGTTATTGGAAAGCTCATGGTACGTTGAAGAGTCCCCAATACAACTTCCCCTAATTGGTGCTGAATCAGTCATAGGATTCTCTTCGTCTGAACCAACAAACCTACCTTCGCATTCTTCCCACTCGTCTAGCCTCAGATCTGGTATTGTCGGGAATGTGAAATTGAGTTTAGCATTACTCATGTTCGAAGAGTTGAAGGAAACGGTGAAATCGTTGGGGTCGTCTACTCCATCTATCTCAAGAGTTGCATTAAGCCAGAGTACCACTCTGCACTCATCGAGACCTAGGGACTGGTTTATTTCGGTATCACAGTCTCTTTCCGAAGAGGGGATTACCGGAACCTCGTAGCACTCGCCATCAAAACTAGAGTTGCAGTCTCTTTTTTCTGAGTGCCTAGGTGGAACTCCGTTATATTGTTCAATCTCCATCCCTTCGTCTTGCCATGTCGTATTCTGCCAATCAACCCCTGTCCCGCCCCTATGAGGGGAGCCATCACGAATCCCAATTCTTGTAATGCTGTATTGGAGGCAATCAGCCGCAATGAGAATCACCGACCCAACCTCATCGGTAGAGAGCCAGCCATCACCACCGGAAGGGATGATGTCTTCCAAGTAAGCATCTAGGTCTTCCCTAATGTCATCTGCGTGCGTCCAGTTAATCCAGGCCTTTGCCCGCACTTCCGCGCTCTTCCAGTCATCCTGAATTCTCACATCGAATATCGCCTTGTCGTAGATGAACATGTCTTCGAAGGTTATAGCCCCACATTGATCTTCGATGGAACCCCCTCCCCCAAACTGCTCCATCCGGTCAGGTTCATTCTCCAGAATGGATTGGGAGCCAGAATGCAGAACTGATGAGATCATCACAATCATAAGTATGACTGCGTATGTTCCGCCTACTCTCTCCACTAGTCCGGTGAAGGGCCTCAGGATGATGATTATATCGGCAATTTCTGAGAGTTTAGGCTATCCTAAATTTAATATAGAATTTTTTCTTCCCCTTCTTTAGGGAGACCTAAACAATGAACCAGAGAGTAACAACCTATGCCATTACCACCGCCATCATATTACTCTCCTCTACGATTTCCGGATGTATTTGGACGGACGAAGAAGAAACAATTAGGATAGCCTTCAAGATCCAGGACGACTATGTTGATTCAGAAGCGAACCCACAGAAACTCGCGGATTTCATTCACGAACAATCTGGATATCGTGTAGAGATATACCCCATTTCCAGCGATTTGGCAGCTATTGAATCATTGAGATTTGGTCATGCCGATATTGCATTCTTAGATGGTGGTTCTGCTTGGATGTCGTGGAAGCAACACGGCTTCGAAGCAATCTTAGCAGATACTAAGTCAGACGGTTCAACATACTATACCGCTTCAGCATGGGTTTTGGTGGACAGCCAAATCGAGTCCCTAGAAGATCTAGAGGGAATGGATTCATGCCACACTGGATGGCTCAAGTCAGCAGGGATGCTGATGCCGATGGGTTACATGATTGGAAATGAAATTATTGAGGTATCAGGAGATAATGAAGACATCGACAGTTTGAGAACTACTATTGAGAACCATTTCGGGAATGCCACCATTCCTTCAAGTGGCGACACTTACTATGGATATAGCGGGGCTTTCAGGTGTTTGACAGATGGACAGGGAGACGTCGCATTTGCAAAGACCAGCTCATATATTGACCATTGTCAAGAATATGATTGGTGCTTGGAGCAATCAGAGTACAGGATGCTTGAGCAAACCTTCGGAAAAGTCCCAAGCCATCCAGTAATGATTAATCCCAATCAATTGGATATGGATAAGAAATCTGCAATCGTCGAGGCGCTTCTGGCTTTGAATGACAATACCGATGGTTTGGTAATTCTTGAATCAGTCTTGAACACTGCAGGACTGACTTCGGTGAATACTGACGAACATTTAGGTACTTACAGCGACGCTATCAGCGCTATTCCAGGTATCGAAATTTACTTCGAGGAAAAATATGGATAAATTGGGGATTCATCGTGAGGAAAACGATTCTCAAAGCACATACTGCTGACATCGGATTCCAGAAGGAAGAACCTCTTGTTAGGGGGCTTGACTTATCGCTAAATCAAGGTGAAATTTTCGGTGTCATTGGTCGTTCAGGATTAGGAAAGACCACACTGATACGTACTATTGCAGGTTTGGTCCCACTCCTCTCAGGAGAAATTAGTTTCCAGGGCATACCAGTAAATTCAGCTACTAGAGGTTCCATAGGGCTCATTCCACAGAGATTAGGTTTGGTCTCTCACCAGTCCGTTGGATACAATGTGCTGATGGGGGCTCTACCAAGAGCAAACCTGTTTCAGACCGTTTTTTCCTTGCCTTCCAGGGAGATGAGGGATGCAACTAGGGAGGCAATAAGATCAGTCGGGCTCTCCGATAAGTCACTTGAATCCGTCAACAGACTGTCCGGGGGCGAGCAAAGAAGGGTTGCAATTGCACGAGCAATGGTTCAGTCCCCGCAACTCCTTCTTGCTGACGAGTGTCTCGGTGAACTAGATGCTGTAACTGCAAGGGAGATCATCCATCTTCTTCGAGAAATTGCAGATTCCCATGGAGTTGGAATAATTATTGTTGACCACAATCCTGCAAGGGCAAGTACCTTTTGCGATAGCATGTTTGAATTGAGGGGAAGTAGGCTACTTACGTTGAATGAAGATGATATGTCCCCTCAAAGCGGTCTTCCACAAGTTGAGGGGGCGCAATAGGTTGAACATTATTGGGCGAGTTTTTCAGATTATTGAAAAACGTGCAATGCCAAAACTATTGTTGCTCATTGCAACCCTTTCGATAATTTCGATATTTCACCTGCAAATCACTTTCGCAAATCTTGGCAACGCGCTTTCGAATTTATCGATACTCGGACACGAGACATTCCCTCCCGATTTTTCCGTCGTTACCAAGAGAGCTTCTTGGGCCCACCCTCCTTGTGAATCTAGCACGGATTGGATTTGTAGTCCTGCAGTAGTCGGAATGGTCCAAACTCTCGAGATTGCATTCCTCTCCACTATCCTTGGGACTATATTCTCCCTTCCATTGGCAGTAATGTCTGCAACGAACCTCTCCCCTCAGTGGATGGCTCAGATAACCAGGAGCGTGCTAGCTGCTCTCCGGGTAGTCCCTTCCCTAATTTGGGCCCTAATCTTCGTTATTATTGTTGGAATCGGTCCTTTGGCAGGAGTGATTGCAATGACACTGTATACGGTAGGGTATCTTGGAAAGTTACAGTACGAGGCACTAGAGGGGGTTAGTAGGGAGCCATTGGAAGTCGCTAGGGCAATGGGTCTGCCCACTTGGCAGATTGCTAGGTATTTCGCAATCCCAGCAGCCGGCAACTCGCTAATCAGTCAGATGCTCTTTATGTTCGAATACAATGTTCGCCACGGATCAGTAATTGGCCTGGTTGGCGCTGGAGGAATTGGGTGGTACATGCAATATTATCTCGACCCCTTCAAGATGTATGACAAGGTTCTTGCACTAATCATTGTGATGTACTGCTCCGTTATTACCATAGACCAGTTGTCACTTAGGGTCAGAAAGAGATTCATCGAAGAAGATGAGCGAATCCGTAGACCAAAATGGAAGAACCTACTCCTGCCTTCTGATGAAACAACCTAGTAGTCAGCCAAGATTCTGATTGCCCCACCATCGTAAAAAATCTGGATGTGGTCTCCGGCCTTGAGGGTCAGGGCTGCAAGTGCTTCGTATACTGCCTCCTCATTGACTTTGAAGGCCTCAGCCGCCCTCTTGGTCGACCACGCGACCTCTACAAAGTCTGAAGCTGAAATCCACTTGAGAAGTCTGGTTTCGAAGTTCGTCAGTTCTGCAACCGCCATATTGCTCCGAGTATGACTAGGGAAATCAAGCCTCCCCAGCCTCATAAGCCCAAACCATCCTCTTTACTGCAATCTCAACTCCAATTTCCCCGTTAAGCAGTAATCCTAGAGAATCGAGGAACGGTGTTTCATACCCCATCTTCTTGGATCGGTTCAGGAACATATTGGTTGCCCTGACGCCCTCAGCGACCATGTGCATCTCTCCTAGAGCCTGTTCTAGGCTCATGCCTCTACCGAGCTTCTCCCCCAGAGTCCTGTTCCGGCTCCTCGGACTAGTTGCCGTGACGAATATGTCCCCAATGCCAGCTGGTCCGAAAGCAGTACTCTGCTTGGCTCCCATCTTGCCGAGCAGTTTGATTCCCTCGCTGTAACCTGAGAGAAACAAGGCCGCCTTGAGATTGTCCCCACCGATGGAGTCTTTCAAACCGTCCACCAGACCGCAGGCTAGTGCTACGCAGTTCTTGTAAGCCCCCCAGAGCTCTGCACCGAGTGGATCTCTAGCTGGAGTCAGAATCAGGGAATCGGTGGATAGCCTCTGTGCCACTCTCTCAGCAACTCCCATGTCATGGCATGCCACAAGTGCGTTTGTGATCACTCCTCGTGCTACTTCTGGCGCTATAGTTGGGCCCGTCATCACCACAACCGGATTCGACAATCCTTTCTTTTCCAATCTCTTCTCAATTGCATCTGAAATCATTCCCGACCCCCTTTCTTCAGACGGCGCGAGACCCTTGGCCAGATCGATTAGAAGATGAGATGGCCTGAGGAATGGGATTAGATTGTCCACAACCTCAAGAATCACCGAACTGGGAAGCGCAAGCACCAGTATCTCACTAGTTTCGGTGATATCCGATATTTCCATCGTACATTGCAACTCTGGGATCTTGTATCCAGGCAGGTATTTCTTGTTCTCCCCACTGCTCATCATCGATTCGTAAACCTCCTGCTCAACGGTCCAACCAATGACGTTGTGGCCGTCTTTGCACCAAGCGTGTGCCAAAGCCGTCCCCCAATTGCCGA
>DASCSS010000038.1:0-28806 GCA_034399535.1 Candidatus Thalassarchaeaceae archaeon
AATGCCATCCCCCACAATCTCAAATCCAGCATCCAATAGGGAGTTTGCTGTACCTCGGTCCAGAGAGTCTCCAGGAATGCCAAATGAAATGGGTCTATGCCCCCACCTTGAAGCATCTATGAACTCTGAAAGATAGTTACTACAAGATTGGATTACCCAATTCTCGTCTGAGGTATTTATTCCCTCATATCCATGGCACCCAAACTCATCCCCATGTTGAAGCCGTTCGGGTCCGATAATGTTTGATAGCCAACTGTCTGATTTCCATTCGCCTACTACCGGAGGAGCGAAAATGGGTATCGATAACAATGCTACAATGGCAAGGGCAATAGTTCGTCCTGCCATAAACGTGAATGATGGCACTGATTATTCAAAGTATTCAACTGGAAAATATGAAACAGAAGTTCTACGGCGCGATACTGTGGAACTCAGTGACAGGTCATTACACAACGTGGCTTCTTGCGTGGGCCTGCAAGGAACTGGCGATGCATTCTCGACACCGTTCACATATCGATTTCTTGAGAAATATGTACCTTCATTGTTGAGGAGCATCACTAACGTCCATGTAAAGGGTTTGAATAATGTCCCGAGAAACGGAGCTGCGATTTTCGCAGGTAACCACTTAGGAAATCTTGACCCGTTCATCAAAATATTGTGTGCTCAACGGCCTATTCATTTCCTTGCCAAGGAAGGGCATTTTCAGAAACAGCCGAATAGATTTGTTATGATCAGCACTGGGCAAATTGAGACGTTTAGGGAGACAGGAGGAGGCGAGGCGTTAGCGAGAGCCGTTGACGTCCTCGAATCAGGTGGATGTCTGGGCGTATTCCCCGAGGGTACCAGGTCGAGGAGGGTGGAAGCCCCATTCCTCCAAAATGGAAAGACCGGTGTGGCTAGGCTTGCGGCTAGGTTCCCCAGTATTCCGATAGTCCCCCTAACCATGAGTGTTGGTGCAAGGAATTTTATGCCTCCGGGTACTATGATTCCCATTCTATGGAAGAGGATTGATGTGATTGTAGATAGGCCGATAAGTTTCGGAGAGTGGCTGGCCAGTGATTATGGCGGCGGACTTGATGATGAAGGAGTAAATGCACTAATACGAATGGATGAAAACTCCCGAGGAGAATTCATGAGGTCCCTGTACAGGAAATTCACAGACCAACTGATTGAGACTCTTAGGTTTAGAGGGGCACCATAGAAGCGAATCCTTGATGGGCCATCGACTACGAGGTCTGTAAGCACATGCGCCAGTATCTGGACTTCTTAGATAGAATCCTCAAGGAAGGTGAGGAGAGGGGGGATCGTACCGGGACCGGTACAATATCTATATTCGGTCATCAAATGAGATTTGATATTTCAGAAGGATTTCCCGCAGTTACTACGAAGAGGGTGCATTGGCCAAGTGTGATTCACGAGTTACTATGGTTCCTATCCGGAGAGACAAACATAGGGTACCTGAAAGAAAACAATATCAGGATTTGGAACGAATGGGCTGATGATGATGGCAACCTTGGTCCCGTTTACGGGAAACAATGGCGGAAATGGGAGTCAAAGGACGGTCAGATAATCGATCAGATTGAGGAAGCCATATACCTAATTCGCCAAAAACCCGACAGTCGTAGAATAATCATTTCAGCTTGGAACGTTGGAGAGTTGGGAGATATGGCCCTGTTGCCCTGCCACGCATTCTTCCAGTTCTACGTAAACAATGGAAAGTTATCCTGCCAGCTTTACCAAAGAAGCGCAGATGCCTTCCTCGGGGTTCCATTCAATATATCTTCGTACAGCCTCCTGACTTGCATGGTGGCACAGATCTGTGGTTTGCAACCAGGTGATTTTGTCTGGACTGGTGGTGATTGTCACCTATACCTAAATCATTTAGAACAAGCCAAGCTACAGATTTCTAGAGATCCCCTGGCATTGCCCACTTTGGTTCTAAACCCCGATGTTTCATCGATTGACGGATTTTCTTTCGACGACATCGAGATTTTGGATTACAACCATCACCCTCACATTTCGGCACCCATCTCAGTATAGTGATATTATGAAAATGGCAATGATTGTTGCTATGGACGAAGACGGAATTATCGGTCGGGGAAATGGGCTTCCATGGAGGATGGCAAGCGACATGGCTAGATTCAAGAGGCTGACTGAGGCTGACGGATTCAATTCGGTCATCATGGGAAGGAGGACGTGGGAGTCTCTTCCCGATGCGTTCAAGCCCCTACCTGAGAGGGTAAACATCGTGATGTCCAGAGACACAGAGTGGAATGATGATGGTGCGATAACGGCCCTATACGTCGGGCGTGCAATAGAGATTGCATTCGCAGAGGGCAGTGAAGAGTGCTGGGTAATTGGTGGCGCCCAGATATACGAGATGTTCCTGGACAGGATTGGTGAGATCCATGTCACTGAGATCCATACCAATGGAAGCGGCGACGTCTATTTCCCTGAATGGGACAGGACGAGTTGGACGCAGAGTGTAATTGAGTCTGCAGAGCCGGACGAGGAAAATGAGTTTGGCTATACGTACTCTATTTGGACAAAGCATTGATTTAGTGCTCAGCGAACTCTCGATCCGGTGCTTATTCCGCCGTCCGGAGTTAGTACCCGTACATTGCCGTCCTCGTCGTCCGCTGCCAGTAGCATCCCCTCTGACAATACCCCCCTGAGCTTCCTAGGCTGCATATTGGCCACGAAGACAACATCCAGACCCTCAAGTTCGGAGGCCTCGTAGTAACCCTTCAGACCGGCGCAAACGGTCCTGGTGGAACCCGGACCGTCCTCGATAGTAATCACGAATAGCTTGTCCGCGTTAGGGTGGTCCTCTACGGAGATTATCTTCCCGGTCCTCATCTCTACCTTCATGAAGTCCTCGAAGTCGATGTAACCACCCCCGTCATCCGGACTGGCATCATCGTCATTGTCCTTACTGTCTACAAGTGAGGACTCTCTAGCAAGAATCTCATCTAGATCGAGCCTCGAGAATAGGGGCTCGGGCATTTCTGGGTTCCACGAAAGAACGGATTCCGTGTCCATGGAATCGTCCCAGAGGACATGGTCGATGTCTGACTCAATTCCCATCATCCCCCAAAGCCTGTCTGAGGAGAAGGGGGTAAATGGGCGCATGCACACCGCAAGGCAGCCACATATCCTCCAAGATAGCGCCAAAGATGAAAGTGATTCCGTCCTTTCTTCGGACTCATCCTCGTTGAGGTACTTCCACGGTGCAGCGCTCTGAAGTAGTGAGTTGCCTATTTGAGCAATCCCCATGATGCTCCTGAGCGCCTCCTTGAACCTCTGCTTCTCCATCGAATCTATCGCACTGTAGATTAGTTCCCTTACTTGGTCAATGGTTTCGTCATGGACACTGGGCGAGTCGTATTGCGACAGGGGGTTTGCTCCTTCCGAACTCAGTCGGTGCGTGAGAGTCATCACCCTGTGGACGAAGTTCCCGTAAGTACCAATTAGCTCGTTGTTTACCCGGTCAACGTACTCGTCCCATCGGAAGTCGGTGTCGTGAGTCTCTGGCATGTTGATGGATAGGTAGTACCTCAGTGAATCGGCATCGTACTGCTCCAGGTATGCCGGTAGCCACACTGCGTGCTTCCTGCTCTTACTGAACTGCCCACCCTGAAGCATCAGATACTCGTTGGCAGAAACATTGTCCTCCAAAACGAGGTTCCCGCTGCGAGAGCGGTGCGTGACTTCCGTTGAGTCTGAAGCATTCAAGCCCATGATGATAGCTGGCCAAATTATTGTGTGGAACGGGATGTTGTCCTTGCCCATGAAGTAGATGTGCTTGGGACTCTCGCCGTCTTCAGAAACCTTCCACCAGTTCTCCCAAGCTAAATCCCCATCGGGATGGCCAGCGGGTGAAGCGTGTCTGGATGCCCATATCCTCGCACATGTGAAATAACCCTGTACAGCCTCGAACCATACGTAAACCCTCTTTGACGCCCATTCCTCTCCGTCTAAGGGGATTTTGATGCCCCAATCAATATCCCTAGTCACGGCTCGGGGACGAAGTCCCATATCCAGCCAGCTCTTCGACATCGCCCTTACGTTTGGCTTCCAAACGTCTTGCCTCTCAGAGGCATGGGCCTCAAGAGCATCCTGGAAGTCGTTGAGCCTCAAGAAGAAATGTTCTGTATCTCGTATCTCAATCTCAGAGTCGACATCCAGCTTCGATCTGGGGTTAAGGAGTTCATTAGCCTCGTATGTGGCCCCGCAGGAGTCGCATTGATCGCCTCTGGCTCCCTCGGCGGAGCATACGGGGCACTGCCCTTCGACATACCTGTCAGGAAGAAAACGCACCTTGCCCGCGAGACTAATTGAGCAGTACTGTTGCATTGTCTTACTTTCAAGGAAGCCAGAGTCTAGTAGTTTCGTGAACACCTCCCTCACAATCTCCTTGTGCATAGCGTCCGTAGTCCTGTTGTACAGGGTCCCGCCGTACTCGATTCCCCTGGAATCTACTGGATTCACCCACGAGCACCCGAGGTCTGCCAATGCCTTCGAAATTATTTCGTGATACTTGTCGACAACATCCTGTGGATGAATCCCCATCTCCTCTGCTGTGAGCGTAATGGGGGTCCCGTGCTCATCAGAGCCGCTGCACATCAGGACTCGGCGCCCTCTGGCCCTCTCGTACCTATACTGGATGTCCGCAGGAAGGCAGTTTCCAGCTACGTGCCCGAGATGGAGGGGGCCGTTAGCATACGGCCAAGCCATGAAAATAGTTACGTACTCCATGGTTCGGCTCCCTACTGGCGTGAAGTTAGATATTTATGTCATGTTCGCCCGGGATGGCATGGAGCCGAACGCTGTGAAAAACCAATATGATGGAGACACGCCTGATTCATCGGACTCCCAGAGGCATCGGAATTGACTGATTATACGCTGATTATCGCATATGCCATTTTGGCTCTTGGCGCATCATTCTTGTGCAGTATCCTTGAGGCTGTACTCCTATCGACGACCCATGGCCACATTGTTGCATTGAAAGATACCCATGCAAAGGTTAGCGGGGCCTGGTCAAAGTGGAAGGAAGACCCGGAGAGTCCCCTTACAGCGATACTGACTCTCAATACGATCGCCCATACTGTAGGGGCACTAGGAGTGGGTTCGGAGGTAGAGAAACAACTCAAGGGAGAGTATGTAGTAGTCGTATCCGCCGCTATACTTACCATCGCAATACTTCTACTCAGTGAGATTCTCCCGAAGACTGTAGGTGCTCTTTTCTGGAGGAGGCTTACTGTGCCGTCCTATCACGTTCTAAATGGTATGATGCTCTTGCTGTGGCCCATTGTCAAACCTATTGAGATGGTGAGGTCCCTACTTCCATATGTGGAGACTGAGACCGTAACAAGGAATGAGCTCTCAGTTCTTGCAGATATTGCAGAGGAATCCGATGTAATTGAGGAAGATGAGGAGGCCGTGATTCAGAACCTACTGAAACTCAGAGAGATGAGAGTTGCAGACATAATGACTCCTCGTGTGGTGATGACCACTGTTAGATCGGATGAAACCGTGAAAGATGTGATTGGGCGAATCCCTATTATGATTCACGGTAGGATGCCGGTTGCCAGGAAGAATGTCGACGACGTGATGGGTTTGGTGCTAAGGAGCGAGATCCTCCGTCGAGCTGCAGACGATGAATTCGAAAAGACGATGGGGGAACTCTCACGTGAATTGGTTTCCTGTAGTGTCGATACTTCAGTAGACAAGGCCCTAGATATACTCTTGGAGAATAAGGAGCAGCTTCTGGTAGTCGAGGATCAATTTGGTGGTACTGCTGGACTAGTGACGATGGAGGATATTATTGAGACGCTACTAGGGGTGGAAATAGTAGATGAGTCGGACCAAGACGCCATCCACGATGGGGTCCTTCACGAGGACATGCGAGAGTTAGCCAAGAGGCGTTACGACACAGAGTCTGAGTGATTACTCGCTCGGCCCAGATGAATCGGAACCCTCGGAGTCCTTCCACCAGCCTCTCTCTTCAGAATAGTCACCTAGCTGCTCAAGCCTCTTTAGCCATCCCTTTGCCTCGGCTGTCTTGGTTGTTCGAACTAGCCAAACTCCTCCATACAGAGTGTCCCATAATCCCAAATTGTCCCTCTTGAACCTATAGAAAAGGTAGTCAAGTGTTGGTGTGAGAAGCACCATCGCCCCGATAGCCAATAGTATTTGGCCACTTTTCTCCCCCAGATCCTGTAGTGACGTGGCTACAAGTAGTATACCGACAAGAACAATCGCGAAGGTTAGGCCCTTGAAAAGCACATACGATTGATGTGGCTGTTTGGCCTTTGAAGTGATGTATGTTGTCCGACTGACCCAGTTTCCGACTGTTCTGTTTGTTGTTCGGGGCATGAAGAAAAGGTTGAATCCCATGAGGGCCATTCCCAGCAATACGAAATAGGTTGGATCGAAGTACGAACCCCAGGCATTCAACACAACCAGTGGAATGCACCAACCCCAAGAAACCGCGAAATCTGAAATCCTCCGAAGGGCTTTCTGACCAACTGAAGCCTCGTCGAATCCCTCAGGGAGCGCCTTTACCTCCCTAACCCTCTTTGCACGTGGGGCTCTATCTTTCTTCGTACGGCGTCTACGTGACTTCTTCTCGAGTTCTGCGGAAATTGGAACTGGTTCAGTGGCTGCTTCCTCTACAGGTTCAGTAGATGCACCCCGTTGCTGGGGCACTGTCTCGCCGGACTTAATCTGGTCAGCCTTTTCCAATAAACCCATTAGGTATCACCGTACCTCTCTGCAATTTGTTTGTACAATTCAAAGTCGGGGGAGTTGACAAAAGACTGCATGACTTGCTCGGGGAGGTCGACAAGCAGTTCATTAACCATCTTGAAGAACTCCCCCCTGGTTGATGATTCAACAGCATCGGGGGATTCGCCAATCTGTTTGAACAGATCAAATCCGTCGGATGAGATGAAGGCGGCTGATTTGTCTTCGGGGAGCTCTCCGAGTAGGTTGTTGATAACTGAGAAGAAATGACTGAAATCCTCATCATGGCTCCTGTAGCTGTCTATAATTCCATTGACAAACTCGTCAAAGTTCAATGAGCCAGAGTTGTCCGAGTCGGCCCTGATGAAGAATGCCTTTAGAGAGTCAATGTCAATTTCTCTCAGGGTGTTACCTGAAACGCCGGTCTTCTCGGACACCATATCCAAGAATCCATCGTCATCCATGGCCTCAATTAGCTCTTCGAACGACATTTCGGACGGTTTTGTCGGGGCAGAAAGCAGTTCAACCGTCGGCTTAACCGATGCCAAGTCGGCCTGATCTTTCTTCCTCATTACAATAATCTCCTTGTCTAGATCGGTCCCAAACCTATCCGAGTATCGCTCCATCAAACTACCTCCCTTCTTGGAGGAAATTCTGTTAATTCGGTTGTATATGCTATCCCTATCAGTTAGATTTGCGGATGGGTGAGATGCCTTCCTTCGTTCCCAAACGGACTTGAAATCTGTGGGGCCCTCGTCATTATTTTGATGGGCAGTGGTAGAAAGTGAGCTTGCTGCATCCAACAAGTCACTGTCAGGACCAGGCGAGGGTGCGAATCCAATATTCGAGTCAAAAGAGGATGGTGGTGGGATGGAAAGGTCGGGAAGAGTAGGAGGAGGGAGGGGTGGCAGGACTATGCCTGGAGGTAGCGGAGGAAGGGGCCCTAGGCCCCCGTTCTCTTCCTCGTCGAGAGGATCCAATGGGTCTACCACGAAATACGTCCAAAGTTCACCACTATTCAATATTCTGTGGCTGTGTAAACACGATGACTCGTTTGCAGGGCATTTCGACAAGGCGGACCTATGCTAATTCTGCCCATCCCTTCAGACACAGAAACATGGCCATTGACTCGCCGACTTGTTTCTCATCACCAATCGATAGGTCAACCCTCTCTCCCGCTACTTCGGCAATAACGTCATCACGTAATGCCCTGACCGATGTTGTTTCAGAACCAAAGGCTACTGCTTCACAAAGCGGGTTGAAACTGATTGATGTCCCCGGCTCCAGCCTTTCAAGGGGGAACTCGGTAACTCTAAGACCGGACTTCCCATGGAGGCTCCCTACCCATCTGATGACTCTCTTCGTGTCGACAGTGACGGCCTCGTCGGTCTCACCGGCACTACCCATTACAACAGAAGAGTCTCCCTTGACTAGTTCCCAAAATATTGGGGTGCAAACGTCACCGAAAACCGACAGTTTGTGATCGGACATGATTCTACTAACTCTATCCTCCGATTCTGCTAATTCGGCGAGTTCTACAATTCTTTGCTTCGCTGTAGATTTCAACTGGACTTTTGGAGACTTTGCCCTAGTAGTCAGAATGCCATGCAATTGGTCGATAGTAGCCTTCTTTTCACCGCTGCCCCGAGAAATTAATCTCAGTTTCTGTAGTACTGCATCAATCCCGTTAATTGCACGGCCCCCCCATGGAGAGTTGCTAGTCAGTGATGATTGGATGTCTATTCCTTCGCCTCTGATGTAATTCACTATCTCTCGCCTTGCATTTGAATCGAGGTGCATCAGATTTGGATCCCGGACATGAATGTGAAAACCTCTATGCCCGGAAAACGTTGTCTGGATGTACTCTTCCTTGAATCCGAACTCGGGATGTAGGAACTCAGACCATAGCCTCCAGGCCTGGCCCTGAATAGCCTCAATCATTGTCGGGAAATCTGTGTCGGATACTCCAGGGAGATGATCACCGTCGAGATCGAAAATCAAATCTGCACCGAGCCATCCCTTTTCTGACATTTTCCTATTGTCTGGAGACTCATAGTATGCGGTGCTATGGAAGCACGAGTGCGGGGTCCTACTAGTGAGGTACGAAAGCAAACCCACCTTGTCGATGAACGAGCGATGTCGGTCAGGGGGAGAACCCCCCCACGGAACAAACATCCACTCCCTGTTCCTCAAACGAGGGGGGGTCCAGATATCCTTAGGAGCGAGGGAGTCATAGAACTCGGAAAATCTCAACGCGAACCGACTCCACCCCTCCGCCATGCACAAGCATGAGATAAGTGGGAAATAAGGTTTCAATCAGTCGAGTGATAATCCGCCGACCTGCTTGGGCTCGGATGCACTATTTGCTCCAGTAATTTTCTCGTAGCATGGTAGGCAGTGGTAGCTGTCATTGATCACCAGGGATTCGGCAAATTTCAGCGCACGGGCACAGCCAGCGCACTTGGGTCCTAGTTGCCCCGAGGCAGTAGTAAGAATGCTAGGGTCAGGCACAAAGCACGCTCCACTCAATTGCACTTGATTATTGCGAATGAGAACCCTTAATGAAAAGTCATTTCAACCGAAGGGCGGGCGATGCAAACATGGGCGTAGAATTGCCGAATATCCGAATTGGCCATTCCCCTGATCCGGATGATGCATTCATGTTCTATGCACTCACATCAGGAGCAATAGACACACACGGAAGGAACTACGAGCATGCCCTTGTTGACATCGATACCCTCAACCGCGAAGCTAGAAATGGGACCTATGAGGTCTCGGCCGTAAGTATTCATTCGTTTCCTGAAATCTCTGATTCATACGCATTGATGAATTGTGGTGCATCGATGGGAGAGGGTTATGGGCCAATTGTGATTTCTCGGGCCCCAATGAGTATTGCTAATGCAAAGCAACAAGTGATTGCAATTCCAGGCAAGAGTACAAGTTCATACTTGGCATTGCGATTGGCAATGGGTGACGTTGGAACCATCGAAGCACCCTTTGACGAAATCCTCCCAGGAGTAATCTCCGGACGATTCGATGCTGGAGTGATTATCCATGAAGGTCAATTGACGTGGGAGCGCCATGGTGCTTGTCTAGTTCTTGATCTGGGTGTCTGGTGGAATGAAACCACTGGTTTGCCACTCCCGTTGGGGGGCAATGTAGTCAAGCGGGACCTTGGTATGCATATGTGCGAGGAAATTTCTATCGATGTTCGGAAAAGTATTGAGCACGCATTGGAGAACCCCGCTCTGGCTCTTGATTTTGCTAAGCAGTGGGGACGTGGCATTGACGATGAGACTAACGAGGAATTCGTGAAAATGTATGTCAACAGTAGGACTGTTGACTACGGTGAGGATGGTAGAGAAGCAGTAAGAATGTTCTTGAGGAGGGGGCAGGAAATTGGGCTCGTCAGGGATGACTTTGATGTTAAGGGAATGGTTTTTGTTGGGGTGATTTAGTAATGACCGAAGTTAGACCCGGAGTAAGCGAGTTTGGTTCTGTGGACCCTGCTCCAGCTAGTGTTGGAGGAAACGTCGCTATTCTCAAGAAGATAATTTGTGATGAGGAGGAGAGGATGTTTCAGAGGATGAGGGCTCTTTTTGCGCTAAGGAACACAGGGGGAACGGAATCAGTAGAAGCGCTAGCGGCCGCATTCGACTCTTCCTCGGCATTATTGAAGCATGAAATTGCATATGTCCTTGGGCAGATGCAGGACGATCGCGCCGTTCCTCATCTAATTAGTAGGTTGGAGGATCTGGAAGAAGACGTAATGGTGAGGCACGAGGCAGCTGAAGCATTGGGTGCAATTGGAAACAGGAGTGCCATGTCTACTCTAGAGAAATACGCGAAGGACGAAGAAATTGTTGTTTCAGAATCATGCGAAGTTGCTATCGATTTACTAGAATGGGTTTCGAGCAAAAAACTTGACTACACCGAGTGAATCGGTTGGAACCAAGTTGGGCGTTCCGTCATTCCACAAACCTCTGTTAGAAAATAGCCAAGGCCTTCGATTCCATCCTCTCCGAATAGATTGCTAACTTCATCTGCGAAATACCGTTCAACTCGGGATTCGGGATAATGCAACTTTTTCGAAGATGCCATGATGACCTGGTTCCTTACCGCTTCGTCATTGATGAAGGATCGGTACTGGAAAAGCATGTCGTTGTAGGCTTTGGTAATCATTTCGGAGGGGGAGTCCTTCCTAGCAGCGAACACCCCGAAAACCATGGGAAATCCAGTAATTCTTACCCATTCCTTTCCAAGATCTAATTTCACAGTATCTGGACCCTCTAACGCGGCGTCTAAAGCACGATCACCGATCAATAGGGCCCCGTCGCACTTCCTTAGCATGGTATTTATTTCAGGCCCCATCTCGATTAGCCTCGGGTCCAAACCTCTCTTTCCGAGAATCCACTTAAGCAATTTGATTGATGTAGAGGAGTCAGTGGGGATTGCAATATCCCTCATTGCCTCGACTTCTCTATTGCCAAATAACAGAACAGAGCCAACGTCCCCCTTGCTAACAATGGCAATGTCGGGAAGCAGGCATAATTCATCAGAATTTTTCGCATAATCTGCTGTGGGGATTGGTGCCGTCAGGCAATCCCTGCGAAGAAGGTGTCCCGTCAACCATGAAGGAGGGGCCGAAAGCAGCCGCCAATCCCCTTCAATAGAATGGAATACTGGATCGCAATTGATGAAGGAAACGCGACCTAAAACACTCTTCCAAGTCAAACAGATTCACCTACATTAACCGGCAATCGGAAGATGTCTTACCTTGATTGCTTCTGATTGATAATATTCTGTAAGCAGGGAGTAATCGGAATTCCTCAAAACTGGAGTTAGGCCTGAGCTAGAAACTAGCCGGGCCAAATCATCCCCCCTATAGTCTGCCCTAGTATTGCTTCCTGCTTCGCGCATTATCTCTTCGTGTCCCACGGTCCCATCAATATCATCAGCCCCTGAATTTATTGCAATTGTGGCCAGATGATCCCCGATATTCATTCTGTATGCCTTAATGTGAGGGATATTATCTAGCAATATTCGAGAAATAGAAATTACACGGATTATCTCCTCGGCAGTTGCCAAATTAGCTTCTGGTAGTCTGGTTTTGTCTGGGAGAAAAGGGTAAGGGACGAAGCATTGGAACCCCCTGGTGGCATCTTGTTGCCTTCTAAGCAGGTCAAGATGAGTGATTCGGTTTTCTACGGACTCAATTGTACCGAAAAGCATGGTGCAGTTTGTTGGCATGCCCAATTCATGGGCCTCTCCATGAATCCGCAGGTAATCTGAAGAGCTCTCTTTACCCCTACAAATCCGATCCCGAATAGAGTCAACTAATATTTCGGCTCCACCACCGGGGAGGGAATCTAGGCCCGCTTGATTCAATTTCCTAAGGGTTTCAAATGTAGAGAGGCCAGATCTTGATGCAATGTGCTTTATCTCAACTGCAGTTAGAGATTTGATGCTAATATGTGGGAATCTGTCCTTAGTAAGCCTGAACAATTGGGCATAATCTGATGCTGTCCATTCAGGATGCAATCCTCCAACTGCGTGAACTTCGTCGATAGATTCGGCGAAGGGCTCTATTCTAGAGACGAATTCCTCGGCAGAGAGTGCATATGCTTCTTCGTTCCGAGAACCCCTTCTAAATGCACAAAATCGGCATGCAAGAGTGCAAATGTTGGTCGTATTGACATGAAGATTCTCATTGAAGAAGACGTGGTCCCCGTACCTTGAGCTTTTTATCAATTTAGCCAAGGCAGCTAGCCCTGGAAGAGGAGCATGATTGTGTAACCGGACTCCCAATTCAATAGTGACTCTTTTGCCAGACATCACCGAGTCTAATGCTTCCATGAGCAGTTCGTTTCCTAATACTGATAACGGCAGTTCCATCGTGTTAATTCTGTCACACCAAACAGAGTTTGCGATGTGCGGAGATGCCATTGTCACAATGCGGTACACATTATGATTTGAAACACTCTATTGGGAATTTTCGATTTGGCTATTGAAAACCATCAATAGCCCACAATTTAGGACAGGCACGTGAGCGCCAAGCCGAGTATGACTCTCGAAGAGTTGCACGAGTTGGCAAGGAATTGTAGAGTGGACATTTTGCGGATGACTCATGCTGCCGGAGCGGGTCACCCAGGGGGATCCTTGTCAGCCATTGACTCCATGGTGGCTCTATACGGGAGCGTCCTTAGGTTTGACGCCAAAAACCCTGATTGGGAGGATAGGGATAGGTTCGTGATGAGCAAGGGGCATGCCAGTCCGGCGGTTTACTCATTGCTTCGGCAACTTGGCGTCCTGAAGGAAGAGGACATAATGAGCTTCAGAAAATTGGGTTCGTCGTGTCAGGGGCACGTAGACATGGGATGGACTAACGGAGTCGATTTCTCTGCAGGAAGCCTTGGGATGGGGCTTTCATTTGGCCTTGGTTGTGCAATCGCAGCAATGATGGACGAAAGTGATAGGAGAGTTTGGGTAATGATGGGGGACGGAGAAACGCAAGAAGGCCAGGTCTGGGAGGCTGCTATGGCAGCTTCATACCACCGTGCATCCAATCTCAAGGTCATTATTGATAGGAATCGTATCCAGAATGATGACTTTGTAGATGTGCAGATGGAGATTGGAGACATTGCAAACAAATTCGAGTCGTTCGGTTGGGTAGTCAAGGAATTGGACGGGCATGATATGGCACAGCTCGTAGAATCAATAATTTGGGCCGACCGAGATTGTGGTTCCCCTGTTGCCCTAATAGCTCACACGACAAAAGGAAAGGGTGTTTCGTACATGGAAGACAATCCGTCCTTCCATGGGAAGGCCCCTAATGATGACGAATTGTCTATTGCCTTGGAGGAGTTGTCATGAGCGCCCCATCGTCAGGTGGTGCTTCTAGAGACGGCTACGGGAGAGGGTTGCTAAGGATATCCGACGACCCTAGAGTAGTTGTTTTGGAAGCAGACCTGGGCAAATCAACTAAATCATGCAATTTCAGAGCAGAATTTCCCGAACGTACAATTTCACTGGGTATTGCTGAGCAGAATATGATGTTAGTTGCTGCGGGTTTGGCATCATCCGGGAAGATTCCATTCGCAAGCACATTTGCTATTTTCTCGGAGAGGGCCTTTGAACAGATTAGGAACGGTATCGCTAGACCGGGTCTAGCAGTTCACATCTGTGGTAGTCATGGGGGGATCCATACGGGTTCGGACGGAAGCAGTGCTCAGTCCATAGAAGACCTTGCTATTTATCGTACGATTCCCAAGATGACTGTGATTCACCCGTGTGATGATGTCTCTGCTGAAGAGTTGACTGCGCAACTGATTGATCTAGGGGGGCCATCATACATGCGCACTGCGAGGAATAAGACTATTCGGGTATATGATGAAGGTCTTGGCTCTCTAAAAATCGGAGCTGGAAGTGTTCTGAGGGATGGGGGGGATGTGGCAATTGTTGCTTGTGGGGTGATGGTCGAAAGGGCACTAATTGCCGCGGATACTCTATCAGAGGAGGGCATAGGTTGTACCGTTGTAGATATGCATACTATTAAGCCACTAGATACTGGGCTGATCGCAAAGCTAGCCGATTCATGCGGGTGCTTTGTATCAGCAGAAGATCATTCAATAATCGGCGGGCTAGGGGGCGCTATTGCAGAGTGGTTATCTTCAAATTGCCCCAAACCACTAGAAATGGTAGGTGTTTGCGACAGGTTTGGTGAAAGTGGCGGAAGCGAGGAATTGATGCAGTCACTGGGAATGACACCTGATGACATAGTAAATGCCGCACGAAAATCCATCAGTAGGAAAAACCCAAAATAAACCATCAATATTGCGTTCATTTGATAGGTAAAATGAAATCGAGAACCAATCACATGGTGGACTCAGACGCGGTAAAGCGTCTACTTCGGGGAGAAATCGAGCCTTCTGAGGTCGAGGGCGATCCGGCGCTATATTCTATGGCCGAGCGCATTTATGGCAGGGAGGGTTTGGAAGAGTTGGGCGTGTTTGCTCCAGAGGTTGTTACCGTCGAAAGGCCCGAATTGGCTGAGATGTCAGATGAAGTTAGCCTTCCGGATTTCCAACCAGATATATCGGACTTTAAGCTCTCAGAAAAATCACAGCGGCCTCAAAGGAGACTTGGTGCACTATTTTTCGGTGTAACAGGAATACTTGGTACCTTGTTCAACATGACTATTGGGGCCGGTGCAGTGTTGTGCTCTTCTGGACTAGCTAATATGAAGCAGGTCTGCAACGACGACTATGGGCAGACCAAATTAGTATGGACTGAAGGATTCACATGGGACGGTTTGCACCAAATTGATTCATGGGTCGAGCCAATGACCTCCCCGCTAATTGGAGACATTGCTTTCCTATTTTTCTTCGCGGCATTGGCCCTAATTGGATTGTTCTGGAAGAAGAAATTAGTACATTCGGGCGATATGCTGTCTCTTGGTAGTTAGCTTGCCAGTAATCACGCAACTTACCTCCTCCGGGAAGGGTTCATCACATTCACCTAGAAGAGTTAAACCAGAAATTTTCTCCAGAGCCTCTGCATCGGAGTCGTTTCCATCGAATGCAAGCTCGTAAACAACACCATCCTCGAGCGTACCTTCGATTATTGGTTTGCCACCTATTGATGTAATGGGAAGGGGTCGGACTAGAGTCCTATTGAATTCATATGCGCGGTCTCTTAGCACATCGGAGACTGCCTCTAGAAGTTCAACAACGACTTTTGCGATGTCTTCGATGGCCTCCTCAGACTTCCCCCCCGTTCTGAGAGTGACGATGCACTTGCCGGAAGAAAGGTCTCTAGGGCCAAGTTCAAGCCTAATTGGCGCTCCACGGATTTCCCAATCATAATGTTTCACGCCCGGCCTAACATCCCGGTCGTCAATCTTGGCACGGATTCCAATAGACGTGAGCTCCGCTTGAATGGCATCTATGGCAGGAATTACATTGGGGTCTGCATGGGGGGCTATAGGCATCAAGATGACCTGATGGGGGGCGATAGCCGGAGGGATGATTAGTCCGTGATCATCGCCATGCATCCCGACAATTGCCCCGAGTAACCTTTCGGACATCCCAAAGGTTGTTTGATGGCACATTTTTGTGGAGCCATCAGAGTCTTCGTATGAAAGTTCGAATGCATCGGCCCATTGATCCCTGTAGTGGTGGTATGTTGCGATCTGTAACGTCCGCCCATTGGGCATTACCACATCTGCAGCCTTTGTGTACCATGCCCCGGGGAATGTGTCCCACACTGGTCTCTTAGAAACGAGTGCTGGCAGGCAAAGTTCGTGAAGAATTCGCTGAATCATTTCGGCATCCTCTTGAATCTGCTCATCGGCGCCCTTCTGGTCACGGTGAACGGTATGGGCCTCAAAGAAGTGAATTTCCCTAACTCGTATGAATGACCGAGTTTGTTTCGTTTCGTATCTAAAGGTATTTACAATCTGGAATGTCTTCAGGGGGAGGTCTGCATGACTTCTTACCCAAAGAGAGAACATTGTATACATGGGAGTCTCAGAAGTTGGCCGCAGAAACATTGGAACATCCAGTTCGTTCTCGCCGCCATGAGTTACCCAATATACCTCCTTTTTGAATCCAGATGGCTCTTCTTCGAGCCTCAAATCAGATGGATCCACACCTGCCTCTCTAGCTGCCTTCAGCCTGGAAACCAATCTATTCTCCTTGTCCAGAAGGTCCTCTGGAACGAGCAATGGGAATCGGAACTCGTCATGTCCGGTGCGTGACATCTCATTTCTCGCAAGCTGGTCAATCAGACTCATGGCCCTTAATCCATAGGGCATCCAAACATCCATTCCCTTGATGGGGTATCTTTTGTCCACCAATCCCGAAATCTCGATGATTGAGGGGTACCATGCATTGAAATCTGATTTCGGGGGGATGCCCCTCTTGGCCTTGCCTGTGCCCACCATGTTTTGCCGACCCTAGGATTGCATGCTTGAACCATTCGTAGGAGAATGTATCAATCGTTAGAAATTGTATACTCAATATGCTCACACAGATGTGTTTGATTTTCAATTACTTTTGAGTTTCCATCAGGAGTAATGATTCGGCATCTGATTTCTGATTCACCCTCTGCCTCACTAAGTTGGTTAGCAACAACGGCATCGAGGCCATATCTATGGATTAAGCCCATTGCACTGTCGTTGAGTTTCTCTTCGGATGCCGTGACCTCCAACTTGAATCCAATCTGTATTGAGCCATTGACATGGGAAGAAAGCTCTGCCAGGTGCTTTGGTCCTGGATGTAGGGTAATTTCCCACGGGCCATCGCCGCTAGGATTCTTTCCAGATGTAAATTCGGGTATATAGTCGAGGATTGCTGCACAGTGAATCCATGCATCGGGTTTTGACGTCGATTTTGCCAATTCAATCGTTGCGGAGAGCATTCCCTCGGGGGAGGGTTCTGTTCGAACATAAGGCAGATTGAATGATGGGAATGTTGATGTGTGCCCGGAAATACAGATAACTTCGTGACCCATTCGGTGCAAATGCTCAGCCATCGCCCAACCTGTTCTCCCGGTTGAAGTGTTGTGAATTGCCCTAACTGAGTCAATCGGGGCCCTATTTGCTCCAAGTGTTATGACCACTTTCTTCCGCCCACTAAGTGACTTGTTGATGCAGTTACTGAAATTGGCTACAACCGAAACCGGTGCTGGCTGCTTCCGTTTCCCCTCCTCTGGATCATCCACCAAAACAAATATTCCTGATTGTCTTAATGAGTCAAGAAGTTCTGATGTTACTGGATTGTCAAATAGGTCCTCGTGCATTGATGGGACAAACATGACAGGGGTCGAATTCCCCATTGAAGCGGCTAGGGCCATCAGAACAGGGGAGTCGATTATCCCATTCACATGCTTTGCGATCGTATTCCTGGTCGCTGGAGCGAGCAAGACACCATCGAAATGTCCCAGTTGCGCCATTTCCGGCCTCCAGTCACCCTGAACTTCAGAACCAGAACCCCACGAAACGGCCAGGGGGGATATTATCTTCTTTGCACTATTTGTCATCATTGCAGTAACTATTGCTCCATGACGTCTCAACTCTCTAGATATTTTGACTGACTCTGTTGCTGCAATGCCCCCTGATATCGCAAGCAGGATTCTCTTTCCCTGCAATGAACTGCCATGGATTGATACGTCAGTGTCACTCTTCATACGTCTGCTAATGCTAGCCTCTACAAGAGGTCGTCGGATGGGTTTTCAGAGTTAAATTGCTTCAAGAGCAATAGCAATTCCCATCCCTCCCCCTATGCACATGGTTGCAACTGCACGCTTTCCGCCCGTTCGTGACATTATGGATGCGGCCTTGCATGTGATTCTCGCACCTGATGCCCCTAGGGGGTGTCCCATCGCTAGGGCTCCCCCGTCCATGTTAACTATCTCTTCGTCAATTCCCAGCTCCCTTATGCAAGCCAGACTCTGGGATGAAAACGCCTCGTTTAACTCAATCACATCAACATCTGATAGTTGCCAATCTACCCTTTTTAGGAGGAGGCGAGTGGCAGAAACAGGCCCAATTCCCATTAATTCGGGAGCCACCCCTGTTACTGCCCCCCCCGAAATCGATGCAATTGGTTCTAGATCATGTGCATCGGCAAAATCTTCACTACAAACTATTGCAATCACTGCGCCGTCGGTGAGGGGGGAGGAGGTTGCTGCCGTAACGGTACCATTCTCGACAAATGCAGGTTTCAATCGTGACATCGACTCCAACGAAGTATCGGGACGGATACAACTATCGGAGCTGACATCAAAGTCGTCTCCAACGATTTTCACTATCTCTTCATCAAAGTGACCAGAAGCCATCGCTTTAGTCGCCTTATTATGTGATGTTAAGGCAAATAATTCTTGGTCGTCTCTACTTATTCCATACATTCGGGCTACATTCTCAGCAGTAATTCCCATGTTGATGTATGCCTCTGGGTAATCCTTCAACAGGTTGGGATGAGGACTCCAGTTGAATCCCCTCCGCTTAACACGGGACATTGATTCCACGCCCCCACATAGGAAACAGTCCCCCCATCCACTTCTGATATTTGCTGCAGCAGTCAATATTGCTTGCATTGATGACCCACATAGCCGGTTTATTGTGGCGCCTGGAATTGAATGGTCTAAGTCCCCCAGAAATGCTGAAAGTCGGCCAATATTGTACCCCTGTTCTCCTTCGGGATAGGCACATCCAATGAGTATATCATCAATTTCTTGAGGGAGGAGTTCGGAATCTTGCATTGCCTTCGTGATTACTTGGCCTATCATTTCATCAGGCCGAACAGTCACTAGTTCACCCTTGTGGGCTCTGGTAAATGGCGAACGTCGCCATGCAGCTATGACTGCCCTCACAATGCCTCGTCCTACATCGCGCCCATAACGGTTGCCAGTATGTTCGAACCATCAGTACCGAGGGGTTCATGAGTGAGACTCGACGAGGATAATCCATGATTAGAGAGTGCTCGATGCATGGATATTTCTCCGATGATGACCTTTGTCCAGCTTGCAACTCAGAAGGCAAATTCGTAATGAGTACGGGGGAAAGAGACAGTATGGCCAGAAGGCTCGCTCTAGTTCTCCGCCACGCTCCGGAGAAATTTGACCTAGAGATGGACATTAACGGTTGGATTGATGTAAGGGACATTGTTAGGAAATTCAAGGAGTCCCGAAAGAGGCAGCATTGGTTGAGGCCCCATCACCTCCGAGCAATTTCAGAAACTGACCCGAAGGGGAGATACGAAATTCGTGGAAACATGATGAGGGCCACATATGGCCATACAGTAGAAATCGAACTGGACCTTCCCTCAACAAACATTCCTGACTCACTTTTCTATCCCTGTGATCCAGTCGAGGCAGAAAACCTTCTCGAATTGGGCATCAGCCCGGGAGATAGGGCTCATGTTCATCTTTCGGCGAATATCAGGGCTGCGGCCGAAGCAGGTAGATTTCACCATAATAAACCAGCAATTATTGAAGTTGACACAGCTAGAATGGTGGCGTCGGGTGAAACAATCTGGCATGCCGGCGTGACCGTCTACCTTTCCGAGGGTGTTGCAGGAGATTTTCTCAGTGTAGTTGATGAAAGCAATCCGGAGTTATCCCTCCTCATGGGAGCATGGGAAGAAGAATAGTTAGAATTCCCCACATACGGGGCAGAATTCGATATCACCGCTCATCTTTGCCCCGCAAGAATGGCATTCCCCCAAAGCAACTGATGGTTTGACTTCAATATTTGTTGGTTTTCTTACAGGGGACTCCCTTTCTACGAAAGGGGCGGCGACGGACCCACCAATGCTTTCCAAAGTCTCACGAAATCGAAGGGCCTCGGAAATTGCAATTTCCAATTGGGTTTGTCTTCTATCTCTCTCCAATGGATCCTCAATATCCGATGCCAATGATAATTCTGATTGAAGCCACCTCTGGAAACGTTCAATCTCTGAGTTGCCTGACATGTCACGACCAATTGGTTCACATGGTTAAATTGTACTGTAAGAATTTGAAAATGTTAGAATACAATGGGGATTGGGGGTTTTCATATGCCTGGGAGGGTAGTGATAAAACTCGGTGGGGGCCTGATTACGGACAAGAGTTCCCATAAGTCAGTCAACTATGATGCTATAGATTCCTCTTCAAGAGTAATATTAGAAATTGTGAGGCTTGGTTATTCCCCAATTATCGTCCATGGAGCAGGATCATTTGGTCACCTATCTGCAAAGAAATGGGGTATTGCAGGAGGTCTAGATCCGAAAATGAGCACTCAACAGTGGGATGCGGTATCCAATATCCGTTCAGATATGAAAGAACTATGTGGGATATTGACGGACAGGATTGAAGAAGCAGGCCTTGATTGTGATACGTTTCCCCCGTCACAGTGGGCTAGGGGAACTGGAAGTGAATTCACAGGAAGTATATCGATGTTTGAACGGGGTCCCGATGACCCAATTCCAATTACGTTCGGAGACGTTGTAGAAACGTACGATAGTAGGGAATTTGGAATTCTATCAGGGGACGATATAATGCTCAGGATCTCAATGGAAGTGCATGATGTCAGCCATGTAATTTTCCTTATCGGTGATGCCCCTGGGATAATGGATAAGCCGCCGAAACTAGATGGTGCTGTATTACTTGAAGAATGGCGACCAAGCGATAATATTGACGCTGAACACAAGAAGGACATCGATGTGACAGGGGGAATTAGTTTGAAGATGAGTAGAGCTTGTGAAATCTCCAAACACGTTGAACACGTGTGGATTATTGACGGAAGGGAACCAAACAGGATCTTGGAGCTATTGTCTAATGGGCAAACTATTGGGACTAGGATATTGCCCAGTTGAGACTTCATATATGCATCACATTCCCCGTTGTCTGTAGAATGGCCAATATAGACTCAACATTGGATGGGCACGATGCAGCCCAGTCCGACATGATGCTGGAAAAATGCATTTTAGTAGATAGGGGGGACAATGCCATTGGTTCTGACTCAAAATACCTCTGCCATTATGGGGAAGGGCGATTACATCGGGCTTTCAGTGTGTTGCTTTTCGATAGCTCTGGAAAGATGTTGATGCAGAAAAGATCGGCAGAGAAGATTACGTTCCCGGGCATTTGGGCAAATTCCTGCTGTAGCCATCCACTGGACATTGAGGGAGAAAATGGTGACTCAAAGCTGGGAGTGGTTGTCGCGGCAAGGAGGAAGATGGAACAAGAATTAGGGATCCCCTCCTCAATTTCCGATAAATGGGACTTTCACCATATGGGCAGAATGGAATATTCCTGTAGATGGGATGATGAATGGGTAGAAAGAGAGATTGACCATGTCATTGTAGCTTGTGCAGACGTAGAAGTAGTACCAAATGAAAATGAGATTTCTGATGTGATTTGGGCTGACCACTCTCAAATGAAGAGGATCATCGATGGCGAGGGTGAATGGGAGAATGAAGTGATTAGCCCATGGTTCCGATTGTTGTGGGAGAATCTCATCGAGCCAAATGGGTTTGATCCCGCTATTATGGCTTGTTTCAGCACTGATGAAATTGTATATTGTGGGGAGGTTGACATCGCAGGGAGGGCTGTTTCGCCAGGACTGAATCTTCTTGCAGCACTTTCAACACACCGGGAACGGGTAGAGGTAGAGATAATGCAAGGCTTGTCAAAGATGACTCAAGAGAGATTGCACGGTGCCATGATACATCTATTCAAGGGTGGTGGAAAGAGGCTCAGGGCAATCCTTCCGCGTCTGGTAGGTGAAGCCATTGGTGGAGAGAATGATGGTCATTACACACTCGGAGCCTCAATAGAAATCATTCACAACTTTACTCTAATTCATGATGACATAATTGATCAAGACCCAATTCGACGGGGTTTGGATGCAGTTCATGTTGCCTATGATGATGCTACAGCAATCAACGCAGGGGATGCGATGCTAGCAATCGGTTTCGAAACTCTCGCTGAATCAGAAAATATTCCCCAAGCAAGCCTGAGTAAGCTAATAATGGCAATTGGAGAGATGGTCAGAAAGGTTGCTGATGGACAACAAGAAGATATCGAGTTTGAAGAACGAGAAATCGTTACGGAAGAGGAATACATTGCAATGATCGCAGGCAAGACTAGTGCAATGTTCGAGACATGCGCTAGAACAGGAGCAATTCTGGCCGGCGCAGATTCGGAGAAAATCGAAAACATGGCAAAATGGGGAATGAACCTCGGACTATGCTTCCAATTGATGGATGACTTGATTGACGCAACGGGTGATACGGAAACATTGGGTAAGCCTGCCGGTTCCGATATTGTCCAAGGAAAAAAGACCCTGATTGCAATCCACGCTCTCGATTGTGGGATGGAAATGCCCAATTTCTCGAAGGTTTATGGTTCGGGGGATTGTAGTCAGATGGAATTGGAAAGAGCAGTTGCAGAATTGCATGAGTCTGGGTCAATAGAATACGCGAAGAATAGAGCAATGAAACATCATGCATTGGCCCACGAATGCCTCGGAAATCTAGAGGATAGCGCCCCAGTACAGGTACTAAGGGAGTTGACTGATTTCCAGCTAATCAGAATTAACTGATCAGTCAGTATAATTGGCTTCGCTAGGAATTTCTTCTTTGAGGCCCTTCCTCTGCCGTATTTCACCGACGGTCTTGTGGAACAGATCCTGTGGGACCTCTTGGTATCCAGCGTTCTCAGTATTCCAAACCGCCCTTCCTTGAGTTGCTGCGCGGATGTCATTTGAAAATCCGAATGATTCGGCTACTGGCATCTTCCCTAAGACGCTGGTTACATCACCCTCAACAGGCATGTCTTCAATTACTCCTCTACGAGTAATCAGCTGTCGGGTAATCCCACCGGCCCATTCCGTTGGTGCATCAATCCTGATTTTCTGGATCGGCTCAAATAGTACCGAGTTCGCCCTGATTAATGCACCCTTTACGGAGTTCCTTACGGCAGGAATTGTCTGCGCGGGCCCTCTATGAATAGCATCCTCGTGAAGCTTTGCATCCACTAGCCTGACCATCACGCCGGTTAATGGCTCTTCAGCGATGGGTCCCTTCTTGCAAACATCGTTGAATGCTTCGATAATTAACTCCCGGGTCTCATGGAGATTCTGAATCCCCTTAGTGTCGTTAACTAGTACTGAGGTGCCATTGATCGCGTATATCTTCCTCATCAGATCCTTATTCATCCCATACTCAGCGAATTTGTTTCCTGTTTCCTTGGCATCCTTTGTCCTAACTGGGCCATCTCCAAAATGACCCTCCCTCAAAGCCGTAATCACTTCTTCCGGTAGTTGTTCAACTTCGACGTAGAACCTATTGTGCCTATTCGGGGACTTGCCCTCAAATGCACTTCCCTTGTTGTCACTGGAGATTGATTCTCTGTAGACGACGATTGGATTGCTTTGGTTGACTTTTATCCCCTGCTCTTCCTCGAGCCTGTATATCGTTATCTCTAGGTGCAACTCACCCATTCCAGCTAGTAATGCTTCTCCGGTTTCCTGATTTGTTGTCACTTGAAGGGAAGCATCAGCCTTGGCTAGGCCACGGAGTGAGTCGACAAACTTTGGTAAATCCTTCATAGATTTAGGTTCAATTGCGACAGTGACGACGGGTTCGGAGTAGTGTCTGATAGCTTCGAACGGAGTGGCTTCTTTCTCTAGTGCAACGGTGACACCAGCAGCTGCACTGCGAACGCCGGTCAGAGCTGCAATGTTTCCTGCAGATACTCCGGGGACTTGGATTCGATCCCCACCTACCATCATACTAACCTGCTGAACTCTCTCGGCCTTTGCAGCACCGATAGCCCAAACCGTATCGCCCTGCTTAATCATCCCAGAGTATACACGCCCGACAGCGACTTCTCCCGCGTGCGGGTCCATCCAAATCTTCGTTATCATAAGGGACAGAGGACCTTCGGAATCACAACTCATCATTGCTTTGCCCACGTTGGACTCAAGATCTCCTTGCCAAATATTCGGAATCCTGTATTCCTGAGCGATCAGAGGAGACGGAAGCTTCTCTACCGCCATGTCCAATAGAACTTCGTGGACTGGAGCCTTGCCTGCTAGTTCTTTCTGCTGTTCATTATGGCAATGCTCAAAGATATCCTTGAATGAAATTCCTGATTTAGCCATGTAGGGAACGGTGATTCCCCAATTGTGATATGCTGAACCGAATGCAACAGTTCCATCTTGGACGCTAACTTGCCAGTCGCTCTTGTGCTCCTCTGGGGCAAAAGAGCGGATTAGCTGGTTAACCTTAGTTATCTGGGCCATAAACCTCTCCTGCATATCCTCTGGAGTCACCTGAAGTTCGTTTATCAAGCGGTCAACCTTGTTGATGAATAGGACAGGCTTGACCTTCTCTTTGAGCGCCTGCCTCACCACTGTCTCCGTTTGGGGCATGGCCCCTTCAACTGCGCAGGTCAGTATGATGCAGCCATCAACGGCACGCATCGCCCTTGTCACGTCCCCGCCGAAGTCAACGTGCCCGGGGGTATCGATCAAATTTATCAAGTGGTCTTCATCATTTACGCTGTGCA
Organism: Candidatus Thalassarchaeaceae archaeon; assembly: GCA_034399535.1. Lineage (GTDB taxonomy): Archaea > Thermoplasmatota > Poseidoniia > Poseidoniales > Thalassarchaeaceae > UBA36. The sequence continues at coordinate 24,799 of DASCSS010000038.1, forward strand.
CCATTGATGCGCTGGCAGCATTAATTGTGATTCCTCGAGCACTCTCTTGATCATCGAAATCGAGCACACGAGACTTGCCGGCCAGTTCCTCTGACATCATCCCAGCTCCGGCTATCAAATTATCAGAAAGTGTGGTCTTACCGTGATCAATGTGAGCAGCAATTGCTAGGTTACGGATTCTCTCTCTTATGTGCATTACCTCTGAAGCACGCTTGATGTTGTCTTCCTTGCGGCCCATTTCACTCACCCTATTGATTAGCCGACCTGAAAACGGTTCATAAAGACGATTGGTTCCTAGTTAGAAAGTTGTTCAGAACGCATTACTGGAAGGCTCCACATCACCTTGCCGATGCAGCAATTCTCTCTACCTCGTGCCTCTTTCCGACGGCGAACGAGTTTACATCCCCCTCCGCGGCCTTCGATAGTTCAGAAATGATTCCCTCTGTCAAGGACTTCTTGCTCTTTATCGTTGCAGAGGCAGAGCCTATCGCCAGATTACGGAGTGCGACGTCGAGTCTCCTGCTGGGGGAGGAGTCTACAGCTTTTGGTTGGCTGACGGCACCGATTCTAACCCTAGTCGTCTCCTCACAGGGAGCGGCCTCGGTTATTGCATCAATGAACTTCTGAAGGGGGTTATCGCCATTCCTCTCATGTATTCGATCAAATGCCTCTTCAAGGGCTTTCGCGCAATATTGCTTCTTTCCACTGTTTTTTCCAGAGCGCATCAGGTTGTTGATGAATCTCTCAGTAACAGAAAGACCTTGCTTTCCAAACCAAGCATTGGCATGCCTTCCTCCGGTGTGAGGGGCTCCAATCATTTTCAGGTTAACATAGGGGGCGATTCCAGGATCGGAACAGACGACTTCGGAGGCATCCCACTTTCCGAAAACCATGGTTCCAATCCCCGCAATAGGTGCTTCCTCAATAGGGGCTTCAATGATTTCCTCGATAGCCTCATCCATATTTTCACCTCAACGTACGGGTTTCTCCTTTCTTCCCCTCACCATCTCATCCAAAGACACGCCGTTAACCTTGATGACTTTGTATCGTACTCCGGGAAGATCGCCGTATGAACGCCCCTTGCTACCACCGATGCCCTCGACCATGACTTCATCGTGCTCATCAATGAACGAAATTGCTCCGTCGCCTGGTGCGAAGGCAGTCAATCTGTTTCCGGTTCTGATTAGGCTTATCTTGACGGCCTTCCTAATGGCTGAATTGGGCTGTTTGGCTTCGAATCCGACCTTTTCGATTACTATTCCCTTGGCCTGGGGGCTCCCCCTAAGTGGGTCATGTTTTAGGACGCCCCCGTGCTTTCGCTTGGCCTGACGGTTCCGAAATTTTCTCTCCTTCCAGCGATATCTCTTACGATCTGACTTCATCTTAGAACCAGAGAATAGGCCGCGACCCAAGGTAATGCCTCAATATGACGCCACGGCGACCCGCATTCTGTTTATGAGACTGACGGGCAGGAATATGTGGAATTGAACAAACGAAAAGAAGAAATTGCCAACATTGAAGCGGCATATTAGGCCGGTTGTAACCATGGGGTTCCGGAAAATGCTCGAGGGGGCTACCGAAGTAGATGATCTGGTAAGCGTCAAATTTGAGTTGTTTAAGAAATCGCTTTCGAGCAATCATGCACCTATGGTTTTTACCAACCTGAAGGAGGCCCCAGGACATAGTGCTGCAATAAACATCCTAACGAGGCGTAGACTGTGCGAATACTTCGATATGCATCCCGGTGAGTTAATTGACGTCCTTGCTTGGGCAATGGAAAATCCTTCTGAACCACTTATGGTATCCACCAAAGATGCTCCAGTGATGGAGCACACCATGGAAAGGGTTGAACTGAACTCGCTGCCAATTCCCTGGCACTATGCTGAAGATGGAGGTAGATACCAATCGGCTTCGATAATCATTGCTGAGTATGGTGACCAGAGAAATACATCATTCCATCGGCAGTTAGTTAAGGACAGAAATCACACAACTTCCAGACTTGTTCCTCGACATCTAAAGACCATGCGTGACAAAGCAGTAGAATCCGGCGATGAAATCCCCATTGTAGTGGTAAATGGTCCGGATCCCCTAGTTCTAATTGCAGGGGCGATGTCTTTCAACGAACCATTGGATGAACTCAAGGTAGCTTCAGCGCTACACGTCCGATTGTATGGCGAGCCTCTGAAGGTGGTTCGATTGCCCAATGGAATAGTAGCTCCCGCAGATGCCGAGTACGCAATGGAAGGAAGGATAACCACTCAAACGGATTCAGAAGGGCCTTATGTAGATATTACTGGAACTCTTGACGACGTAAGAATGGAGCCTGTAATTGAGTACGACGCTATCCATCACAGGACCTCTCCAGTTTTCCACGCCCTTATTCCCGCTGGACTGGAGCACATGACTCTGATGGGGATGCCGAGGGCCCCCACTATCAAGCAAGCTGTTTCAAGGGTAGTAAAATGTACTGACGTATATCTCACCGAGGGAGGATGTGGCTGGCTTTCTTCTGTTGTGCAGATTTCTCCTGATGGTAGAGGAGACGGACGGAAGGCCATCCACGCTGCTCTGGATGGACATAGATCAATGAAGCAAGTCATTGTTGTGGACGAAGACATAGATGTTGCCAATCCATCAAGGGTTGAGTGGGCAATGATGACAAGATGGCAACCTGATAAAGATACGATAATACTGTCAAACCAGAAAGGCTCAAGCCTAGATCCAAGTCGCTCGGAAGATGGTACTACTAGCAAGATTGGAATCGATGCAACCATAAATCCAGAGAAAGATAGGTCGCCTTTTGAATCGATTCTGTGAGAGATTCAGATGACAGGCAATGACTTGCTGGCCGATACACTTCAACACCCTCGTAGAAGCTTGGGGAATCGATACAGAAGCCAAGCTGAGAAATTTCTCAGGCTAGCTGAAAGTGATAAGGGGAATCTTTCTTGGGCCGAACAAAATGCAAGACAGAGCGTCCTTTACGACTTTACAAATGAGGAGAATTGGAAGATCCTAGTCAAGATCAAGGTAATTATTGGAGATTCTACTGGAACTAGGGCAGTTCTGGAGGACTTGTTCTCAGTTCTCGGAAGGAATCCAGAGAACATCTCTCAATTAGATGGTATAGACTTATTGAAATCATCATATGAGCTATTAGAAGGGGCTTTATTTGCAGATCCACTGGATCCGGATTTGTGGTGGGATAAGATTGGAAAAGATGGGGAGAAGCTAGAGGATTTCTCTCAGAGGTTAATGCTCCTAGATGTGTCAGATTATCGGGCAAATATACTATTTACAAGGCGATTGGAAAGAGTCAGAGAAAGCGGAAATGAGGATTTGTTCCTTGATTTGACAAGATATCTGCTTGCTCAAAGGCCCAACAATCATGAGATTTGGGAAGAGATTGGGAGGTTGTACGAAAGAAGAGGCGAATTCGACCAAGCCTGGTTTTGCTATGATCAAGCACAAACGCACTTCCCGGGCTGTTCTGCAAGGGACCGATTCAGAGAGAGGATGAGTGGGATGGCAGATGGGGTACAAGGAAAGGCATGGAAGATCCCAGAAATTTCGGATCGTGTGATATTCTTGGAAAGAATGAGGAAGATGGCTTCACCTGGGGGGAAACAAAAATCCACTGATGTGGTGAACGATGAGGGGCCTCTCGGAGGGATTGCTGTGCTCCGTGCTGAGGGCAAGGTTACTGAGGCATTCTTCTTGGCTAGGAGACTAGCAACCGAGGGTGTAGAAGGAGCAGAATTGGAAGTAAGACAGTTGTTGGGGGAAATGAACGATGAATGACGAATTTGTTGTTGTCTGGGCAATTCCAAAGGAATCCATAGATGTGGATTGTTGGGTAATGGTTAGGAATAAGGAACGAGGTTGGGAGTGCCCAGGAGGTAGTATTTCTTTGGGTGAAGACCCAGATGTCGCTGCCCTGAGAGAGTTATTTGAGGAGACTGGCCTACTTGGAACGGCCAAAGCGATTGATTTCGAGCTTATCAAAGG
>DASCSS010000039.1:0-49313 GCA_034399535.1 Candidatus Thalassarchaeaceae archaeon
CGGTGACGTCCTTCAGTATCCTGATTCTGAGCAATCCATCACTTTCCTCAGGCGCCTCTTCCTCCATGCTCCTCGACTCCGCCAAGGACGAGGCGTGCTCCGGGAAAACGTCCATGTCCCTTATCCTGTCCTCCTCGTCCAAGTCGGGCTCCTCCCACGCACCCCCCTCACTTGGGCGGGCCCGTGGCTTTCCGACGGGAGCCTCCTCTGGCTCGGTGAACCTCGTCAGGGTGTCGAGGACCGCGGGACCGGGTTCGACTGCCTCCGCATCCGAACCGCTGAGCATCGTGGACCAGGACGTATCCCTCTTGTACCTCTCAGTCAGCTCCCTGATGCCGTTGTAGAAAACCCTCTCAGCCGGATCGTGCTTCTCCCACTCAAGCCTCTGGAAACCGCTCAGAGCCGATCCTTCGCTGCTCTCGCTGATTAGGTTGGACATCACAGCGTGACTGGTGAACGCGTTGAGGCGCATCCTGGTTAGGTCCCTGATGGAAGTCCTTGCCACCCCGAGCCTCCTGGAGAGCAGCTGCGCCTTGGCATTCATCCCCTCGTCCCGGACAGTCTCGGTAAGCTCGGTCTCCATGTGCTGCAGTAGCTGGCCGACGGAGTCCCAGAAGCTGATCCCGTCGGGCATGGCGATCTCCACCGGCGAGTCCTGAACCTTCTGCTTCCTAGTCAGTTCGAAAATCGTCTTTTCCACTGCCATCAGCTCGTTCTTGGAGAGCCTACGCGTCCTCGAATCAACCGTCATCATAAGCGACCTATGGCCGATGCCACCGAGGCGATACATCAACAATTCCTAACCGGCTTCCAGAATCCCTCCATGCGCGAGAATCAAAGCCACGACTCCTTTCGGGAAGATGCAGGTGTACCCGAGTGGTCAAAGGGGGAGGGCTCAAGATCCTCTGCATAGCGCTTCGCAGGTTCGAATCCTGCCGCCTGCACCACCCACTTCCCTAGTTCCGGGAAACAAGCTCCTTGAGTAGTTCGACCGCACCGTCCTTGCCCCTGCGCTCAGTGAGCGCGTCTGCGGCTTCCACCACCTCGGGAAAGCGGTCGCTAACTGCGACCGAGAAGCCAACCGTCTCGAACATCGGAACATCGTTTGGGGCATCGCCGCAGGCAATTACCCTCGACGGGTCAATCCCCCTCTGCTCGAGGGCGAACCGAAGGCCAAGCGACTTGTTCAGCTCGGGCCTCGATATGTGCACCGCGAACCCAGTGGTGACGACCTCTAGGTCTGACCACTCGCTCTCTGCCAGCATCTCCCTGATGACATCGTGCTCATCCGTCTCCTTGAGGCACCACTCCGTCTCCCTCCATCTGTTCGACTCGATGCCCTTGGGGTCCAAGCCCTCTATCCTGGTCGCGAGCCACTCGGCTGCTTCCCTAGCGCGAGAACCATCCGCTAGAGCAGTGATATCGTGACCCTCTCCGCTGTCCCAGACCATGCCACCGTTCTCTGCCACGACGAATCCGGAAATCCCCAGGGACTGTCTGATTGGCGTGACGTTCGGGAGAGTCCTCCCCGAAGCCAGAGAAACAGTCATCACCTCGGAGTCAACCTTTCTTGCTATTGAAACGAGGTCGTCGTGAAAACCATCGATGTCCATCAGCGTGCCATCTACGTCGAAAACAATCATGTCCCAATCCGAAGATTCTGGCAGCTCGACCATGGACTCTCGGTAGGACGCGTGCTGATGATTCCACCGGCTGCGAATCATCATGTTCAAGCGGGACCGGACGATGGGAGCCCAATGTCGGACGAATCGGAGGACTTCCTTTTCCTGGACGACGAGGATAACGCGCCCGACTCCCCGAAGGAACAGAAAAAGCCCCTTTCACTCCCAAAGATACCGATTCCGAGGATCAAGCAGCGCAGACAGAGGACAGCCGGAGAGTCGACCCCCAACGAGGTCGTGGAAGAGGCTGACATCTCCCTCTCTTTCGATGGTAACCATACGTTTGACTGGGGCATCAGGGGGATGGATTGCCCTGACTGCGCGATGAAGGCCACTCGTGCAGTGAGCCGACTTCCAGGGGTTGAGTCGTGCAAGGTTTCGGTTGCCGATGGGACGGTCGAGCTATCCCAGGACGTCTCCAGGGGGACGACCTCCAGGGCCTCGGCAGTACTCTCTAGCCTTGGACACACCCCAGACGTGGGCTGGCTTCACGTCGTGGGCGCGAACCCAGAAGGACTCGCAGCAGAGAAGGGCCTGGACATCAAGATGCTCAGGGACTGGCTCAATGGGGTACCCGGAGTCCTAGACGTTAGAACCAACGACGGCAGGATAGAGATTCAGAGAATTTGGATCAAGGACCCCGAACTCCGTGATTCCTCCGAGGAAAAGCTGTCCCAAATTCTCGGTAGTGGTTTCCGGCTGGAGCAATCCCATCAGTCTGGGTTCAGAAAGGACCAGATCAACCTCCTTTCAGCCATATTGACCATCCCCCTCATTCTGATCATAGCCGCAATAATGGCAGTCGACTCGATTCCCTCCATAGTAGCATGGGTCCTTGCTCTGGGAGGGGTCGCATTCGCTGGCTCACAGCTCTTCATGGAGGCGTGGGCAAGCCTTAGCAACAGGGTAGTTGGCTTTCAGGTGCTCACCTCGTTGGCGATAATCGGGGCGGTTGCCCTAGGGGAGCTGATCGAGGCATTGATGGTGGTCGCACTGGTCTCATTCGCCTCTCACTTGGAAAATAGAGCCCTAATCAGGGCAAGGGAATCTATGCAGGGAGGCCTGGACCGTCTCCCCCGAAGAGCTAGGCTGGTAACCAGCCATAGCGAGCCCAAGCAGGTTGGCTCCGAGAGGACCCTGACAGTAATCCAACCCTCGGTCACACCCTCCATGCCCGACTGCCACGACGACATGGTTCCGGTAGAGGCGCTCGAGGTCGGGGAGATGGTAGAGGTGCGCTCGGGGGAGACTGTCCCCGTTGACGGGGTGATAGTAGAAGGAACAGGGGCCATCGACAGGGCACCGCTTACCGGAGAGCCAATCCCGATCCCGGTAAAGGAAGGCGACCGGGTCGAGGCAGGCCTCACCCTGACTCGCGGTCCCCTGGTGATCAAGTCCGAGGCAACCGGAGAGGGAACACGGCTCTCCAGCCTGATTGACCTAGTCAGGCACTACAAGGATCAACCTACCAGAACCCAGAGCGTAATTGAGCGGTTCACGCTCATTTGGACCCCGCTAGTGGTCCTCGCCTCCCCCATCATAGCCTTCGCCTCCGCCGGCGGGGCGACTGAGCAGGCCGTACTCACCACACTGCTCCTCTGGGTCGTATCCTGCCCATGCTCCCTCCTCCTGGCATCCCCTGTCCCACATGCGGCAGCTTTGACCACAGCCTCCTCCTTTGGGCTGATCGCCAGAGGGGGGGACGTTCTCGAGTCAGCCTCTGAGGTGGAGCTCGCCATGCTCGACAAGACCGGGACCCTAACGAGCGGGAAGCCCACGATTTCGGGAATCTCATCCGCCAAGGGGGAGTCGGAGGACATGGCCCTCGGGATAGCGGCCGGCATGGAGATCCGCTCGAATCACCCATATGCCAGGACGATAATCCAGGAAGCCGACACCCGTGGAATCCAACCGTCGAAAGTCGGACAGATATCCGACGGAGAGGCCGGAGTGGTCGGAACCATGGATGGCAAGCCGGTCATGCTTGGGCGCCCAGACTGGCTACGTTCCGAGGGCGTGACCTTCCCCAAGGAGATAGAGTCAGCACTCAAGGAATCCAGAGAATCTGGTAGAGGAGCCAGCGTGCTGTCCGTCGACGGTACTGCAATCGCTGCATTCGGCTTTGCCCACGACGACGCCAGGGATGGCGTTTTGGAGGCAATAGATGAACTCAGGTCAAACGGAGTCAAGGTAGAGATTCTCAGCGGAGACGAGCAGGCCAGCGTGGAGGCTTTCGCCAGGGAGATAGGGATTGACCCCTCTCTTTGTAGGGGCGGCGTCGATCCGGAGGGCAAGGCCAAGTACGTCACTGAGAGATCGGTAGACGGTCACACGCTGATGGCTGGAGACGGCTTCAATGACGCAGGGGCTCTAGCCGCTGCTGATCTTGGCGTCGCAATCGGCAGCGGCGACCAGGTAAACCTCGAGGCAGCGGACGTCCTAATCCCCGGACAGGATCCAAGGGCCCTGTCTAGGATGGTAGTCCTTGCGAAGAGGACCCGGAAGGTGGTATGGGCAAACATCGCGATTTCGGTGACTGTCACTCTTACCTTGGTTTTCGCGGTAATCATGAACTTCCGGATCAATCTAGCTGCAGGAATAGCCCTGCACGAGGCCAGCGCCATTATCATCATACTCAATGGCATGTGGGTGTCTGGTTCGGGGACCAAGCGCCTTTCCACCCTAACCGCCCTCGGGAGAGATCTCGTCTCTGATATGGCTGAGATAGCCTCCCTCCTGCTGGGAAGGGAAGCCGAAGAAGCATCAGCGACCGCTTGATTAAGTGGGCTCTTTTCGGACTCTCGTGGCACCGCCTGATGTAGAGTCCAAGCACGCACCCCCCCTGGCGGAGTGCCCAAACTGCGATCACATGCTTCCACAGGGGCTTGGTGAGATCGAGTGCGAGCTCTGCGAAGCAGTCTGCCGGGTGTCTCACGAGCCAACTGTTGAGCTCCTGAGGAACGAGAAGGTTCCCTGCCCCCATTGCATGACCGTGGTGGTTTCCGGGACCGACAAGAGACCGATAGAGCTCACCTGCTCTGCATGCTCGGGGATATTCAACCTGACCAGGAAGGTGATCAAGGTCGACATCCAGTGCCCCGCTTGCGAGAGGGGGCTAAGAATTAGGCCAAGACCAGGCAAGAGGGAACTCTCATGCCCTGCCTGCAGTGAAGAATTCAACGTCACTTTCTAGATTCCCGCGGATGAACCACAGCCCCTAGAAACCGTATCCTGGAGGCCTCGGAGACCCTCTTCCCTCAAATACCCCGAAAAGTGCGTGAGCATGGGGATGGGCATTTGAGTGAGAGCAAGTCACCAGATTCGGATGACCCTGAGGGCGTCGATGAGTTAGATACCCTCAGGGCCCAACACGCACTATCCTCCTCCTCCTCTATCAGCAAGGCTGCAAGGGCCAGGGAGCGCCTAGAGGAGGAATCCACTCTAAGATCGGGCATCCGAAGGGAACGGAGGATGCGCATCGCTGAAATGACCGAGAGGGTATCGGGAATGCACGGTGCCATGAGGAAGGCCAACGAGATTCTGTTCGAGGAGCAGCTTCAGCAGATCGAGGCTGATCTCAGGGACGAGCTAGAGGACGAGATGGAGAGGCTTGAGAAGGAATCCCTGGAGAGGGAGGAGAGGCTCCTCCGTGAAGAGATGCTACACAGGCTCCGGCGAGAGGAGAACAGGCTCCGAGAGCAGCTTGACCTAGAGAGGGACCGGAGGATGGAGGCCCATTCGTCCAAGGTCAGGGAGAGGCTAAGCCAGGAGATGGAAGTGGAGTTCTCCAGGAGGAATGCCTTCCTGGAAGAGAGGCTCGAACTGGAGGCTGCTCAGGGCATCGATAGGATGGAGCGTAGGGTCGAGATGGACCTCAGGGAGTCCATGGAGTCCGAAGTCCACCGGAAGATCGAGGCACATCGGCTGGATCAAGAGATCAAGATGAGAGACAGCGTCGCCAAGAAGCGCCGAAAGCACGAATCGAAGATGGAGAAGCAGCTCGGTAGCGAGAGGGAGTCTCTCGAGAAGGAGATGATGGCGGATATCGATGTGAGGACAAAGGCGCTCCAGGAGGAGTCCGAGAGGGCCGCCCTGGCCGAGCTGGACAGGAGGTTCAGAGCTGAGAGGGACACCATGGAGACCGCTCTAGCCCTCAGGAGGCAGGAACTGGCCCTTGAGAGCGAGGTAGAGATGGAGCAGAGGGTAGCCGACTTCGTCAAGGAGAGGGAGTCAGAGATGATGTCAAACCTCGAGAAGCAACTGGCAAAGAGAGGTGATCTCTCCAACAAGACGGTCAAGGAGATGCTAAAGAAGATGGAGTCCGAGATAAAGGTGAAGATGGAGTCGGCCCTTCTCGATGCCCGTCAGAAGGTTATGGAGAGATCCAACGAGTAGACCAGCCTACGGCTCTTTGATCGCGCGAATCCTCGAATCTGCCTCCCTGGCAAACTCCCAGTACGACGTACTCGCCGGATTGGATTTTCCCGGCTTCTGAGCTATCACTATCGGGGCACCTTCTAGTGGGGACTCTGCAATGGCTACCGAACGAGGTATTTGTGCATCGAAAACCCTGTCCCCGAAGTGCTTGCGGGCTTGCTCGGTTACAGTCTCGCACAGCTTGCTCCTAGTCTGCACCATCGTCATCAGAATCCCGAAGAGCCTCAGTCCGGGGTTCACCGACTTCTGAACGTCCGTGATCGCAGTCATCAGCTGTCCCATCCCCTCAAGGGCGTAGAACTCCGCTTGGATGGGTATCAGGATCCAGTCAGCGGCCGAAAGAGCGTTCACAGTCAGCAGTCCGAGGGATGCGGGGGTGTCAATAATGATCAGGTCGAACTGTCCCACTGCCTCCTGTAGGGCCAGTTTGAGCCTGTTCTCTCTGCCTACTCTCGTGGCCAGGTCTACCTCGATGCCCGAGAGGTCGAGGTCCGCGGGTAGGATCCAGAGGTTTCGAACGCCTATGTGCTTGGGAGGCCCCCTCTTCTTGTCCGGGTTATGGCTCCTCCACGCCTTGCGCATGGAACGCGTCAACGCATCAGGCCCCAAGGTGCATTCCTCCAATCCCAGAGAGGTGTCGCCCACCCTTCTCGCGAACAGCTCGTTCATGGTCGGGCCGACGCTGCGCTTGTCCACCCCGAAGGTCGTGGCCACGTTCCCCTTGGGGTCCATGTCGACAAGCAGCACCTTTCTTGGGCTGATTCCGTACTCCTCGTTCCCCAATGCAAGGGCCGAGGCCAGGTTGACTGCTGTTGTCGTCCGGGAGCAACCTCCCTTGTGGTTTACGCAGGCCACCACCAATGTCACGACACCGAGTTAGACGCACGGTTAATTGGGCTTTCCAGACTATTGGAGGACTGGGACGTGCACTTCACTGAGGATCTTGTTGACGATCCTCCTCCCTGTCACCCCACGAATCTTGGACTCGGGCTTCAGTACGATCCTGTGGCTAACGACGTCCAGGGCCATCCCCTTCACGTCGTCCGGGATGACGTAATCGCGTCCATCGATAGCCGCAGACGCCCTAGACGCCTTGAACAGACCCTGGCTCGCCCTAGGCGACGCACCAGCCTCGATCCTTGGATCGGCCCGGGTCCTCTGGACCACCTGGACGATGTATCCCAGTATTGCGGGGTCTATTTGCACGGTCTCTAGCGCCTTCTGCATGGCAACGACCTTCCTGGGCCCGACAATCTGCTCGACGTCATATTCGTCCTTGGCCCGCAGCTTCCTCCTCTGAAGTATGGCCTTCTCTTCGTCCATGGTGGGGTACCCCATGCTCATCTTCATCAGGAACCTGTCCATCTGAGCCTCCGGAAGCGGGTATGTCCCCTCCTGCTCAATCGGGTTCTGAGTTGCCATGGTCACGAATGGGGCCGGGAGCTTGTGCGTGATGCCTTCTATCGTCACCTGCTTCTCTTCCATGGCCTCGAGCAGTGCCGCTTGGGTCTTCGGAGGTGCTCTGTTGATCTCGTCTGCCAGCAGAATGTTGGTGAAAAGGGGGCCGAACCTAGGCCTGAACTCGCCTGTCTTCTGGTCGTACATGTACGTCCCAATGATGTCGGCAGGCAGCAGGTCCGGGGTGAACTGGACTCGCTTGAACTTGCAGCCAAGGGCCTGTGCGAATGTATTCGACATCAGGGTCTTGGCCAGGCCGGGATTGTCCTCGATGAGGATGTTTCCGTTCGCTAGAATGCCTATGGTCACCTTCCTGATGTTCTCTGGCTTCCCGATTATTACCTTGGCAACCTCGCTCATCAGGTTGTTTGAGTGCCCTGAGACTGACTTAATCAGGTCCCTAGAGCTAGATGCACCGCCTTGAGCCATTGACATGTAGAACCCTCGAGGTCCCGAGGCCGATTCGGTGACTACTTGAGTGTTCGGGACCAATGAACATCGCATGCTCGCGACTCATCGTCCCCAGAAGTGGTCATCCTTCCTGTGTAGGGCCAGAAGCTCCTCGTAGACCTCCCTCTCAATCGAGGTCATCTCCATCTTCCTGAGCTTCCTTGCATGCGACTCCGGGATGTCCACTAGTAGGACATCCCCTTCGTCGACCTGCCTTCCAACGGTGACGCCGTCCACCGAAATTGCCACCTCGGCACCCTGATGGGCTTCCTTGAGGCTCTCTTGGCCCGATCTGATGGACTTGATCCTCCCTATCCTCTTCCCATCCTTCAGCAGCCCCTGTCCGATGTGCACCCTCCCTGCGAGCACCCTAACTCCGACGACTGCTGGCTTGGAGACTCTGAAGGTGTGATCGGGGAGCAGCATAATCCTGCCTGGGTAGACGACTGTCTCCCTACGCTCCTCTTCAAGCTCGACCCTCCTCTTTTCGACCCACTCCTCGTGCTCCTCGAGTATCCTGTAGATGATTTCAGAACCGATGTGCTTGACCCCGGCCTCCGAGGCCTCAATCTCGGCCTCAGCCTCATCCAGAATCTCCGTGCTGAACGCCATGATCACTCGGTGCAGGGGGTCAGAGGACGACTCCGCGCTCCTGACATCGCGACGGCTGACCTTCCCAATGCTGGCCTCCCTGATTGGGATATCGATATCTCTGAGCTCCTTGGCCAGTGCCTCTAGGCCGCCGACGGTGTCCGACTTGATGCAAACCCCCTCTTCGTCCAGCTCTATGGAGAGCTTGGACTCACGGCTGGCAGCCTCCATCGCAGCGGCCTTCTCCTCCTCCGAGTTTACCACCCTCAGTGTGGTACCGACTAGGACACCATCGAGCGATGGCGCGCTGATCTTGATTCCGGCTGCTGCATATGCGACCTCCGAGTCGTCCCACCGGTCACCGGCGTCCCGCATCTCGCTCATCCCCCTAGGGGAGAACAGGCCCTTCACGTGGGTGGGAATCCCCCCATCGCCCCCAACCAGGACTATCTCGTCGCCCTTCCGAATGGATCCTCTGTGGAGGATCAGGTCCAGAGTCTTTCCCAGTCCCCGCTCCTCCTTCATCTCCAGGACGGTAGCCTCCCCCGAGCCCTCTACGTCAGTCAGCTTCTCCCCGAGATACCTCTCGGCTAGCCCGATCACTACAGCGAGGAGGTCCTGTATGCCCTCTCCCTCCCTGGCCGAGACGGGAACCAGTGCGATCTCCTTGGTGAAGTCCTCGATCCGGTCGTACCTCTCCAAGTTTAATCCCTCCTCCGCAATCTGACCCACCAGATCCCAGTATTTCTGCTCGAAAAGCCCGAGGGACTCCTTGCTCTGGTCCCTTAGTGAGAGAGCCATCGCCCTACCCCTCTCCACTCCCCATCCGTGGATCCGATCGACCTTGTTCGCCGCGATAACGAATGGGGTCTTGGACTGCTTGAGTATGCGAAGGGACTCCCTGGTCTGCGGCCTGCAGCCTTCCATCACATCCACGATCAGAATCGCAATGTCTGCCAGGGAACCACCGCGTGCCCTGAGCGAGGAGAAGGAGTGGTGACCGGGAGTGTCGATGAACAGTAGGCCGGGAGAGTCGAACGTCTTGCCTCCTAGGAGGGGCGCGCACAGCTCGTTCAGAATACCAGCCGGGATCTCCGTCGCACCTATGTGCTGGGTAATGCCCCCAGCCTCTCTGTCCATCACTGAAGATCGACCCTCCTCTCCTAGTGACCTCACGTGATCAAGCAGAGATGTCTTGCCGTGATCTACGTGACCTAGCACAGCGACGATGGGTTGCCTGCGTCCTGACATTCTACCCACCTCATGCTACTCACTCTTTTCAGTCCTCAAGACCATCTGGGAACCAAAGTCCCAATTCGAAGGCTGCTGTGTCCTCGCCATCCGAGCCGTGGATGACGTTGTGGTCGATGCTCCTGGCGAAGTCTGCGCGTATTGTCCCGGGATCCGCCTCTTCCCAGTTCGTCGCACCAATGAGCTTGCGGGAGGAGGCTATCGCGCCCTCGCCTTTCCATGCCATAGCCACAACTGGCCCGGAAGTGATGAAATCGATTAGGTCGGGGTAGAATGGCCTTTCTTTGTGAACGCCATAGTGAGTCTCTGCGAGTTCCAGCGTGGGAGTCAGGTCTCGCCTACCCACCAAACGCAAACCAATCCCTTCGAACCTGCTGATTATCTCGTCAGTCAGACCACGCTCCACGCCATCTGGCTTGATCATGATGTAAGTCGTCTGCTCGTCTCCCATGGGGCGCCCGAAAACCCACCCCTATTTCAACGAAGTCACCCGGCCAAATTATTGAAGAGTACGGCTTCTCACGAATGCCCATGAGGAAATCGATGCTAGTGCTGCTCTCTCTCGCCCTCATTCTTTCTGGCTGCATGGAAAGCGTGAATGACACCGTCAACCCCGAGCAGGAGTTGTTCGACGACGCCGTCTTCATTGACGAGGACGCGCACGTCAAGCTCACTTGGTCCATCGACTCTGTGGCAACCATCAGGATAGCCTTTGAGAAGAATGAGGGGCCTAACGTCGACCTCTACACGATGACCGAGTTGAACTACGAGGATTACAAGAGATGCGCTGAGGGCGAGGAGTCGACTTTCTACTACATGGAAGAATTGAGCGACCCGGACACCGCAGCAGCGAACCTGGAGGCTGACATCGATGCCGGTACGTACGTCACGGTCATTGACAACACCGATTGCGGCCAGGCAAAGCCCCCGGACCAGAGTGGCCTGTTCTCCAGTGACGAGAACGACAGGGCCGGGGTAGACTACAGGATTACCGCACAGTGAAACCTGCCGTGCCAATCTTGAAGCATCGGCTGCAGTATCGCCAACCGTGTCGACCGGGGACATGTCATGCGACCTAATCCTGATCGGAATCGCCGGCATAGCATGGGTCATCGACCAGATCTTCTTCGACGGCCAATTATTCAAGTCCTCAGAGGAGAGCGAGGAAGAAGATACCAATGAGTCTCCCTTCGTAGCAGAGAAAGCAGCGGCACGTCAAGGCAACCAGATGAGGGGCTGTGCCATGGAGGGATGCAACTCCCTGACTTTCAGGTCCACGGAGTACTGCTGGAAGCACCAGGACGGCAAGCCACACGCCTCAGATGGGAGGGGCTGGTGGGAAGAGGACTTCGAGTCCCAGTGATCACTTGATGCCGCCCTTCTCGTAGCGACGTGTCCACTTGAGGCGCCTAGCGTTCCTCTTCAGCTTGAGCATGTTCTTCCTGGCCTTGCTGTCCTTGAACCAGTAGACGGTGCCATCCCTCTTCACGAACATCATGCCCGTCCCGGGCTCTATCTCCTCGTGGCTGAAGCTGCAGATCCTCTGCTCCGGCATCAAAATCACCTCGAGCCTATCCTACGTGCCTCGCGCCCGGTGTCGCGTAGCATCAGGATGTCCCCACCCTTGCCCGTGACCGGGTCGGGTCCCCTGACGGGACCCAGCACGTTCCTCGTGATTATTCTGCCAACGTCTCGGGGGTTGTTGGAGTCCAGTACCCTGACCTTGACCTGCATCGCTTCTCCAGTGAGGCCTGTCCTACCTACTATCTCAACGACCTCGGCTGGCCATGCTTCAGTTGCCATCTCCATCACTCCCTATCTCATGAGGAGAGGGTATCGTAGTGGCCCTTAACCTCGTTGAACCTGTCCATGCCTTCCTTCTCGACCTGCATTACCGCGATTGCCGCAGTCCTCGTGCCGGTGCTCATCCCAGCTGCCTCGGCCAAGTAGGCCTGGTCTTCGACGTAGATGAAAGGGATCCCCTTCTCCTTGCAAATCATGGGTATGTGAGCCAGAAGCTCACCGGGGTTGACGTTCTCTGCCATGACCACCATCTGGGCAGTCCCCCTCTCAGCTGACTTGGTTACCTCGTTCGCGCCCTTCTTCAGCCTGCCCTTGCCGTCCTTTCCTAGGGACTTTACCATCTCGTATACCTGTTCTTGTACGTCTTGCGGGGTCTCAAATTCTATGTGAACACTCATTGGAACATCTCCTCATGCTAGTAAGCCGCCGCACGGCATGACCGATATAAACGCAGCGTATAGGGACTCGGTTGCCCATATTCGTGACTACTGCCCAATTAGCGTTCTCAGACCTCTGGCGAGGGCGGGTGCGGCCGAAACGTTGGCCCTCGGGTTTGGCAGTGAATCTGTGGTGTGAACCCCGTCCACGTGACTAGCAAGACGGGAAAGAGCCCCCCCGGTGAAAAGCCCGTGCGTGCAAGCAGCATGGACCTCCTTCGCACCCTGCCTCCTTAGGGCGTCGCTGGCCCTGCAGATGGTCCCACCCGTGCTGATCATGTCATCAACAATCGCAACCACCTTTCCGGAGACTTCCAGGTCCTTTGGCGTGTGCTCGATGGTGTGGGGGTCTATCCTCGTCTTCTCCAAGTAGGAGAACTCGCACCCAATCAGTCCGGCGACCTCAGATGCCCTGTCAATGGCACCCTTGTCCGGACTTAGAATGAAATCCGGACTGACCTCGCTCTGGAGTCTCTGCGCGATTTCGGGCATGGAGCTTACCAGCTCAATCGGAATGCCCATTCCATCCAGTACTCCCGGAGCGTGCAGGTCCAGGATTGCTATTCCATCACAGTAGCTCTCCAGAACATCTGCTACGATCCTGGCAGAAACCGACTCGCCCGCGGAGAACCGCTTATCCTGGCGCGCGTACCCGAAGTATGGGATGGCCAGGAATACGCCTGGCCCCACATCAGGAAGGTCATCCGAAAACTCCCCCTTCAGATTCGAAACGTCTCCCCTCCTCACGTCATTTATTGCACCTAGGAGGAGTATTGTCTGCATGATCCCTGAATCTGGATACGTGTTCGAGACCAGAACAACAGATTCTGATCTAATCGACTCTATTGCCTCAGAGGGCACTCTGACGTACGCTTCTCCGTCCGGGAATCTCCTGCTTTCTACCCTGATGTGTTCCATCTCAAGAATGGGTGCTAGTGACTCGGCGACTCCAACGCCCGATGCCCCGCTAAGTACAGGCATTTGGTCTGAAGCGGGAAGAGGTCCCTTCATGATGCTTCTTATCCGACGAATGGTCCCTCTGGCGTCGCAATTGGTGGGCACGACAGGATTTGAACCTGTGACCTCCCGGTTATCAGCCGGGTGCTCCAGCCAAACTAAGCTACGCGCCCTTGAGCATCGGGACCACGCAGGTAGATGATTTGAAGGCTACTCAAGACGGGAATCACTCTTCTTCCCAGTGACCATTCAGCTTCAGGTAGCTTGGGAGCGTTGTAAGCCTGTTGAATGAGCACTTTAGGATGACCTCATCGAGCCTATTGGTTGTCCTTGCCAGTTGTCCACAGGGAACAGCGATTGTATCGGGAAGGCCATGTCTAGCTCTCACCATGAAATGAGGCTTCACTAGTAGCCCCTTGTATGTGCGCTTGATCTTGATCAATTCGATTACGTTACCTATGTCCATCCCATCGTTATCCAGGACGGCCCTGTCCACAAGCTCGTCAGGAGCATAGAGATCTTGCTCAATCCTTACTGTATTTCTCCACCTTCTCTGCAGTTCCCTCATGGATTTCGAGAGCTTGATACCCCCATCGGGCCTGATGCTATGCACCAGTTCCTTTGCCAGGGGGGCTAAATCAGCAGGCTTTCGCATGAATTCGCTAGCAATCTCGTCTTCCACCTTTATTCTCATTGATCGGACAAACTCGTCTCTTGGGTGGAATCTCTCCCCCACTATCACTCCAACGTATTTGTCTCCAACGTATACATCTCTTTGTATCAATTCCTGTATTTCGTAGTCCTCTACCATTTCATCCCTCCCGGGATAGAGTGCATCCCCCGTGCTATCTCCGAGCCCCGAGGACGCGTATTGGCACTTATATTATTCGTTAATTAAGACTGATAATCCAATTGAAATTTTTTATGTTGATAGAATTTTTCAATTGGAAAATTAAATTTAGTTTGATTTTATTGATGATTATCAGAAATCCACATTCTGACACCTTTTTCGATTTCGAACACCCTGGAAACCCATATCGGAGAATGTTGATGTGAGGTCGGCTACTGCATAGGGCGATGACGACGGGGATTGGTACTCTAGAAGAGATACGCTCCAAAACCGGAGATGCCAGGACGATCGGTCTAGGAGACGAAATAATCGCGGAATTCCTACTTTCCGACCCATCTCTGAGCCGTGCGTTAGAAGAGGCCCAAGCAAACTTCCACAGTCTAGAGAACGATATGGGCTCCGATGTCCTCGCTCTCGATGAGGAGGAGCTGACGGCCCACCTACAGTCTGACTACGTGAACTTCTACTCTGCGCCCACTGTGAATCCCTACGTTGCTATCGCAGCAAGAGGCCCGTGGATAGTCACGTCACATGGGGCTGTGTTGCACGACAATGGTGGATACGGCATGTTGGGCATGGGACACGGGCCTGATGACGTGATACACTCAATGCAACAGAATTGGGTCATGGCCAATGTGATGACCCCTTCCTTCAGCCAGAAGCGCCTCTCAGACAGGCTTCGTCGGGAAGTAGGCCACAAGAGGGGCAATTGCCCATTCTCTCGATTTGTTTGCTTGAACAGCGGATCCGAATCCGTGACCATTTCCATGAGGATTGCAGATGCTAACACGCTCCAGATGACCTCCAAGGGGGGACGTCACGAAGGAAAGCCGACAAAACTGCTTGCCTTGGTGGAGGCCTTCCATGGAAGGACACAAAGGCCTGCGCAGATTTCCGACTCTTGCAGTGACGGCTACGAGAGGAATCTGGCGTCTTTCCGGGTACGAGACAACGTGATGTTCGTTCCCTCTAACGACGTGGAGTCTCTAAAGGCAGCGTTTGCTAAGGCTGAGGACGAGGGCTTCTTCATCGAACTAATGGCCATGGAGCCGGTAATGGGTGAGGGAAAACCCGGACAATGCGTAACCAGGGAGTTCTACGATGCGGCAAGGTCTCTTTGCTCCGAACACGGAAGCATGCTGATTGTCGACTCCATCCAAGCAGGGCTGAGGGGACAGGGATGCCTGAGCATCGTCGATTACGAAGGATTTGAGGACTGCGAAGCCCCTGACATGGAGACATGGTCCAAGGCATTGAATGCAGGGCAGTATCCCCTTTCAGTCGTGGGCCTCTCCGAGAGGGCTGCAGAACAGTACGTAGTCGGGATATATGGCAACACAATGACCACAAATCCCAGGGCGCTTGAGACCGCTATTTCAGTCTTGGACAGAGTCACCCCAGAGCTTAGGAATAACATCAGAGAGAGGGGGATTGAGTTTGTCACAAAGCTCAAGGAACTCGCAGAAGAGATACCTGGGACAATAACCCAAGTGCAGGGAACCGGACTGCTGCTTTGTGCCGAATTGGAACCGTCAAAGCTCCCCGTTGTTGGCTTCGGGCATGTAGAGGAGTGGTGCAGAATGAGGGGACTGGGAGTTATCCATGGGGGGCAGAACGCCCTGAGGTTTACCCCTCACTTCGCAATCACATCTGCTGAGATTGACCTGATTATTGGCATTCTTAGGGAGGCTCTGAACCACTTTACCTCTCCCGAGAAGAAAGAGGCCAAGCCTACAGCATAGTGGTAAGATGAGCAAGCCTGTTCACGTTGCTGGAATCGAAGATGGGCTGTTTGAGGCACTGGTGGATAGGCTCGTAAGGGCGGGAGCCACCATTTCCAATAGAGAGGATGCTGAAGTCGTAGTTTACCTCGGTCCAGGAGGAGACGGTGATGTTGTTGTTGCTCCGGATGGCGCCACTCAGTCCGACTCGGGCTTGAACGTCGTTCTTACAGACGTAATTATTCCTGGATGGGATTCCGGTTGGGGGAATGAGGATTTTGTTGGATTGGTTCATCTGGTGAAGAATGAGGATCCCCACGCGGCGGTCTACCAGGGTGCACGTCACTGGGTCCACGTCAGAGATGTGACCGATGCCCTGTGCACTCTTGTTCTAGCCGAAAGCAGTGAAATTCGACAAGGCACTGTGAACATGTGTGGTAGAAGGCCATGGACCGGCGACGATGTTTTGGATGAAGCCCGCGTTCTATGGAATCGCTACAATGACGCCCTTAACCATACACATTCGGTGGAATCACTCAGTAGCATCCCCAGTCCAGTAAGAGGGAAATCGACGGTAGATGTCACAAGGCCAGACTTGGGGCCGCTCCACTCAGCACTGATATCCTCAGGAGGGGAAGGGTGGCATCCATTGGTCGCAATGCGAACGTCCCTGATGGAGGTAATCGCCCTTTCCGAGTGATCTAGCGGTCGTTCTTATCGCTCTGAACCTTGACTCTGATGTCCTGTGCCATCGACTTGCACGCTTGCATCACCTTGCGCACTCGCGTTCCAGCCGCACCATTCCCATCATCGTGCTTTCCAGCATCATCCAGTGCCTCAGTTAGTTCGTTAATCATGTCCTGAATCTTATCCTTGATCGACATGGGACTCGGAATGCCATCGGATTATTAGCAATTGCTCCGGAATCTCACTGTTCTTCTGCAAATAGGTCCGCTCCGAGGATTGGCAGTAGCACGCTAGCCTCCCCCTCCAGGACAATCTGGGGGGCATTGGGGCGAATCTTCCCCCAAGAGATTGCCTCACGAAGACGGGCCCCAGAAAGGGATCCATCGTATTCGGGAGCCGTAGTTATGGAGACGGCAGAATCCATTCCAGAATCCTCCCTGAACTGATTCCACCAAATCACGTGATGCTTCGATATCCCCCCTCCCACCATTAGGCCATGGCTTTCCCCGGCAGTCCAGATTAGGTCAGAGAGTACTTGCTCGTCCGCAAGAACGTCAACCATGAATCCCGGACTTCTTTGCCTATGCATGAAGAGCTGTGATCCTATTGATCCATCAGTGAGGCCCGGGATTACCATTGGTATCCGATGCTTGGCCACCCAGTGTAACAAGGATGTCTCGTCCTCTATCCTGTCTCCCATTGCCCAACACAGCTCCACAGAGCCGAATCCGGTCCATGGATTGGATTCAGAGCCCGCAGTCCTCTCCTCTTCGATTTCTTCCAGCCAAGGTAGGACTATTCCCTCCAGGATCTCCCCATAGCACTCATTTGGAACCACGACGTTTCCAAGGCGGTTGAGCCCCTGCTCCCCGAGGGCTATGTCGTCGAGGCTGAAGTCTCCGTGGAAGTAATCCCTGAAAGTCCGGGCAATGTCGTGATCTAGGGTTCCGCACGTAGTTATCACCACGTTGAACGCCTTCCTCCTCAGGGCCTCAACGAAGAACCCCCTGGTTCCTGTTGCGCAGAGGCAGGCTGGGAAAGAAAGCCAGTTTAGCACGCCATCCTGGCCCGCCTTCCCTATGGCCTCCCGCAGGATGTCCCTGGCCCGGGCCAGTTTTGTTGCAGTGAAACCCCCAGCCCTGCTCATTTGGTCTATCAGGGATCTGACGTCGGATACCTCGGAGAAGATGTAGTCTTCCACGGGGACGTCGAAGTCATCCCTGGAGTATCCGACCATGCCTGTCGCATCGCTCGCAAGACTTCAATTGGTCGCATTCTGAATCTTGTGTATCCTGTCTCTCAGGTTTGCTGCCCTCTCGAAGTCAAGTCGGTCGGCTGCCTGTCTCATCTCCCTCTCCAATCGTGCAACAATGTCGGCAGGAGCCCCTTCGTCGTCTCCAAGGGCCTCAAAGGCCGCCTCGACCCAATCCGGCTGACTGACGTTTTCCAGTACCGAATCCGAGCTGTTCCAGGCACCTGCTCCGAGCTTGAATTTCTGAGCCAGACCCTCTAGCCCCCTCTTACCTGGGCGCTTGGCTACCATCCTCTTCCCGCCGCTCTTCCCTGTCCCCGCCACTCCTGACAACAGGTCCTCTACCTCTGAACCCATCACTGGCAGTGCCTTCTCGATTGTCTTCGGGGTGATTCCATGCTCATCGTTGTATGCACTCTGCATCTCTCGCCTCCTGACGGTCTGACTAATCGCTGCCTCCATGGACGGGGATACCGAATCCCCATACAGAATCACTGAGCCGTTCGAGTTTCTCGAAGCTCTGCCAATTGTCTGGAGAAGTGAACGCTCGTTTCTCAAGAAGCCCTGCTTGTCCGCATCGAAAATCGCCACCAATGAAACCTCGGGGATATCCAAGCCCTCTCGAAGTAGGTTGATACCAACGACTACGTCGATGTGACCTATCCTCAGCGCCTTGATTATCTCGGTCCTCTCCAGGGTGTCGATCTCGCTGTGAAGATAGTGCGCCTTAACCCCCATCCGATCTAGGTATTCCGCCACTTCCTCTGCGAATTTGATAGTCAGTACGGTGACCAGGACCCTCTCTTGCTTGCTCACCCTCTCGTTGATCTCGCTAAGCAGGTCTTGGATCTGCCCCTCGGTAGCCCTAACCTCAATTCTCGGATCCAGCAAGCCAGTCGGCCTGATCTCCATCTTGGCGACTTCCTCTATACTCTCCAGAATCTTCTCCATCGTAGGCTTCTCTCTGGGCTTATCGACCTCCGACTTCCTCGAACCACCACCACCGTCTACGTGCATCAGGCCCGTCGGAACATCCTGGCCTGTGACCTCTGCAAGATGCCTCAACTCCCTCTCTCCCGGAGTCGCACTGACGTACACCATCTGTGGAACCAGATCTTGGAACTCATCTATCCTCAGTGGCCTGTTGTCATAAGCAGACGGAAGTCTGAAGCCGAAGTCTACCAGGTTCTTCTTCCTGGAGAAGTCCCCTCCGTGCATCCCTCCGACTTGGGGGAGTGTAACATGGGACTCGTCCATGATGACTAGGTACCTTTCCGCCCCCTGGTGGAACTGTTCGGCGTTGCTCGCGTAGAAGTCGAGCAGGCAGTATGAGCGCTCGCCTCTGCTCCTTCCGTCGAAGTGCATTGAGTAGTTCTCGACGCCCTTGCAAGAACCCACCTCGCTGAGCATCTCCAAGTCGAACCTAGCCCTCTGCTCAAGCCTATGAGCCTCCATTCCCTTGTCCTTCGACTCGAACCAGTCTAGACGCGTTTCCAGCTCCTCCTCGATGTCCTCGAGGGCCTGGTTGAACCTCTCTTCGCTGGTCATGTAGAACTCCCTCGGGTGGATCCATGCTTCTTCGAAGTCATCCATAGGTTCCCAGGACACCGCTTCGCAGACCTGGATCCTCTCAATCCCCTCCCATCCGAAGCGAATTCTCAGGGGGTCGTCCCTGCTTGGCATCCAAACATCGAGAACTTCGCCCCTTAGCCTGATATCACCTCTTGTGATCTCCCCGGTCGTCCTTCGGTACTGTAACCCCACCAGTTCCCGAACCACCTCCTGTGGGTCCGCCTTCTGCCCCACATGGAGTCTGAGGTGATTCTGCTGGAAGACCTCGGGTGGGTTCAGTCCGTATATCGTCGACACGGTTCCCACCGTAATCACGTCCGGACGAGACACTAGGGAAGCCACTGTTGAGAAGCGCTCCTGCTCAATCCTCTCGTTCATCTGGAGCTCTTTGTCGATGTACAGGTCCCTTCCTGGGATGTATGCCTCTGGCTGGTAGTAGTCGTAGTAGCTGACGAAGTACTCCACAGCGTTCTCTGGGAACAGCCCCGACATCTCCTGCCAAATCTGCCTCGCCAGGGTCTTGTTGTGGGACAGTATCAGCGTGGGAATCTGGAGCTTCTCAATCAGCTTGGCCATGGCGAAGGTCTTGCCAGAGCCCGTGACGCCAAGTAGGACACAACGTTCCTGGCCAGCCTCCAGCTGTCCAACCAGCTGGTCTATGGCCTGCTGCTGGTCTCCAGCAGTGTCGTATTCCGCATGAAGTTTGAACACATCCAACCCCCCTATACCAACCCGTCCTCGACATAGGCAAGGCTCGCCAGCAAGATCCACCCAGTGAGCATCGAAGCCTGGAAGAGAACCCTCTGGTATTGACCCATTGACTCTTCAGACTCGTATGCAGACTCTGACTTCTTGGCCATTACGTAGATGTTTAGCAGTGACATTACAAGAACCATCGGAACCCATAGCGGGGCCTTGAAACCCCTTTCCTCGGTGGAACCATGCAAACCAGTCAACAGGAAGCTCGTGACCCAAACCAGAGTTAGGGCTATGCTCAGATTCCTAGTTGCCCCGCTCCCGTGACTGGCAGGGAATGAGCGAATGCCCTGTTGCCTGTCAACATCGACGTCCATCAAGGCGTAATTGATGTCGAATGCAGCTATCCACATAGCAACCCCGAATGAGATGAAGAAAACCTCTGGGAACCACAGGAAAACAGTCTCTGGGCCCGATAAACCGATTATCGCCTCCCATCCGTGAGTGTCAGCAGCTATTGATACCCAGGCTCCCGCTGGAGCCAGGGCCAAGCACAGACCTAGCCAGAAGTGGCATATCCATGAGTTCCTCTTGGTGTAGGGGTAGACAACGAATGCCAGAACTGGGAGCCATGCCATCTTCAATGCGACCTCGTTCAACTTCCAGGCTGCGAACAGCAGGGAGGCTAGGAAGATCACTGCCAGCGACCACGCTGTCGACATCGACATGGTGCCCGATGGGAGATGCCTGGATGCAGTACGAGGATTCTCTGAGTCAATATCACGATCGATGATTCTGTTTAGAGCCATGGCGAGTCCCCTGGCACCAACTGCTGCAACAAGGATCCATACTAGATCCATTGCTTCCGAGCCGAACTGCTCCTTTGCGAGGACGTACCCTATCAGCACGAAAGGTAGGGAGAAAAGGGTGTGTTCAACCTTGACGAACTCGAGAATCTCCCTGTATCCCATTTCACAACCTCTGAGAGAGCCATGCATCGACGCTCTGAACCAGCTGGGGTTCATGCAGCGTGACTGCCGGCCAGCGGCGGATGGGAAGAGGCCCTCTGTTCGATGGAACCGGGACAGTCGCATCCCAAGCCACCCTAGTCCCCGAATCGTCGAAGTGCAGGTCCCTGCCTACGTCGAATCGGCAGAATAGCTGCCATAGCAATCTCCTCTTCCAGCCCTCTGCTTCCAAGTCGGCATCCGAGTCGGTGATGAACAGCCACTTGAGTCCCTTTGCAGACTCGAGCTTCCAGATCGACTCCCTGATATGATCTATCTTCTCTCGTTGGTGAGACGCAAGTGCCTCATCCGCCTCTTCGATGCTCTCCTCCAGGAGGGATCCCCCGATTTCGGTGGTAACAACCATCATCGAAGGCCTGAGCATCCTCGCTTGCACCACTCCCTCAACTGCAGAGGTGGTTATTGCCAGAGACTCCCCGACACCCGTGCCCTCGGGGGGAATTATCGGGTCCCCCTGAGCAGGTGTCGTGGCATCGATAATGAGCTTGTCATGGATGTTCTCCCATGGGGCGGTGTGCGCTAGAGAGTCAGCTACCATGCCTTTCAGGACAACTAGGTCATCTGGGATGCTAACATTGCTTTCCATGGCGTCTAGAAGCGCTTCTAGGTCCTTCACAGGATGCCCGCCATCAACCCCGACTACCACTTTCAAGAACATCATCTGTCCAGCTCCTAGGAGACCCAGTGCAGTCTTTCGAGCTTGCCTCGGGAACCTTTGCTTGGAAGCGACGATTGCTAGGTTGTGGAAGCCAGTTTCCAGAGGGAGGAATACATCCCTGACGTCTCTGTGCTGGAACTTCAGAACTGGAAGCAACGCATCTCCGATTGCCTCTCCTAGGTAACCGTCCTCCATTGGCGGAACACCAACGATGGTCATGGGAACAGTCGGGTCTTTCCTGTGAGTAACTGCGGTGACGTGCATCACGGGGTACTCGTCCTCGAGTGAGTAATGGCCAAAGTGATCTCCGAATGGTCCCTCTAGACGCGTCTCTCCAGGCAACGTGTAACCTTCGATGACGAAGTCGCATTCCGCGGGAACCCATAGGTCGTTTGTCAGACACTTGGTAATCCTGAGTCTACTGCCTCCTAGCAATCCTGCGAATTCATACTCGGACAGGTTGTCCGGGAGAGGGGAAATTGAGCTGAAGATAATCTGTGGAGGGCCACCAAGACAAATTGCCACTGGCATTTTTCCATGAGACGACTCCGCGTGATAGGCCCCGTGCTTGTGCTTCTGCCAGTGAAGTCCAACTTCCTTCGGACCGAATACCTGGCTTCTGTACATGCCCATGTTGTGTACTCCCGACTCTGAGTCGGCCGTAATTACCAAGGGCAGGGTCATGAACGGTCCACCGTCTAAAGGCCAGGTCGTAGGTATCGGTAGCCTAGTCACGTCGGGGTCTTCTATCCTGATCTGCTGGCATGCCCCCCTGGCTACCTTCTTCGGTGTCATGGAGAGTCCCTGTCTGAGCATCCTCAGTCCCTTCCAAGGCTTCTTGATCAACTCACCAATATCCGGCTTCATCAGCTTCACCATCATTTCACCTATCTCGCTGGGCTCATTTACGCCAAGCGCCATGTTGGTCCGATCCCTGGTTCCGAACAGATTCATCGCCAGTGGGAACTTGCTGATGCTTCCATCCGCCAGTCTGGGTTGATCGAAAACCACTGCAGGCCCTCCCCTCTTCACCAAACGGTCTGCGATGCATCCTGCCTCGAACCTCAAATCTACAGGATGGCTCACTCTGAGGAGCTCACCATTGGCCTCCAGAGCCCTAACGTATTGCCCCAGGCTGCTCCATCCCACGCCGTCGCGGAGACTCCCCATCATGAGAAGGTTCGCTCGCCACCGAAGGTGGCGAACCGAGGGTTTCTTTGTTGGGTGCCCAACCGCTTGCTCGTGGAACAGGGAGTCACGGCTTGCGACGTCCTGGTTATCGGGGCCGGCCCGGGAGGGGGCAATGCCGCTCTTCAGTGCGCTCGTAGAGGCCTTTCTACCATTCTAATCGAGGATCACCAGGAGATTGGAACGCCAGTCCATTGTGGCGAGTGCATTTCTGAGATTGCTTGCCACAACCTCAACCTTGAGCTTCCCGAGGAAGTAATCAGCAAGAGGGTCCATGGAATTAGGGTGATCTTCCCCGATGGGACCGAGAAGTGCCTAACAGAGGAGGGATACGTTCTCGAGAAGCATTTGTTCGAGCGTTGGATAGCCAAAGAGGCCGAATCCGCTGGAGCGAAATTACATCTCGGTCACAAACTAACATCAATGGAGAGGATAGAGAACGGGTCATTCGGAGGATGGTCGTGTGACGGGAAGGGGGACAAATTCCCTATTCAGGCTAAGATTGTGATCGATGCGTCAGGAGTCGCCGCCGTGTGCTCAAGAACGGTCAAGATGGAGGATGGAAGACCTCTCAACGAGAAGGGAAAAGTCGTTGCTGGGATGCAGTATGAGATCGCAAACGTCCCGACGGATGACTATCTCGACTTCTATATCTGGCCCAAATACGCGGAGAAAGGATACCTGTGGATGATTCCAAAGTGCGATGGAAGGGCAAATGTGGGACTTGTCACCGAGGATCGACCCAGGGCGAAGAAGGCTCTCGACGAATTCATCGAGGACACGCATTTCAAAGAATTAGAACAGGTCCTACCTCCCTGGAAGGAGAAGGGAAACCATGCCTTCGGAGGCACTATCCCAATCTCCGGCCCATTCCAGAACACTCACTTCGATGGGCTAATGCTTGTGGGCGATGCAGCGGGCTTCACGTCTCCATTGTTTGAGGGGGGCTCTCACCTGGCCCTCAAGTCCGCGGTGTACGCGTCCCAGACTGCAGCCGCGGCGATTTCCGAAGGTGATTTGAGTGCTGATAGACTATCGGAGTACACTAGGCTATGGAAGGATGAGTTCCCTCCCTATGATAAGATTCTGAGGGGGAAGAACGCCCTGTTCGAACTAACGGACGAAGAGATGTCCCTCATGGCGAGGTGCTTCCCCGACGAGATGTCAGACATGGGTCTTACCGGGAAGGCCATGGTGGGGATCAGGCTACTTTTCAGGAGACCCCTCCTATACACCAGGAGCATTGTCTCCGCTATGCTGGCCTTCGGTTATAGCCGTGCGAAGTATTACGGATGGTGAACATGCTAACCTTGCTTGGCAATGCCTTGATCCTACTAGCCCTGCTAGTGACTTTGCATCAGATTCTCAGGCCCGAGGCTGGGGCCGATCCCCTCGCAAGATTGGTTACCCTCTCTTCTCAAGTCTCCCCTTTCATCCTCCTAGTCATGGCATTCCTGGTCCAAGCCACGACTCTTGAACTAGTCTCTGACTACGTAGGAGACGAGCTTCCCTTGTTCTACAGGATTTCTGCGGTTTGGGGCAGCAGGGCAGGCCCCCTCCTGATGTGGGCTGCGATAGTCTCTGTGATTACCCTAGCAATGGATATGGGTAAGAGCAGAGTCAGCACCAGTGCCAGGATTATGCACTCGTGGAACGCCATCCTATTGTCTCTCTCACTGATTATGGAGCCCTTTGCTTCTAGCGACGGAGGTCCTCGGGGAGAGCTGAACCCGCTCCTTCAGACGGACCTAATGGTCATCCACCCCCCAGTGGTCTTCCTGTTCTACTCACTCTGCCTGGCCGTGGCTAGCATAGCTCTCTCGGGATTCATCAGGATGGAGCCACCAGAACAGACTCACAAGATGCTGCTGAAATGGGCGAGATACGCATTCCTAGCAGGGACTATTGGGATTGGTCTTGGTGGCTTGTGGGCCTACTCAGTTCTGGACTGGGGTGGATATTGGGCATGGGACCCTGTAGAGACAGGGTCACTGCTCCCTTGGCTTGGTCTCTTGGCCATATTGCACGCCCGTCCAAGACGAGACTCTGACAGTAAGCTGGGCTCTTCCCCTGCGATAGCCATGATCGTCGGGGCTTTGGTCATGCATGCCACGCTGGTAACCAGGGCAAACGGAGTTTGGGCATCAGTTCACGCATTTGTCGGGGACGGAAGCAACTCCATGCCAAGCGACCCCTATGCGAGGGTGCTGCAGATTGCCGATACCAGCGCAGTTGGAATCGAGGTCACCACGTACCTATTGATGGTCGTCTCTTTGGGATGCTTCGCATTAGCGCATCTGGTCAGAGAGCAGATTTTGGATCTGGAGGAGAAGGGATCTTCTACCCTTTTCAGGGCCAATAGGGGCCTGTCATTCTCCCTATTGGGCTTCTTCGCTGCGGTCGGCTTGTGGATTGGCTCCACTGCAGTGGCCGCCGTGGGGCTGGCGATACTATTTCTCCTAGTCAACGCTGACTCCGAGAGACCACCTGGCCGATTGGTCGCGGCTGGGGTCCTATTGATGCTATTCTCAAGTTGGGGATGGGTGGCGGAGTGGTACCAGGCGATGGCTGGAATCGCCCCCTTCCTGCTCGTATGGCTAATTCCCGATGATGAGGAAGGGGAGGCCTCCATCCTGAAGATGTTCACGGAACCGTCTGTGCGAACCAGAATTGCTGTGTCTATTCCGTTCCACGCATCGCTGGCCTTCCTGCTACTAACTTGGCTCCTACTGACTGTAGAGATAGATGGAACCAACCTCGACGCTCACGAGCTCTATGGTGCACCCATGCTAGCCATCCTGGCGTTGGCATTGTCCTGGTACTCTGTGGGAAGCCTGGCTGGGGCATCTAAGGTAAATGCAGTAGTGGCGGCTGTTCTGATTTTGTCGTTGTCCCTGCCATTCCTTTCAGGCTCAATCCACCTCCCTGGAGACCCCGACCTGCCAATTACGCCCAGCCTCTCTCGGGGGGATCTCTCTATTTTCATCCTCTCATGGTTGGCTCTAGCGCTTCCTGCCACAGCATGGAAACTCTGGAAGACAATACGGAAAAGCTCCTCGGGTTCTAGAATCCTTGGCTCACATTTAGCCCACTTCGGCATCATCCTTCTCCTAGTTGGCCACGTAATGACCACAACCCTCGTGGATAGGTCCGATCCATCACATCTAGTGAACCTGGAGAAAGGGGAACCGGTAGAATATGGGGGTATGGAACTAGTCTTTCTTGACGTCGAGATTGCATCCTCTGAAGACGAGGGATACGCGTATGGCATAGGTGATGGCTTCGTCGGCGTTTTGATTGAGGTGAGGGTTGCCGGCGAGAGCGTGGGGACGTTGGAACCGGGGATGCTAAGATTCGATTCTCCATCTGGCTCCGTCACCGCTCGTTCGGAGGTGGATAGGCTGACCCGAATTACTGGCGACACAATCGTAATCCTCGATGTCGCCCAGTCGAACGAACTCCTATCCGCTATGATCCTGGGCCAGACCGAGCAAGTAGAGCAGATTCGGGTTACCGTTCACCACCTCCCGGGTAGCCACTTGGTATGGGTGGGCTGGATGCTCGTAGTGATTGGAAGTGGCCTTTCATCCGTTTCAAGTCCCATAATCTCCCATGAGCAGGAGGAGTAATTTCTGAATCCTCACTACCGTTTGAATGAAAAAGGGGAAGCGGGTCGCGTGGCCGCTTGAGGTGGGCATAATGGATAACGGCTCAATCGTACACATCGACTACGACCTATTCAACGCTAGCAATGAGAAGCTCATTGAGACGACTAGGGAGGAGGCCGCCAAGGAGCACGAACTCCATGATGAGACAAGGCCCTACTCGCCTATGATCACCATCGTAGGTGACGGCAGGCTCATTCCCGGTTTCGAGTCTCACCTGGCAGATGCCGAGTCAGGCAAGGAGTACAATTTCGACATCGAGCCCGAGGAAGCCTACGGGGTCCGAGATGCAAGCAAGATCGAGACAATATCCCAGAACGTCCTGCTGCGCAGCGTAAGGGATCCAAACTCTCTAGCGATAGGCTCGCCTGTGGATATCGGGGGGCGAACAGGAATCCTCCAGTTCCTCAGCGCCGGTCGAGCAAGAATAGACTACAATCACCCGCTTGCCGGGGTCACACTACGTTACATCTACCAGATTGTCAAGGTCGTAGAGGATCGCGAGGAGAAGGTCCAGACACTGATGAAGATGAATACTGGAAGGGACGACTTCGAGATAGAGTTCGAGGGGGACGACCTCACAATGACACTCCCCGAGGAGATGGCATACGACCAGAACTGGGCATTCACCAAATTCACCCTAGTCACAACTCTCCGAGAGCATGTCGGTGTAGGCAAGGTCGTTTTCCGAGAGGTCCACGAGCCACGTCAGATCGACGAGGAAGAGTAACTAGAATAGCCTAGGAATAAACACCGGTACGGCTAGGATAAGTAGAATGAACAGGCTACTCAGGCTGCTTATCCTGTTGGCAATCTGCTCTATCCGCATCGGGTGAGTCTCTCGCTTGATGAGTCTAAGAACTGAATGCACGCCATCCCTGACCAGATGCCCGCCATCGAACGGGACCATTGGTATCAGATTCGCGAAGCCAAGTAGGAAGTTAATCCAGACTAGCCAGAAGAGGAAGTCGAAAGCCATCAACATCCCTTCTGTGCCTAGCAAAGAGGCCACCATTCCATCACCAGCAACTAGCATCTCCCTCTCCTCTAGGTTCATCGTCTGGCCGTCGTTGGCAATTGGTTCGTTCAGCATCGCCAGTGGCTCCAAGATCACAAATAGTGCCGTCCATCCCAAGCCGTAATCCCCTTCGACGATATAGGAGTAATCATCCATTCCACCGGTCCCGGAAACCGTATTCGAGACCCCGAGGAAAGCATCTCCCGGTTCGATTTCCCATTGTGCCAACAGCTCCTCCATCTCTTCCACACAGGAATTGCTATCATTGCACTGTTCAATGTAGTACTGGTAACGATCGCCCATGGTCACTGTCACGGTTCTCTCAGACATCAAATCACTAGAACCGGGGCTCGAGAGAACAGTCAGAGAGACCTCGTCTCCAGCTGAAAGTCCTCTCATCTCTTCGGAGAAGTCTTCGGTTGTGGAAATACTCTGTTCACCGATGCGTGTGATAGTCTCGAATGGTTGCAATCCCGCCTCATCAGCTGCCTCACCCTGGATTATGCCCCTAGCATGCACTCCGTCATACTCTGTTGCCATGCCACTGGCTACGGCTGAGAGAACAATCAGGACAACGTAAGTTGCTAGAATGTTGATCGAGGGGCCTGCTGCGAACAGCCTCATCCTGTCTCTTCTGGGTGCCCTGTTCATTTCGGCCTCTTCGGGCTCTGCGAACGCCCCAATGGGGATTGGCCCCACCAATAGAAGCCCGAAACTCCTCAACCTCATTCCGTGGGCCCTGGCCTGAATTCCGTGACTGTACTCATGGATGACTAGGGCGACGATAAGAGCTAGGGCTGGCCACCAGAAGGGAACGAAGCTAGTCACCCCGGGGATCAGAAGAAGGTCGCTTGCGGGAAGATACTCCTCGGGAGGGCTGATTGCAGTCAGAATTGCACCTAGGAATAGTAGCATCACTACCCCAATCATCACCAAGAAGCAGAGCCAAATGGAGAACTCACCATAGGCCCGCCAGAAACTCTTTTTTCTGGAGATTTTGTCAAGGAGCACCTTGCCCTTCCTAGTCCTAAGCATCAGAATTGCACCCAGGACCCTTGTCGCATCCATTCTGTCCAGGATGCCCCTTGTCTCGGAAACCACTAGGACCGCATACCAAATCCCTATCAGAAGTACCAGCCAAAGTGGAACTCCTACAAGGTAAAGCATGCAAAGGAGCAAGTAAGGCATCAAACTGACTCCTCCCCTGGATTCTGCCATGATTCTCACGTCCGACTTACACACTTCAACCTGCGTCTTCCTATCGCAAGTGAGAATACCAGCCCCCTCATCGGGGTGACGTGCCGAACAGGATGAGTGGCTCGGGCAAGAGCGTCAACAGGAGGATTGACTCCTTAGTAAGGGAAAGGGACAGTGTACGCAGGCTCCTGGAACAGGCAAACCTCTCTGTAGTCTCCGAAGGACTGGAATCTCTCAAAGAACGCCTGGATCACATCGAGTCCAGACTTTCCGGGGCCGAGGACTAGCCCGAGGCGAACTCCAGGGCGGGGTTCCCAGTGCTTCCTTCCATGCCTCTTGCTCCGAAAGATTTGCACACCAGTTCGAGGAATCGGTGCATTGGCATTCCATCGTGCCAGTTTAGATGAGGTGACCCCCTGCTCGTCAGAGGGAGCGCGGGGATGCTCCGGGCGAGGTGCCTCAGCTTCCCAGTCAGTCCATCGACGTCAACTCGCATGATTCTCCAACTATCCCCCCTCACCCCCTTCAGTCTGAATGCATAGAGGGGAAGCAAGCCACACCTTTCTCCAGTCGACTTGAGAGATTTGTATTGTGCCATCGTCCTTCCTGAGAGGTAAATCCTATCGCTCTTGGAGGATTTAACTTCGATCGGGAAGCACATATCCCCCCTTAGGGCTAGGATATCCCCAGTTCCCTCTGAACCACTTCCCGGGGCCCTTACCACTAAGAAGGGCCTCTGAACAACTTGCATTGCCCTAGCTCGCTCAATCTCGCTGCAGGAACGAGTCACCGCCCTAACCCCAGACAATTCTCCGGCAAGTACCGATCTCAACTCTCTCTCGTAGTTGGTTCCCACGGTACTATCCGATTCTCAGGGTTATTGAGAACACCGGTCAAAATCACTGAATCTTGCCCTTTCTATAGTCCCTTGTCCTATCCACGCCAGGGAATTGGTCCTCGCTTTCTCGGTATACAGTCTTCATGTTGTTCAGGAAGTTGTCTTCGTGAGTGACTATGAGGACCATGTCAACTCCGGGGTCCTCCTCTCCATCCATCCAGGCTAGAACAATTTCCATGGTCTTTCTTGCCCCTTCTCTGTGAGGGTATGCGAACACGTCCATCCCCAATGGGGGGAGTACTAGGGTCTCGCGTGGTTCAAGATTGCCGACTTGGTCAAACAGAGCTACATATGAGTTCGCTATCAACTCCCTGCGAAAGTTGTCCTGGGTCGGCCTCCTGCAGTCTGGACCCACAACATGGACAAGGTGGGAAGCCGGTAGATCGAATGCGGGCGTGGAAACAGCCTCACCTACGACACATGGCTGAAGATTCAACTTCCTCCTTTCCTTGGCTATCCCTGCGCAATGTTCTCTCAGGCCCGTTCCAGCTGCCTGTTGCATCCTCTCGTCTAAGCCCTCTCTACCTGCAAGCCTGCTGTTGGCAGGGATGACCATCACGTCCCCTTCTACCCCCACAATGTCCCCGTACAGGACACGGACTTGGCCGTGCCTGCACTCCCTAACGATTACAACATCGGCCATAAGGCAACGAGGGTAGGCCATACGATATGTATCCATCGTAGGAGATAGCATGGCTCCATTTGGGGAATAATTCATGCCCTATTGCCCCTACGGGGAGATATGTCTACGGGATACGTGCTAGTGGATGTTGAGCCAGGGAACGAGTATTCGGTCTATGAGCAGGCCTCAAAACTCCCTTTCGTTTCCGATGCTCAAATCCTTTTCGGCGACCATGACATGATCCTCAGAGTAGAGGCCGAGTCCATGGGCGAGATAGCAAAAATGGTAGTAGATTCGATTCGCTCAATTGATGGCGTAAAGAACACCAAGACACTAGCTTGCGCCGAACTATGACCGCGAAAAAAGCATTTTCGGCATGCTTCGGCCCAGTTGGTCGATTTTTTCGGCTCAAGTTTAATACCTATCAAGCATTGCAAGCTACCGGAGGAATCCAATTATGGCGGAGAAGAAATATTTCGTATTAATGAAGAACGGAAATGACACTGCTCAAGTGTTCCACAGCAGGCAACCTAGGGGAGCTGCCCTTAAGGCAGCATCCAGGGGTGAGACTGACATCCATCTCAGGGAGAGAGGGACAAACCGAGTGCACGTGTTTTCAGGTGAGAAGAAAAAAGTACCCAAGGGAGCAAATGCTCCAGATTGGTTGCCCGATATGATTAACCGGGCCAACGTGAAGAAGTTACGAATCGACCGAATCTGAAACTGGAATTATCTCCCAGTTCATGTGGTCTTCATGACGCCTGCGTATGCTTTTAGCTACTTGGATCTGAGCCTCTTTCGGGCGTTTTCGACCCTCTGCAGGTCCTCTTCCCTCGCCTTGGCGGCCCGATCCTTCTCCATTTTCAGGGCTTTGCCAGCCTTCTTCAGGTTTCCAGGGTCTCTCGAAGGAATAAAATCGTCAGTGAAGTAGCTGAAAACTCCCGCGGCTATCCCCTTCGCGGTGGCAATGGGGCGCAGGCTTGGGTCATAGTACCGAGTCACTACCCTCTCCTTCAAGGGGATGATGGCGTTGTCAGTAATCTGGATTCCCGCAGGGCAAACTTCAGTGCAGCACCTAGTGATGTTACAGTAACCAATCCCAAAGTCTTCCTTGATCTGGGGAATCCTGCTCTCGGTGTCCAGTGGGTGCATTTCTAGGCTCGCGAGCCTAACGAAGAACCTAGGCCCAGCAAACTCGTCGAACATCTGATGCTCTCTGAGAACGTGGCATGTATTCACACAAAGCATGCATTCTATACAGGACCTGAACTCCTGTAGCCTATCTGCCTCCTCTTGGTAGAACTCCCAGTCTCCCTCGGCAGGGCCATTGATAGGAACGATCCTCTTGTCGGTTTCGTAGGCCCAAGATGTATCCGTAACCAGGTCCCTCACGAGGGGAAATGACTGCATCGGTTTGACTAGAACGGGCACGCTCACGTCTTCCATTTCATCGAGGACCTCCTCCATCCTAGTCATGCACATGAGCTTTGGGTGCCCATTGATTTCTGCGCTGCACGACCCGCACTTGCCTGCCTTACAGTTCCACCGACATGCCAGATCGGGTGCATGCTCTGCCTGAATACGATGGATTACATCCAAGACGACCATGCCCTCGTCTAGATCGACGGTGTAGTCTTCGAGACTCCCGAACGGATCGCTATCCTCATCGGGCTCGCCCCTGAAAATCTTGAAAGTGATTTTTTCGCTCATTTCACTCCTCCTCGTGCAGGTCACCCGAGTCGAGCAACTCCCTCAGTTCACTAGGCATCTTGGGATATGTCACGAAGTCGATGCTCATCGACCCCTCGCTGCCTTGAGAAATCACGCTGTTCACCTTCCCCCAGTGGTGGTGGTCGGTTTCTGGGAAGTCGTCTCTTGTGTGCGCTCCTCGACTTTCCTCCCTGCGAAGAGCGGCAAGGGCACACATCTTGCTGACGTCAATCATGGCACTCAACTCTAGAGACTGGTGCCATCCTGGATTGTATATCCTCCCTCCCCCGGGTGATGACTTGGAAGACCTCTCCTTCAGCGATTCCAGATCTTCAAGGGCCTCTTCAAGGAGCCCCCCCGTCCTGATTATTCCTGCTTTCTCCTGCATCATGCTTCTCAAGTCACTCGCTATCTTAGCCGGATTCTCCCCACCAACTCTATCCAGTGGAGCTAGGGTTTCTGCTACCACCTCATCTACATCTGATTGGCCTATCTCTGAATGGGAATCTCTCTTCTTCGCCTCTTCGGATGCATGTTGACCAGCAATCTTCCCAAACACGATTAGATCCGATAGCGAATTCCCACCTAGTCTGTTCGCACCATGCAGTCCAGTAGCAACCTCCCCAGCGGCGAAGAGTCCTGGAATCGAGGACTCCTGTGTCACCGGATCTACCTTTACCCCGCCCATCACGTAGTGAGCGGTTGGACCAACCTCCATTGGCTGTTTAGTGATGTCAACGGCTGCCAGTTCCTTGAATTGATGGTACATCCCGGGGAGCTTCTTCTTCACTTCTTCCGGATTCCGCCAAGAAATGTCCAGGTAGGCACCTCCGTGTTCTGAAGACCTTCCAGCCGCCCGTTCGCTGTTGATAGCCTTGGCAACTACGTCCCTAGTCAGTAGTTCCGGAGGCCTTCTATTGGTGGCTAACTTCCCTGAAACGACCTCCTTTACCCATGCTTCAGACTCCTCAATGGAATCTGCAAACTCATCAGCGTACATCTCTGGGACGTAATTGAACATGAATCTCTTTCCATCCTTGTTGAGCAGCTTTCCGCCCTCGCCCCTGACTCCCTCGGTAACCAGAATTCCCTTTACCGACGGAGGCCAAATCATTCCAGTAGGGTGGAACTGGACGAATTCCATGTCACCCATTTCTGCTCCGGCCCAGTACGCAAGAGCATGTCCCTCGCCAGTGTATTCCCATGACCCAGAACACACTTCCCAACATCGAGTGATCCCCCCAGTTGCAAGGATAATTGTCTTGGCCTTGAAGATGTGAAGAGTTCCGTCATTCCGGTTGTAAGCAAAGCATCCAGAAATCCTACCTTCAGATTTGAACAGTCTTCTGACTGTGAATTCCATGAAAACATCCATCCCCGTGTGAATTCCTTTTTGTTGAAGGGTTCGAATCAGCTCCAATCCCGTAGCATCTCCAATGTGCGCGAGTCTAGGGTAAGTGTGGCCACCGAAATTCCTCTGGCTTGTCATTCCTTTTGGTGTCCTATCGAAGACGGCACCCCACTGTTCCAGCTCTCTAATCCTATCCGGTGCCTGTTGGGCGTGAATTCGAGCCATTCTCCAATCACCAAGGTATTTTCCTCCCTTCATTGTGTCTCTGAAGTGGGTCTGCCAAGAGTCCCTTGGGTCTTTGTTTGCCAGTGCAGCAGCAGCCCCGCCTTCTGCCATCACTGTGTGGGCTTTCCCCAACATCGATTTGCAAATCATTGCCACACTTACACCAGAGGAACTGGCTTCAATTGCTGCCCTGAGGCCTGCCCCTCCGGCTCCGATAACTACCACGTCATGTTCGTGGAAAGTCACCCCATCGCTCATCAAACTCCTCCCATTAGAACGTAGTCAGTAATGCCGAGGTCAGTGCAGGCCCAGATGTAGAAGTCAGCAAACATTACCCAGAAGAGGCTGATCAGCGCCCAGTCTTTGTGATGCTCGTTGAGCATCGTTGAGAACTTCCACATCCTGTACTTAATGCGGTTCATCGGGGCTCCAGTCCAGTGGTTAGAACCACCTCCAACCACATGTCGGAATGCATGGCACCCGAGAGTGTAACCAGACAGCAGTATTACGTTTAGAAGAAGAACCAACGAACCAACAGAGAAGCCAAAATGATCCCCAGAGGCACCATGGAAATTGATTGATAGCCAGAAGTCGTAACTTAGTATTGGGAGGTAAATCAATGCAATGTACATGAATATCCTATGTAGATTCTGTACTACTAGGATACCCTTCTCCCCGCTATACTCGTTCCACGGCTTTGAGACCGCGCATCCGGTCGGTTGCTGGAAGAATGCTCGGTAGTACGCTTTGCGATAGTAGTAGCAAGTTCCCCTGAATCCAGCTGGGAATACCAGGATGAACATCGCTGGGCTCATCCACCAAAACTCCTTGGGAATCCATGAAGACTGAGGGAATATCAAGGGGCTGTATAGGGGAGAGAGAACATGGCTGCCTTGGCTCTCGATTGCCATTGTCTGGCATTCAGAGACGTCCTTGAAGCTCTGAGCCGAGCTCCAATTCTCGCATGTAGAGGCCCCGAACTCGCTGAAGAACCAGAAGTCAGACTCCATGAATCCTCGCCATGTGGCATAGACAATCATGAATCCGAGGTAGGCTGCCATAGCAGTGGGGCCTTTCCACCATCCATCAGTGCGATCGGTTTTTCCGAAACCCCTCTTCATGGGGAGCTTCCTGCTTTCGCTCAAACTTAGCACCCCGTGCCCTTTGGGCACGGAAGATTAGCCATAAGGGATTGCATTGGCTAGTCCGCATGTAGTCAAGATTGAATTGGTGGCACAAGGTCCGGAGTATGATGGTCAGCGGGGATATTGAGACTTCAGTTTGCCAAAACTGTGGATACATGCCCGGGGCATGGCTACCAGGTCTTCCATGCTCACAATGCGGGGAGACTCTCCTCTAGGCAAGTGAGGAGTAGTCTGCGTCCGCTTCCTCGATGTGTATCTCATCAACATCCATTTGGGCAAGCTGGAGCTTTCCAGACAATTCGTCGTTCACTGCATGCCAGTAAGAATATGCCTCGATGACCCAAATTCCAGACTCCCTGGTCCCATTCCCGCTTCCCTTCACCCCTCCAAATGGTAGATGGGCCTCAGCTCCAGTGGTGGAGTTGTTAATCCCCGTCATTCCGGCCTTGATGCCAGACTTGAATCGATAAGCTTCCAACCTGTCGTTCGTATAGCATGCGCTTGAAAGCCCATAGGGAGAAGCGTTTGCTAGATGGAGTGCATGATCGAAGTCATCTGCTCTAACCACCGTGACTGCAGGGCCAAATATCTCCTCATGGAAGCACTCCATTTCTTCAGTCACATCGGCATAGACGTGGGGCCACATGTACACGCCTTCCGCTGCATCCCCTAGGAAGTTCTTGGGTTTGCTTTCGTTTGTGATCATCCCCTCTCCCCAGAGTTTTGTTGCTCCATCGGATTCGCACATTCCAAGTGCCTCTAGAAAGTCTTTAGCGTACTTCTCGGATAGCATAGGCCCGTAAAGCACGTCTTCATTTCTTAGCGAGTCTCCAATTCTTGTGCTCTCGACCTTATCCATGAATTTGATCATGAACTCATCGTACACGTCCTTGTGGATAATCAGGTTTCCTAGGCTTGTGCATCTCTGACCAGCTGTTCCGAATGCTGCCCAATAGGCTCCTTCAACAGCATTTTCGATACTGGCAGAGGGCATGACAACAAGTGGGTTCTTTCCTCCCAATTCTAGGGAGCAGGACACTAGGTTCCTTCCGCAAGTTTCCCCGATCATCTTTCCCACTGCAGTCGAACCTGTGAAGCTAATTTTATTCACCATTCCTTCATCGGCCGAGTCGACCAGATGCTGTCCAGCACCGCTTCCTCGACCATGGACTAAGTTGATCACTCCACTGGGAAGGCCAGCTTCATGCATGATTCGTGTTAGCATGAAAGATAGAAGAGGAGAGTCTTGGGGGCTCTTCCAAACACAGGTGTTTCCACACATTATTGCAGGAATCATCTTCCAGAAGGGTACTGCGGCAGGGAAATTGCATGCATTGATAATCCCACAAACTCCCAATGGTCTCCTATAAGTGAAGAGCTCCTTATCGGGCAACTCCGAGTTAACAGTTTGACCATACAGCCTTCTGCCCTCAGATTGGAAGAAAAGGCATGTGTCTATTGCTTCCTGCACCGATCCAGCACTTTCCTTGATAGTTTTACCAATCTCCCTTGTCTCAACTCTCACAATGTCGTCTTTGTAATCCATCAGGAGCCTTCCCATATTCCCGATTATCTGGCCTCTTGTTGGAGCCGGAGTTGCTGACCACGATGGAAATGCCTCCCTCGCAGCATGAAGTGCATCATGCACGTCTGATTTTGTCGATTGTGGGAACTCTCCGAGGCAGTCTTCGAGCCATGCAGGGTTTCTGCTTTCGAATGTCTCTCCGTCGCTAGACAATCGCAATTCCCCGTTGATGATGTTGTAACCCCGAACCTTGGGTTTTCCATTCGGGTTGTTGCTGTCTATAATCTCGAATCCGGTTGCCATCACGTGCGTCATGGTTTCGCGAATGCCACTTCTGAAATGAATTATGCGCATCACACGTCCAAGTTCCGATAACCATTTTACCCCGAGAGAATTCTGGAATGCTGGGTTTAACTACCCCCAATGCACGACAAGTTGCGCAAGGAAGTGATATGGTGGCGGACGATACTTCAGAATCTCTTACTTTGAGAGTGGCCAAAGCCATACCTAGCGACGTCGGTCATGGACGTGCACGGGTCCCCTTTGACAACGATTTGAACCTAAAACCTGGAGATATCGTGGAGATCGAAGGAGAGAGGAAAACCGCTGCAATAGTTTGGCGTTGCAGGCCAGAGGATGCCAATCTGGGTGTGATTCGGGTTGATGGGATAATCCGAAAAAATGCAGGTGTGAGCCTTGGGGACAGGGCACAGATAAGGAAGGTAGAGGTCGAACCTTGCACGAAGTTGATCCTTAGCCCAGTTATGGCCAAGCAACAGAAGGTCAGGTTTGGTCCTGGAATAGAGGGCTTTGCTAGAAGAGGCCTCAACAAGAGGCCAGTAGTTGCTGGAGACAGAATCTTCATTCCCGGCATGACTCTATTCGCCGAGGCACTTCCATTCGCAATCGTTCAAACTTTCCCCAAGGGTATCGTACAGGTTCTGCCTGACACTGAGATTATCATCAAAGAGGATGCAATTGACCAGGAAGAACACGATCTAGTCCAATCCATTTCCTACGAGGACATTGGAGGCATCGGAACCCAGCTTCAGAAAGTAAGGGAGATGATCGAGCTTCCACTGAAACACCCGATCCTATTCAGGAGACTAGGAATAGATCCTCCGAGAGGGGTTCTCTTGCATGGTCCGCCAGGGACAGGAAAGACCCTGATCGCAAAGGCCGTTGCTTCTGAAACTAAGGCTCATTTCACATCTATCAATGGACCAGAGATCATCTCCAAGTATTACGGTGAGAGCGAAAAGCAACTAAGAGAGATTTTTGACGAGGCTGCAGCCAACGCACCCGCAATCATCTTCATCGATGAACTTGACAGTATTGCACCAAAGA
The DNA here is from genome assembly GCA_034399535.1 of Candidatus Thalassarchaeaceae archaeon. Taxonomy (GTDB): domain Archaea; phylum Thermoplasmatota; class Poseidoniia; order Poseidoniales; family Thalassarchaeaceae; genus UBA36. The sequence goes on from DASCSS010000039.1 coordinate 37,422, forward strand.
GAGAAGACGTATCCGGCGAGGTAGAAAGGAGAGTAGTAGCACAGCTCCTCACTTTATTGGATGGCATGGGTGGACGGGACAACGTAGTTGTGATCGGTGCCACCAACAGGAGAGATGCAATCGATCAGGCATTGAGACGCCCCGGAAGGTTCGATCGAGAACTGGAAATTGGGGTCCCAGACAAGAAGGGCAGAGGGGAGATTCTGGAAATCCATACAAGGGATATGCCAATTAGCGACGACTTCAACCTCGATTGGCTACTTGAGAACACTTACGGATTTGTAGGAGCGGATATTTCCGCCCTTGTTCGCGAATCTGCAATGAAGGCATTGAGGCGATACCTCCCCGAGATAGATCTCGATGAAGAGGAGGTTCCTCCAGAGGTCATTGAGAAGATGGAAGTGAGAATGTCAGACTTTCAGGAAGCTGTCAAGGAGATTGAGCCCAGTGCTCTCCGCGAGATATACGTCGAGGTTCCCGAAATTACATGGGATCAAGTCGGTGGACTTGAGGACGTAAAGGAGAGACTCAAGGAGAGCATAGAATGGCCCCTAAACATGCCAGAGAAGTTCGAACACTTTGGCATAAACCCCCCTCGAGGAATCATGCTTTTCGGGGCTCCGGGGACTGGGAAGACTTTGATTGCCAAGGCAATAGCAAAGGAGGCCAAGGCTAACTTCATCACCATCAAGGGTCCAGAACTAATTTCAAAGTGGGTCGGAGAATCTGAGAAGGCGGTCAGAGAGGTCTTCAAGAAGGCCAAGCAATCTAGCCCCTCAATAGTATTCCTGGATGAGTTCGAGAGCATTGCTGGAATGAGGAGGAGCAACTCTGGAGATGGTTCTGACGTGATGAACAGGGTCGTTAACCAACTCCTTAGTAGCATGGATGGAGTCGAGGGGATGGATGGAGTGATTGTGGTCGCAGCAACCAACAGACCAGAGATGATTGATCCGGCCTTGATGCGTAGTGGGAGGTTCGAGAGAGTACTTCACATCCCACCTCCAGACAAGGAATCGAGAGTTGCGATTCTGAACATCCACGCAAAGAATATGCCACTTGGAAAATTCAAACTAGACGATCTAGCATCTAATCTTGACAACTACACGGGGGCTGATATCGAGGCAATCTGCAGGGAAGCAGCCCTAATTGCAATGAGAGCCGGAAGGAAGACCGTATCAAAGAAGCATTTCGAAAGTGCTGTGGAACGGGTGAGGCCCACCGTCACTGAAGAAATGATGAATTACTACTCCAAGATGGAGGAGACGCTAACGAGCGGTCTGGAGTCAGTCAGGAGGAATTCTGGCGGAATTCCTGGGATAGAATCAATCTGAGGAATCATATGAAGACAACATTCGGCCAAGAAATCCTCACTAGGAAGGTTGTCGATGCAGCCGGGGATCTACTTGGGCACCTAGCCGACTTCAGCATCGATGTAGAAACTGGCAACATTGTAGCATTGCTCGTCGTCACTGATTCGGAAATCGATCCCAATGAGCTTCCATGGCCGACATCTGACGGTCTACTTTCAGTCCCAGTTGAGGAAGTCGGAACAGTCGGAACAGTGGTTGAACTATTGAGATAGTAGATGCAAACACCGTTCACGGTCGCATAACGGTCTTAAGACCAACTTGAGGCTCAAACCAACATAGTAAGCTGGGGGAGCATGAATGATGGACTGGAGCAAACTCTCTCGAACCTTCAATTCTAGAAGGAACAGACGTACTGCTCTGCAGGTTTCCTTCTGGGCGCTTCTCTTTGTGCTTATTCTCTCTATTGCAATGACCTATATCGTTCCCGGTCAGACCCAGCAGTCGGCATATGGGGATGAATGGAATGACCTAGGGGCATTTCGGAATGAGCTGAATAGCAAAGGCGTCGAGACCACGGCTCTCGTTTCAAGCCCCTTGCTTCTGAGTGACCTTGACCATCCCGAGCAGACAATTTTCGTAATCTCTGGCGTCGAGAGAGACACCATCTCTCTTCCGCGTTTCACCGGTGACAGCGATGTAATCCAATTCTCCGAGGGAGACGGATACACGTCATCGGAGATAGTCGCTATTCGGGAATTCGTAGAAAGAGGCGGTACTGTAATGCTCATGGATGACTTTGGGTATTCTAGCAATCTAGCATTGGAGTTTGGACTTGAATACACCAACCACAGGCTGTTCTCCGATCACAGTTTCGACAGTACTCTTGGTTCTGATTTCGTTTGGGTCAACACTTCCTCAGCATTCAACTTCACTTCCTCTCCCGGTACCCAGATAGGAGTAAACCCCTGTCTTAGGGATGTAGACAATGATGGAGTAGTTGACGTTCTTGACAGCGATCCTAACAACCCGGAAATCGGGGCGACCTTCGTAACTGCAACCTCATCCGGCCTCTGTTCTCACAGGTTCCTCGGCAGCGATCAGACGGGAAAGCCAATCTGGGACTGGTCCGAGGAGTATCAGCTTCTAACAAACACGCCATCTGCCTTTGAGAAGACTTCTTCGTACAACCCAGCTGAGCATAGATATGTCATTTCCCGAACAACTCAGGACTCCTGGTTGGATAACAACGATGACGGAAATTACACTGTTGGAGGTTACGCAGCATTCGGAATCACTGGTGACGAGCAGGGGCCTTTCCCGGTTTATGTTAGGTACTGTGAAGTAATTCTGTGCCGTGAATCTGACTCCGGAAGGGTTCATTTTATTTCTGATGGTTCAATTCTTATCAATTCCCTTTACGATCCAGAATTCGAGTCAAAGTACTTCGGACTCGTCCCTGATAACGACAATCGGAAATGGATTCTAGATATCGTTGCAGAGGCACTGATATTGGATGACAATGGGACCACTGCCGGAGAAAATGCATTGGTTATCTTCGATGAGAGCCGACACCAACAACCTACTCTTTTCGGCGACACTTACAACCTTCTGTACTACCTACTGATCTATTTCACCAATGACTGGATGGCCATGCTGATCCTGTTCCTAATTCTATTCATCTTTCTAGAAGCAGTTCTGATTAGAAAGGATGACCCGGAGGATTGGCGGCACGTATTCAGAGTCGTGTACTATGGCTTTGGAGATGCTAGGAGGTACGAGTATTACCAAAAGCCCGAGAAGATCAGACAAGTCCTCTTAACTCGAGTGAGGAACATCAACGCTCTAACGCGTGAAGAGTTTGACTCAATGCCAGCAGCAGAACTACAGAATCTGATTAGGGATCCTGTGCTGGTCAGATTCATCTTCGAAGAGAGAAAATACCGAGCCGACGAACTTGTCGGAATCGTACGACGAATCAAACAGTGGGGGGAATCTGAGACGGGGGTGGTTGGAAGTGTGGACTAGGAAGGCCGCGATCATGCTTGCAGGAGGAATCAGTCTGATTCTTGTTGGGATGATGATTTCTAATTTCCAGATGATGATCATTGGCCTCACTTTCATCGCTTTCATCTCGATAAATGGCTGGATAATTGGCCACACGGAGCTAGAGATTAGCCGCTTCGTCCCTCATTCTAACGTATACAAGGGAGATCTCATCGAGGTTTCACTGACTATCACGAACAAGTCCTATAGAAGGACACAGCAGCTAGAGGTATTCGACAATGTCCCACATGAGATGAAGATCAGGCGTGGAATAAATCAGATCAGAATGAACCTTGGCCCCGGGCAGACTACTAAGATTGAGTATATGCTACGATGCCCACTTAGGGGGCATTACTCAATTGGCCCTATTTCAGTCAGATACAGGAATGCCTTCGGCCTCTTCGTTAATGAATCAAGAATCGACGATATGTGCGACATTACAGTCTTCCCACAGGTCAGGGACATCGAGGACGCAATGCTAAGGGCGGATGTTCCGAAGATGTACACAGGAGCAACTACTCTCAGAACACCGGGTCCAGGGATGGAGTTTTACTCATTGAGGGAGTATCTGTCAACTGATTCTCTCCGTTCGATAAACTGGAAGGCATTCGCGAGGACCGGAGACCTAATGGTCAATCAAAAGACTAGGGATGCGGTAACCGATGTTTTCGTGATTCTTGACACTAGGGAAGTTAGTAGGATAGGGACCGTTCTGAAGAATCCACTAGAAATGGGAGCCTCTGCAGCAGCCTCGATTTCAAACCACTTCCTTAAGCGAAAGGACTCAGTTGCAATGGTAACTTATGGTAAAAGGATGGACTTCCTTCCTGCTGATACGGGAGACAAGCAGAACTACAAGATTCTCAGTAGACTCGCCTCGGTTTCTCCTTCAGGTTCAATGCCTCTGCAGGCAGTAACCAATGCTCTGGCACCGAGGATTAGTCGAGGGTCTCCAGTTTTCATCATCAGCAGCCTTGAGGGAGATGGAACAACACTTCCGGCAATACGGAATCTCTCTGGTAATGGTCACGAGGTGATAGTCCTCTCTCCAAGCAGCATCGATCTTGAGAGATTAGTAAGCAGGATCCCTCGAATGTCATACGAGGTCCTCAAGTTGGAGAGACAGAACCGACTTACTGCTGTTTCAGGATATGGTGCCAAGGTGATTGACTGGATGCCAGACGTAGAGCTCTCTCAGGCTCTGCAACAATCGAGGGGCTGAGTGAATGGAGTTGAAGGGAAAGAAAAATGAGATTACCGAGACTCTTCACATACCCATTCTAAGGAAAAAGTGGCAGATAATTGTCCTGCAAGTCGTTTCTACCGCCTCTCTTCTATTGCTGCTCAAGAGAATGAGCGAGATTTATGGCCCGTGTAGTGAGCAGTTCGTCTTGGATCATAGCGAGACTAGTTGGTGTCCCTCCTATGAGCACACTCGGGGACTGATTTGGCTATCTAACCGCGGCGACCTTTTCATACCCGATATCTTGTTGGGGATAAGGCAGACTGGCACCCTTTCCCTCATCGCCCCCCTGCTATTGTGCGCAATAGTAGCATTCGCTGCGGACAGGTTCTGGGCCCTATCCTTTGAAATGCAAACAAAAATCAAGCAGGGTGCATTGATAGCATTCGCAGCTTGGGTGATAGTTCCATTTGTGTTCTCCTGGGTTATCTCAATGGTGTACAACGGAATGCATTTCCCCTGGAATCCAAATGAAGAAATGAACCACATTGGCCATCTGTTCACTCCACTCGGTTTGCTGCTCGAACTGATGTTCTTGGGAATCGTCTTCGCTCCCGTTCTTGCAGGATTGATAGGAATATGGGGCCTCTCTAAGCGCTCAATTTCCTGGTCTGTAGGATACTACATCATAGTAATTGCATTCCATTCAATCCTGACCTTCGAGCCTGTCCTATCTGAGATCGAACTAGGTCTCAGGCCACTACCAACTCAGATTGGAGAGGGAACTATGTTCTGGGGATTGGTCTCCCCACTTGCAGCCTCCCTACTCGGAATTGCTCTTCTTATGCTGTTATTCATGGAATCTGGAATCGCCGCAATCAGCCATCTTGAGTACGCCGTCTCGTTGCCAGAGGATTCCAAAAGGGACCGTGAGTATATCAGGCAGTTCAACAATGTGGTCAACTCCCATCTCCTTCAACTGGTCATTGTCGTTTCACTAGTTGCCGTTACGACCGCCTTGGCTCTCGCTTTTGATGATCTGATGATTTCCCTAGTTGGGGTATTGGAGGGCTCTCAGTGGACGGGTCAAGTCAAGGAGTCATTGGAATTGCAAATGACCTATGGCAAAGTCATCTCTGCTGGGCTATTCATCCTAGTTGTCGCAGGCATGCGTTTCGTAGTTCCCTGGCAGTCGTTGACCGGATACATCGAGACTGCCTTATCCAAACTAGGATCTTCTGATTCAGGCGAGCAACCTGACAACCAGCTTCCCTAGGGATGTAGCCAAAATAGGGACCAAAATTAGAAGAAGACAAACTGTGATTTCCTCTGAGATTGATCCTAAGAAATCCCCCAAGAAAGAAGAAAGTGGAAGATAGGAAATGTATGCTACAAACGAGAAAATGACTAGTGCCAATCTGTCAATCCAAGGTGAGAAACTCCTAGGCCCAACCTCGGTTCTTCCAGGTAGCGTTCTTGCACCGTCCACGGCCGGCGATTGAGGGAATGGTCATCAATTCACCGGAGGAGTGGATTCAAGCCAACTTGTCATGACGGGACTTCATGAGTGTAGGGCTAGCAGTTGAGACTTGTAGCAGATGCAAAAGCGATGCCCTAGTTCACCAGGCGTATAGTGGGCAGCATCTCTGCGGCAAGCATCTCGCCTCATCTATTCGGAAGAGGACATCCAAGGAGCTTAGATTCCAGCTTAAGCTCCCAAAGGACGCAACCAGGGAAGATGGGACCCCATTCCGAATTCTAGTTGCGGTCTCTGGAGGAAAGGACTCCGCAGTGCTACTTTCAATGATGAGCGAGATTATCGGCAAGCGTCGTGACGTTGAACTAATTGCTGGTTGTGTGGATGAAGGTATTGCTGGCTACAGAGGCCCTTCCCTAGAATGCGCTAGGAAACATTCTGGCGAACTAGACATTCGCTTTGAGACTTTGAGCTACAAGGAAATGGGATTTGGAGAGATGGATGAAGTAGTCCAGTTGATGCCAAAGATGGGGGAAATGCATTCAGAGGCAAAGGGCCTCATGCCATGCTCGTTCTGTGGAGTTTTCCGTCGGCAGGGACTAAATGCTTTAGCCGAGAAAGTTGGAGCCGATGTGATGGCTCTGGGACATAACCTAGATGACATGGCCCAGTCAGTTCTTATGAACCTGCAGAAGGGAGAGGTAGATAGATCAGTGAGGCTAGCTCCTCACACCCATTCTCCAATAGAAGGGATAGTCCCCAGAATAGTCCCACTTAGGTGGATTCCCGAACGGGAGATTCATGCCCATGCTATCAGCAAGGGCCTCCCTATCCATCACGGAGAGTGTCCCCATGCACCAGGAGCCATGCGTCAGCAGAGCAGAACGATAGTTGCTCAGATGGAGTCTCTCACACCCGGTGCTAGACATGGCCTCCTTCATTCACTAGACCAAATTCGAAGCCTGCATTCCTTAGCTATCCCAGATTCAAAGCATGAGGTAAACCAGTGTTCGGAATGTGGGGAGATCACTAGTAGGGATATTTGCCAGTCATGCACCATGAGAAGCTGGCTTGCAGAGGCATCCTGAAAATCTTCAGATTATGTTCTCAATCAACTCACCAATATCTTGGCCACGACCGCAGTAGTAGCATCTCACTTCCAAAGGCTCGTGACTGACCACCCTGAGCCTCTGCGGCATTGGTTCACGGGCATTCTTGGTGATGCAGTTGGAGAACGAACACTTTGAGATGTTGACTAGGTCATCCGCTAATTCGACCCTCATCTTCTCTGCTACGGCGTGGTTCCTGATTATCGCTATACTGGCGGCAGGTGCAATCAGTGCCAATCTGTCTAAATCTTCCTGATTCAGTTCCCTGTCTTCGATCTTCAGGACGTCTTTGCGTCCTAATTTGTCGCTTGGCACGTTCATGACCAGAGAGACGGGGGTTGCCCTCGATGTATTGATTCTGAGAATCCGAATCACTTGCATTGCATGGCCAGAGGGAATGTGATCTACCACTGTTCCATTGCGAATTGCTGTTACCCTGCGCATCTCAGACATCATTTCACCTTCTTCGGAACATCCACGCCCAAGCTACGGCATAGTAGAGCCATCCTAGTCGGAACCCCATTGAACGCCTGTTGGAAGTACCTGGAGTGATCGGTCGTGTCTACGCTTGGAGCAATCTCATCTACTCGTGGAAGGGGATGCATGATCACCATTCCCTTCTTTGCTCCGCCTAGATCCGAGGACTCAAGCTTGTAGATTCCCGCGACCTTGGCGTACTCATCTTCATCGGGAAACCTTTCTTTCTGAATCCGAGTCATGTATATCACGTCCGCCTCGGCAATCTGATCCTTTAGAGATCCAGTCTCCGTCACATCCGCCCCTTCTGATATCAGATCAGAAACAATTTCCTTAGGCATTTGGAGCGTTGAAGGAGATACTAGAGTCAGCCTTGCTCCAAACCGGACTAGTGCATGCGAAAGACTGTGAACAGTCCTTCCATACCGAAGGTCACCGACAAGAACCACGTTCAGTCCCTCTAGAGAGCCATGGGCCTGCCTGATCGTGAATAGATCTAGCATGGTCTGAGTGGGGTGGTTACCAGCTCCATCTCCGGCATTTAGGATTGGAATCTCTACTGCGTCGGCACTGTACTGTGCCGCACCCTGTCTTGGATGCCTAATCGCTGCCACGTCAGAGTAGCCCTCGATCATCTTCATCGTATCGTACAGAGTCTCCCCCTTTGCTACCGATGTACCAACTGAGCTAAAATTTAGTACTGACCCCCCAAGCCTCTTCATCGCTGTCTCAAAGGACATCCTAGTCCTAGTTGAATTCTCAAAGAACATGTTTGCCAGAACCTTCCCTTCCAGGAGAGGGAGGTGAGCCTCACCTTTAGCGACAGGAACGAGACGCTCAGCGCAGTCCAGTATCGAGATGATCTCATCATTTGTGAGATCGTCCATCGTTACTACGTCGCCCATACCTCTCTGACCCTCGCGGATGCGCCCCTCTCATAATGCCTTGCCATCCAATTTTCACGTGGTTTATCCCGGAAACCGGCGTCTTGATGAGTGACCCTATAACCCGGAACCCGATGATAATCAGTCGAACCCCCCTCCGAGTGTCCTTCTGCGGCGGGGGTACTGACATCGATGATTTCTCAAAAAATGAACCATTAGGCGGCAGGGTCGTCTCCATCGCAATGGATCAATATGTCTACGTTACGCTAAACGAAAGGTTTGACAACAGAATCCGCGTATCCTACTCATCTACTGAATACGCTGACTCCTTGGAAGAAGTTCAACACGACCTAGTCAGAGAGGCCATGCGTCTAACGGGAATCTCGTCAGGAGTAGAGATCACAACGATTGCGGACATCCCTGGACGTGGTACGGGACTGGGCTCCTCCTCTTCAGTTACAGTAGGATTGCTAAATGCTATGCACACATTTTCTGGGAATAACGTCACAAAGGAGAGGCTGGCTGAAGAGGCCTGCAGAATTGAGATTGACATTCTTGGCGCGCCCATTGGCCGTCAGGATCAATATTCTGTTGCAATCGGGGGGGCAAACTCAATTTTGTTTGGTCCCGGAGGGGTCTCAGTCTCCCCGATGGAACTGAGTCAAGAGACCATAGCTAGACTGTCGAGTGAGTTCTCCTTGGTCTATACTGGACTAACTAGGAGCGCGAACCAAGTTCTGGCAGAGAAACCAAATGATACCAATGACAAATTGGCAAGACTCAGGAAAATTAGGTTGCAGGCCGATAAAGCTGCAGATTTGTTAGAATCCGGAGACATCAACTCAATCGGCTCCTTACTAAACGATGCATGGACGGCCAAAAGAGGAACATCCGCTAATATTAGCAACGCCCAAATCGATGATTTGTACGAAAGGGTGATGGATTTGGGTGCGAATGGAGCGAAACTGCTCGGCGCTGGCGCAGGAGGATTCCTCTTAATCCACGGCGAACCCGAACTTCGGGGCAAGATGACCAGGGAACTGGAACCGGAGAACCGCATAATCCCCCTAGGAATTGACTTCATAGGCTCGACAATCCTACATGTTGACAAATGATGGGTGGGAATATGTTCAGTAATGATTTCAGCAAGGCCCTAATTGCCCTTTTCTTGGCAATGACAGTATTTTCAATGACGAATCTGAACTTGCAAAACTCCGAATTGACCGAAAAGACAGAATCCAACACTGAGGGTGCAAATCAGGGAGAATTGCAAGGATGGGCATTCCTGAACATTTCAGGTCCGATATTACCAACCTACCCCGTGAATGCAACTTGGTATGCAGAAGTGACGTTAGAGGAGAGTTATGGAACCGACCTACTTGGGAACAGGTCTCTTGGACTATTGGGGCAGATTGACGAGAACTTGGGCAATTCAGACGGATGGGTGGACTCTGAGGAGTCAAACGAATTTGCTGAGATGGTTTACACAGCTAGAAATTGGACCAATGGAGAGAGTGCCGGATGCTGTATTTTCGACTACTTTCCGATGATTGCAATGGATGGGACCGAGATCACCGTATTTCCCCCAATAGAGGGGCCAGTCAACAGAACAGGAGGAAATTGGGGTTGGATCGAATCCGCGGTCCTCTCTGGTTCAGCCGATGGAAGAATTATGAGATTGCTTGATCTACCAAGAATGGGGGCATTGATTGAAGAGATTCCCTTGGAGGTCTCCCTGCCAGAGGGATGGGAGTTCAAGTTTAGTCCTATGATGGAAATTATCGAGGGCACACCTGACAGATTCACTGTTAATCGCTCAGAAGCGCCCGTAGCCCACGACATCCGGATTACGATCGGTGAGAACCAACAACCCACAATTTCTGCTACTAGATTTCCTTCCACAGCTAATTCAATCGCTCTCAACAAGGTCTCATCTTTCTCTGCAGTGTGTTCGGATAGTCCTCTGGAATCCCCTGAAATCGGTTGGGAAGTTAGCAGAAATGGAGAAATTCTCTCTACTTTCCAGAATCCATGGTTCGATTTCACTCCTTCAGAGATAGGAATCTTACATGGAGATGAGATATCTGTGACAGGCACGTGTACTGACCATCACGGTGTGGCATCGAACTGGATCGACGTAGTCACTGTCGATGGGGAATACCCTGAGTGGGATGCCGAAATCACATTAGTCAACGGAGCCGAATCGACTCCACACGATATCCTAGTTGGTTTGATTGAAATCCCTGCTGGGGGATCCATAATAATGGATGTCAATTGCTCTGATGACTCAGGACTACCCGTGGCTCTGGATCTATTCACAAACATCTCTAATGACTGGAGGCAACAGGGAGTGGACCAGAGTAATTTCCATTTCACCGTTTACCAGGGAGCCGGGGTAAACGGAGCAGATATCAGCATAGAAGATAGGCATTTGCCTAAGGATCCCACTCTCACCTCCATGGTCCTGAGGGTAACCGACGATGCCGGAAACGAAGTGATCCATGAGTGGATTATCAGGGTCCTGGACTCAAATCCCCCAGTAGTGATGATGGATCTCTCTTCAAATGGAGTCCAAGCTGATTCCGATGACGGGTTACATGAGGATGATTCCATCCAAGCAAATCTCTCCCGGTCTTTCGACGATATTGATGCCATTGAGGAAGTGATATGGTCCGCTTGGTTGGACGGCAATCCGCTAAAATCACTCGTCAGCTGGTCTGAAATTGAGAATTTCATGCTACCTTCAATGGCTCAAGGAACTCACGAACTAGTGATCGAGGCAACCGATTCAAGCGGCAATTCCCGAAATGAGACCTTCTCATTGACCGTCCAACCAAAGCGAGGTGCCCACATTTCCATTCTTTCCAAGTCACTTTCGGATGATGCAGTGGTCGGTTCCCAGGCAGAGCTCACTTTGATTGTTGAGAACCAGGGTACTGACCAAGCATTTGTCAGAGCTTGCTTGGATGGGGTATGCAGCAGGTATGAAGAGATACAAGGCTCAACATTGGAATCTGGGCCAATACAGGCTTCTGTGGAATTTGAGTTTCAGATTAACAACCGGACAATAACCGGGCTTTCTCTACAGTGGGATAGCTCCGCAGCAGGATCCAGTGGGTCAATACCATTTGAGATCGAAATTGACCATGGCCGTGAATCTGGCCTTTCCTCTTCCGCAATTCTTACCATATTGCTTCTGGCTTCCATTGGAATTGTGGCTGCTTATCAGAAAATGAGAAATTTTGAGGAGAAATGAGACGCTCATTGAACCGCATACATATTGACCTCATCCTAGCCTAACATGTGCATGGTGATGCTACCCGACTACCCCGAAAGGGTCATCTCTGAACACAGTAATAGGGTCGAAAGGACCGCTCTGTTCGCCTCACTACTACTCATTGCTGTC
>DASCSS010000040.1:0-33673 GCA_034399535.1 Candidatus Thalassarchaeaceae archaeon
TGGCTCGTCATGGCTGTCTACCTGAGCGTTCCAGCCGCTTGGATTTCACTAGCATGCGGCGGCCTAATCGGATTTTTTCTCTACTTGGTGGCACTGGGCTACGATGACTCCAGGTTCGCCAAGGCAACCGTATGGGGCGTAGTGATCAACACGGCCCTGTCATCGTTCTCGGTACTGTTCGCATTCATTCAGTGAAAATTCTGTGTCGATAGCAATCACTGAGGCTTCCCTAGCTCCGCGACTCTTCTATCTGCCTGGCAAGGAAGCTTACTACGTCTAGAATCTCGAAGTCATGGCGCGGGTCCCCCTCGAACTTAAGGCACTCGAAGTGGGAAACGCACTTGGGGCACGATGTTAGCATGATGTCCGCACCCGTAGCTCGCACTTCGTCGAATCTCTGCAGCCGGAGTGCCCTGCTGTTCTCGTTACACGCCATCATGCTTGAAACCCCACAACACAGAGCATCCTCACCTGAATGCTCCATTTCTACAACCTCCACACCTTCGACAGCGCTTACCAAGTCCCTTGGCTCGTCATAGATGTCCATCTGCCTACCCAGTCGACACGGATCGTGATACGTTACGGTCAGGTCTTCTTTTGATTTTAGGCTCATGTCAAAACCGTTCTCAACCAGGAACTCCGTGGTGTGCATCACCTTCATGTCGTCTAGTTCGTAGTCGAGGGCAAACGTGCGGAAGCACTCCGCACAGGAAGTTACCAAGGTGCCGATTCCACTTTGCCCGAGCTTCTTCTGATTGTATGCCTTGAGCTTCTCGAAAACCTCAGTCATTCCCTGCCACTTCTGGTCATGACCACAGCATTTCAGGAAGTCCCGGCCCAGATAGGTGACATCCTCCCCCATTTCCTCGAATATGGTGAATGCTGCCGTAGTCACATCTCCAAGATCCATGCTTCCTTGATTCACATGGCTGAAAATCATCTCCTGATCGATATAATCGACGCAGCCCGGATAGTACCCTATGCTCGAGTCTAGTGGGTAATCTTCGACAGAAACGAACGAGTCGTCCGCGTCTTCTTCGGCTTCTGCAGCTAGTACCGCTTGTAGGACCGTGTGTGGGATTTCAGCAGCAGGTGGGCCACCGACAACCAGATTCCGCCTGATATCGATGTATGAGTCGTAGTCAACGAGTTGGGGGCATGCGTTTGTGCATGCTGTGCACGTGAGGCATGAGTAGAGTGGCACCCCGTCGTCTTCGTTGTTCCACGTGTTGTAGATGATGTTCAGCTTATCACCGGCGTTGAACAGCCTAACTGGACAGGCATCATCGCAAAGGTCACACCCATAGCACTTGTTCATCTCCCACTCGTATCCACGTGCCATGCTTCTCATGAGCATGAATACCAGGGCGCCTACGCCCAGGCAGGGAATGAACATCGAATAGATTAGCTTAGCATCCAGGCTCTTCGGATTCTTGTGGAAGGTTGGGTTGCTGATCGACATCGATGCCAGAACGGTCAAGTCATGTGTCCCATCTGACCTGTCAATAGCCGTACCGTCATCGTTCAGGAGTAGGGGTTGGTATGCAATGGCAGAGAAATCTGAGATCATCGTGACGCTGTCGTCCACCGCTTCAGAGTTGGTAACGAAGGTCACCGTGTAGGCCTGATTGGAATTGAGGTAAATCGTCACTGACTCGCAGTTCTCGCCGCTATTTGCCCAAATCACATCTCCTGCTTCGTCTGTCAGTGCCAGGCTTTGGGTATGGACGCCCGCTCCCCTGACAGTGGTTCTGAAATTACATGATATATCGGTAGGAACGCTGGCTAGCCCGAGGTTCTCTACCCAGAAGGTCCGCTCCTCTGTCATTTCAACTGACCCTCCGTCCTCTGAACCAGTGTAGGTTACTTCGGCACCGCCAAAATTCCTCGAAGTATCGGAATTCGCATGACCATTCGCTCCGCTGAAGTCAATTATCAAAGATCTAGTTGGTTGGAAGACTCCCCAATTGGACCATTGTATGGCGGGCATTACGCACCAATCCGCGTAGTCATCGCCTTCGTGCAAATCCTCCCATACTCCCAGATCCCCTGTCATCTCGTACGTTAGGCACTCATCGCCCCACTCGTCCCAAACATTGCCCTTGTCAACGTGAACAAGAGTATCAGAGGGCTGGGCCCTGATGCCATCCAATTCAACCAGCTTGGCCTCATTCTGGTATTCCCAGAATCCCATGGTTCCCATGCCCCTCTGGTTCCAGAATCCGTTTTCGTAGATTGGCCAGGTTATGGAGCATAGCAACACACTGACTACCAGGGAGCCTACTGCAACCTGCTTTCCGAGGTTCGGAGTCAACCTAGAGCCCATGGGTCCAAGTAGGAATTTTCTGACTGAGAAGTAGAGTAGGGCGAAGATAAATATCCCCGTCAATACCCATGGTATGGCATTGAAAACCTCTGCAGTCCATGGTGCCTGTGTTCCACATCTGAAAACACCATGGGAAGTTTGCCAACAGTAGTCAGAACGGTTTTGTCCATACATCTCCAGGAAGATGTTTATTGAGAACACGGAGATGAACCACACGTGTGCTAGGTAGACTGCACCCGCAGTTGCGAACCAGGGGTCCTCCACGCCCCTCTTCTCCCTCTTTCCAATGATGAATGGGGGCAGAGCTAGGATTCCAACAGGAAGTCCCGTGATCATTGCCCCCCAAACTCCTGCGTTCCAGGACACAATTGGCTGTCCAAAGAAATCGCCGATAGGTCCGGCTGGGATGTCGAACTGAGGCAGGTACTCTCCCCACCTTAGATATCCATAGGAAAACAGGACATACCAGTCGGGAAAAACAAACCCAGCCTGGGCATAAGGGTCCGCGGCATTGTGCAGTGGTGGCGGAATAATCCAAGAGTAAAACGCAATCACCATCATAATCGCTGCGAAGATAATCGTGTCCCTAATGACCTCAGTTGGCCAGAATGCATGTCCCGTGAAGACCCTTCTACGCTCTTCTTCTCCTTCCAGAAGTCCCTCCTTCTCACTGATGTAGGTATCAGCAATCCTTCCGAATCTCTCTAACATTCCCATTTCATTACCTCAATGTGGCTCTGCAATGCCTTGTACCCAGACTATGAAGAGATGAGCAAGAATCAGTGCAGTAACTATCACTGGTAGCACGAATACGTGTAAGAAGTACATCCTAACTACTGTCTGGCCAGTAAGAGTAGTACCTCCGAACAGGGCATTGGCCATCCACTCTCCAACCAGTGGCGTTGAATTTGCCATGTTGATTCCAATGGTAGCCGCACCGAATGCCAAACTGTCCCATGGGAGCAAGTACCCCGAGTATCCGAAAAATATTGTGAAGAACATCAATGCGACCCCAATTAGCCAGTTTAGTTCTCTAGGATTTCTGTATGCTCCAGTAAAGTAAACACGGCACATGTGTAGGAAAACTGCTGCAACCATGAAATGGGTAGTCCAGTGGTGAATTGAGCGGATAATGTAGCCGAATGGCAACTCTAGCATTATGAATTCCATCGATGCGTAAGCTGGAGTCGGATCTGAGTTCAAATCCCCTCCAGGGACGTAGTAGAAACCGAGAATCGTTCCAGAAATGACTAGGATTATGAATGCCAGGAATGAGATGCCTCCTAGGCAATACAATGGGTACCAGTACCAGATTATCCTGAGCTTGTACTTTTCAGCATGGGTCAGTGGCATTTGTCTGTGAATGCTATGGTATGAATCCCTGCTCATTCCCCAGTAATCCTGGATTCTGAATCTGGTGTCGAGCCACGAGAATGCCCAAAGGAAGAGCTTCTCAGCTAGACCCATGCTTCCTGCATTGGTCTCCACTGCCCGCAGGATATCCTTTCTTGGGATATCGTCCCTCTCCCTCCTAAGGGTGAAGGCAACGATAACCACTACTATTGCTATGAAAATCCAAAGGAACCAGAATTGAATCACTTTCTCACCTAACCACAGAATGTATACCAGTCTTTGAAATCTGGTAGCGCTTCAATTGAGTCCCCGTTAACGACAAATGGAATCAGCGGCATGCCATAGGGAGCGGGCCCGCCTGTCTTTTTTATTCCGATGAAGTCAAAGTCTTGGCCATTAGATCTATTCCTTGAAGTGTTCTTCTCTATCACTGTGGGGTCGTAACGGCTCGAGTGGCAAATACAGAACAGTTTGTTACCACCCGAGTCAGTACCTCCTGGAAGCCAATTGTCTGCTGTGAAGTCATTGCTAACTAATTGCCACCCAGGAATGCAGCAGAGATGGGGGCACCTCGAGAAGATGATGATCATGTTATCGTGGATAGAAAGTGACGAATACTCCTCCTTCTCTTCTATTTCGAATCCAGAACCCACGTACGCCCCACTTGATGTATAGCCATCCATGAGCTGGAATCTTGGCTCGTCCTCAGCAAGCGGCTTGTTTTTGTTTTCCTCATGAGGGACGTAGATAGCGACAATAGGAAGTCCAGACCAGAGTCCCGCCGCCGCAGACATGCCCGTCGTTGAGTTTGCTGCCTCATCCTCGAATGCCTTCAATGACATCGGTTGCTTATCCATGCTACCATACCATACGTCTGAGCCCTTGGGGGCATAGAATAGAATGGCTTGGTCAGATCCCCCCGAGCTTGCTTGCCCCATCAGGAACGATGCAAAACCAACACTACCCAGACTAGCCATCGTAATTAGTCCGGCTGCCGTATTGAATGACATACGCATAAATTCCCTTCTGTCTACAAATCCGCTGTTCTCACTCGTCCCCTCATTGTTGGGGCTCAATGGACGTAGTTTGAATCTTCTCGCCAAACCTACACCTCGTATTTCTTCCATCCTTCAGGGTCATTCCTAGTGATGTACTTGTTTCGGCGATGCTTGACAATTATCACATCGGGCAGAACGTACTTTAGATAGACAATCCCCATGACAATTAGTGTTAGCAGGGTCATCCCAAGATTGAATGATAACAACTGTTGATCCCAGTGGTTAAAGAGTCCGTAAGAAAGGGAACCAGCCCAATAGAGAGTCCAGAATATCCCCCATAGTCCAACTAGAACAATTAGCCATGAATCCCCCGAGGGGGCCAAGCTAGCCCTAACAATGGTCCCAGGTTTGGGTGAATTGAAAACTCCATGATCAATTGCCGCAGAATACGCTTCTTCTGTTATGGTTGCTTCTTCCAGTGCTTTTCGTGCGTCATCGACACTCACCTCTCCAGATTTTACCTGCCGAAGCAGACGCATTACTATGTCATCCTTCAAAGTTGGTCCCCCCTTCTCAGATGCTTTATCCTTAGTTTCAGTAAGTTGCTCCTACCCTCATAGTTTCTAGAGAAACCATACCTTAGGAAGAGTCCGCAGAATAGAATCACTAGCATTACAGCAGCGAAACCTAGCAGTCCTAGCCAGTGCGCAAGTAGCTCAGCACCCATCAGGTGAAGGTCGGCATGGCCCTCCTGTGGTGCGGGGGGGGTGATGTCTCCATTACCAGAGAACACCGTCTTCACTTGTCCGTTGTCCGGACCTTCATCTACACTGGTCGTTAGCCTGTTCCACCGGTCAAGGTCGGACGGTGCCATATCACCATTGACCGCGTTTCCTGCAATCCAGAATGTCACTGAACCAGAGCCCTCCGATGGGCTAGTCCACATGATCAGCCAAGTCCTGTCGGGTGTTTCTGAACCTGACTCCGTATGTGTCAGAGTAGTGAGTTCCTCTTCCCAGTTCTGTACCATGCCTTCGAATCCAGTTCCGGGCCCTAGGATCCCGGAGCTAACCCTCATCGAGAATCCCCCAGTGTATGAGTCCACATCTGCCTCCGGCCCACCGATCAATTGGACCTTCATCTGATATTCCATTCCTGCCTCGTAGTGATATGGGACCCCATCCAGTATCAGAGTTACAGAGTTGTCCGGACTTTCAGAATGACATGTGCAGCCCGCTATCGAGACATCGCCTTGATTATTCGCATTCTCACCAACTCCCGTATGGAGGGCTTCACTTGAACCAGCAATAATTGCAATTACTACTAACACCGGCAATGTCTTTCGATGGGAAATCATATTCAGTTTTACACCTTCCACATCAATGTATAGCGGGCCACAGAAAAGGGGGATATTAACGTTCCACTACGGCCCCTTCGGGGCCGATGATTCGGGACCGTCAAAGCAATAACCCTCAAACATTGACACCCGGACGATCCCATTATGGCCGGGCCTCGTTGGGAAAACGTCTACGATCTGTCCGATGAACAGATTAACCAGCTTGACCAGGCAGAGCATATGATGGAAACGATGCAGTTAAATGAAGCAGAGAAAATCCTCAATGAGATGCTCAAAGAAAGCCCCGATTGCATTCCCGCACTGAATAACCTCGGCCATCTTTATGGTAGGCATATGTCAGATTTTGAACTAGCAATAGAGTATTATGACATGGTCATTACAATTGAGCCAGATAATGCTTGGGCAAGAGATGAGAGAAGAAGATATAGGCGTTATCTTTCTTACGACTAGAACAAAATAATCTAGTCAATCGTTAGTCGGTAGACATGGACGAGGGCGCAATCTTGGTCGTGGGCGTGGGCGGGATTGGCTGTAGGTGGTCCCAGCGAGCCCATTCTCAATGCCCCGAACTTTCTGATCTACTATTGGTTGATGCTGACGAATTGTCGTTTTCTTCATCACAAGAAGCCCATTGTCTGCATTTAGATGCAACCGGTGAGGCAAAGGGTACAGCAGCATTGCCCAATTTGGCCCATCATAGGTTGAAAGAGGGATTGAGCAATATATCTCACCTAATTGAAAGGGCGGAGTTAGTAGTAGTCCTCTCCGCACTGGGAGGGGGGACTGGGTCCGGTGCGGCATCAGAAATTGCTGCGAAAGCTAAGGAATCTGGTAGCCTGGTAATGAGTATCGTAGGCCTTCCATTCGCCGAACAGCCACTTAGATGTGCCATTGCCGAATTGGCCTTGCCTGAGTTGGAAAGCAACTCTCACCTTTGTATCAGAGTAAGCCTGGAAAGGTTGGCTTGGCAAGCAAGACATAGGGATTCAGACTGGAAGTTGGGTTCTGAGTGGATTGGGGAGTTGATTGAGGGTTTGGTCACCACACTTGCTAGGGTCGGCAAAATGAATCTCGACCTGATGGATCTTAGGACGGTTATTGATAGACCTGGAAATGCAACACTGATAGTGGGAACTGGTTCTACCGAGGACCCTTCGGCCGTAGTAAACATGGCTCGCAACTCTCCACTTTCGGAGATTGGAATTGAAGGTGCAAAAGGATGTATGATTCAGGTTGAAGGTGGTCCGGACATGACGTTGGCCCACCTAAATGAAGTCACAGAAGGATTCGTGTCTGTATTGGATGAGGATTGCCAGGTGATCCTTGGAGCAAGGGCAAGTGACGAAATGGCAGGAACACTTCGCTTGGTAGCCGTAGTAAGCGGCCTCTAGTCTAATAGCTCAATCACATCTCTTTCTTGGTACTCTGGAGGTTCGTGTTCTCCCCCTCCATTATTTCCCAGGGAAACTGATGACGTATTACCCAGAGTCCCTTCGGGCAGACTATTCGTTACATCCACCATTACATTGGCCGCGACTCCACCTATCCTCGAGATAGTGAATGGGAGTACGCAAAGCATCACGATGGCCGTCAACATGTGCCCCAATGCTGTTGTAGTTAACAGACTCCCCTTTGAAATGATAGACAATGAAGAAACACTGCCTGCATATAGGTACCCAAACCCAATACCCCAATAAACAGCGGATTGACCTTGGAACATCAAACGCCCCTTCTTTTTATTCCGATTTGCCATCGACCAAACAGAAAGTATTACCGTAATTCCCATCAACAGCCCTTCCTCTAATAACATTGAACCAGTGGCCTTTTCCACAAGTAGTGGATTCCTTCTCCAGGCACTCAACAAATGCCAACAAGCAGTTAATGCCACTAGAAATACAACTCTGTCTATGACTAAACCGTCAACGTCTCCCGTTTGCCGCAATGATTTGGTCAACTTATCTGCAATTATGATTGTAGTTGCAACGATAATGATGAATAATATCCAAGAACCATGTTCCATTAATTCTCCATTAGCAACGTCTCCCGCATTGTAACCAAACCACCAAACTAGTGGAATGAATAATACCAAGGAAAAAATTACCCTGAACAAGGTATAGACTCCAGAAATCCGACTTGCTCTGTTCTTTACCGATTTCCTCTTTCCATACGAAAACCATCCAAAGGATAGTGAAAAGGCCTGAACCACTGACATGAGAATGAAGACCATTGCAAGGCCCCAAGTGATATTTTTCCACCACCCTTCCTCGAGAATAGAAATTATCAGAATCGAAATTGAAGCAGAGATCAAGGTTACAATCATCAGAGAGAAGCCACTTCTCCGCCAATAAGAAGAACTGATGATCCCCCCTCCATTGTCTTCTATCGCGAAAACCACTCTACCAAGTTTAGTCGGTGTAACAATTGCTGCAAAACAGTACGTAATGGTCAAGGAGAGAAACACTACTCCCCCTATACTTTCGGAACCCAGGAAGTTAATTTTCATTATAACGTAAAGGGAACCAGTTGCAAGAATCATTGCCAATAAATGAGGAAGTGTAGTAGGGCTTGCAAAGGCCTTCAGCATTCCTGAACCAGTACTGGGTCCATCTGGTGATTCTTCATCCACAGCCCCCGGGAAACCGACCATTGGTTAAGGTAAACCCCTTCTCGCACCCGTGGCAGTACAGAACAAGGCCGCTCGCGGCAAACATCGATGGGTGGGGTTAATCGTTGATTTGCCGGGTTCTGAAAACGAACTAAAGAAATTGCTGGCCGGGGTAATAGGAGAAAATAACTGGCAGGTCTTGGATGCTAAAACAATCAATGCAAAGCTCACTGCAATTGTGAAAATCCCACTCGAAGAATATTCCCAAGGACTCAATAGTATCAATGAGGCCGATGGCTTCTCCACAATAACTAGCTCTGGAAAACTAAGGCTTGTCAGGCTCAGGATATCTCGGATGCAGGAATCATAGCACCCATTTCATCTCATCAACCTCATCAACAATGATTATTCCATCTGAACCATATATCTCGATTTCACCAGATTCAGTAAGCCCGACAACCCTGCTTCCGCCTCCATCAAATTCGACTACACCCCCTTCAGATAGGATCCTTGAGATTCCATTCCATGACACTAATAACAAATCCTGTCTTGAGGGCATTTCCAACCACCCATTGTCTTCGAAGTATGTAGAAATTGCACCATCAAGAACTTCGAATACCTGTGTCGCACTGAGATTTCCTACCGTCGTCATCCATCCTGCACCAGCAATGCTTCCTTCTACGAAGTCATCCTTGTTGACCCCAATGCCTATCCTGATATTTTCCAAATCACTAGACTCGAAAAGGACCCCTCCCAACTTCTCCCTCGTATTCGTCACGATATCATTTGGCCACTTCATCTCTGCATTGAGTGCTTCACTCACAATTGAGCCAATGCTAGTCTGCAGAAGTCCAGGTTGGATTTCTTCGCAAACATTCCTGTCCAGAATCCAAGTTCCAGCCATGGATCCCTCACTGGAATGCCATTTCGAACCTCTTCTTCCTCGTCCATTGAGCTGTTTGAACGTGAAAACCCTCTGCCAGCCGACTTCATTGATCATTGCAGCTTCGTCCATAGTAGACTCACAAGTCTGCAGCATTACAGGCTTAGTCCCTGAACCGGGCCTCCAAAATGCAAAGACCTCAATCTTTTCATCCCCCATTCTTTTGAAATCAATTGAACGACCGGCCCACCCCTTATTCTTCCAATCAGATGCGCAACTGTTGCTTGTGGGATCGGTCCTCATCAATAGCATTACCAATAGCTTACTGGAATTTCCTTCGATATCCTCTGTCAGGCATTTCAGTAGTTCCCTACCCCACCCACCATTCTCGATGTCCGAAAGGGCTAGCTCCTCTAGATTGTCATCCCACTTATCACCGATTCTCTCAAGATAGGGGAGATTCCACACAACCAGATCAACGTCACTTGGAATTTGCAAACCTTCTCCAATTGCCCCTTCACTGATGGTGACTCTTTCAGAGAAACCGTGCTTCTCCAAATTTTCTCTTGATGATAATACTGCAATGGGATTTATGTCAAAGGCCCTCACTTCCCATCCAAGACTAGCCAGTACCAATGAAATAGCCCCAGACCCACAACCAATCTCAACCGCCTTGCCACCTCTGATCTTTAACTTCGAAATCGCCTTTCCTAGTAGAATAGTGTCTTCTCTCGGTGGATAAACAGAATCTGGAACTATCAAATCCCACTCGCCAATTCCTTCAATCGAAAAACTTCGAGTAGTCCCAGAAATTTGTCTATCAGGCATACCGTTCAATCACCGGATTCTGGAAATACTAGCATGTATTCGTTGAAAACCTTTATGCGAATACACGTAAAAGGTCGCTTAGCCCCCTCCCCCGGGGGTGCCATACGCCAGCGCACGCTGTGGCAGCGCAATGTTTTAGAATACCCCCTAGGTCGGAGGATAGCCCAGCAATAGCCATGGGCCTGTAGCTTAGTCAGGTAGAGCGCCGGGCTTTTAACCCGGTGGCCGGGGGTTCGAATCCCCTCAGGCCCGCCTGATGGCGCCTCAGGCCCTCGCTATTCTGGTCCGGGGGGCGCGTGAAAATGGCAGTGAAAAGCTCAACAAAGAAGCGACTAATTGAATTGGGAATCCCCGAGGACCATGCTCACAAATTAGCCGATGATGCCAATTTAGATACGATCAAAAGACTGTCAAGAGAACAAGTGGCTAAGAAAGTCGGCATTGAAAACGATGACGCAGCGCTTGAACACATCATGGGCGTCATTAGCGAGCACGTAGGCTCAAGAAAGAGAACTAAGAGCAACAGGATTACCATTTCACGTAAGGCACTTCTTGATGAGGACATCCCCAGGGGGGATTATCGATTTAATGTTCTAAATCATTTTCTGGTCCCCCATCACGAACTCGTACCAATGGATTTTGAGGAGGGGGTGCTAGAGCCCTGGAACCTCAAGATGTCTGACTCTTATGGGAACAATAGGCTAGCAAAGGAATTGCTACCAAAGATACTGATTACCGACCCAGCTATTCAGGCAATTAAGGAAATTGAGGAGTTAGAAAATGACGAGCTCCCCGCGGGCTGGCTTACAAATCGCGTGGTAAAGATTGTTAGATATAGCAGATCAGCAGGTAGCTCTGTCGCATTTCGTCTGATTGTCGAGAGTGCATAATTTGGAGTTGATTGTATGAAGGAAGTAGTTGAGAGTTATTTCAAGCAAAGAAGCCTAGTGAATCACCAATTGGCGTCGTATAACGATTGTATACCAATAGGTGACGGCAAAGAAAGCAGGATGGAAAATATCGTCCGAAATATCAAGATTGGTACTGATGAGAAGATGGACGACGACGATGGAGGAATTGTCAAGCTTGATTTGTTGGACAAGGAAATCGTCGTCCGGATGAAGAATCTTAGGTTAGGCCGGCCAACGATAAAGGAGGCCAATGGGGCCGAACACCAAGCAACCCCACTCGAATGTAGACTCAGAAAGCTGACATATTTCTCTCCAGTTTATCTGGATTTCAAGATATTTCGAGATGATCTTCCACCATCTACAGGCTCTGAATTTGGCTTCCAGGAGGAGACTAGCGTGCACATTGGCAACCTTCCCATCATGGTACGGTCGGCACGATGTAATCTCCATTCCAATCACATCGATGAGAATAGACGACTTTCCCCCGACACTTCTGAAGAAGACTTAGAGAGATATACAACTCTCCTTCGCCGTGCCGGCGAGGACCCCTTGGATGCAGGAGGATATTTTATCATCAACGGAACCGAGAGAGTTCTAATTTCAATGGAAGATCTTGCACCAAATCGCGTTACTGTAGAGAAAAACAAGAAATACGCGCATGAGACCCAGGTCGCTAAGATCTTCTCGCAGAAGGATGGCGTTAGGAAGCCCCTGAACGTCGAGAAGCGGAGAGATGGTATGCTGATGGTTAAGATACCCAGTGCTGGAACCACTCCTGTCCCACTTGTACTTCTGATGAGGGCCTTAGGGGTAGAGAATGACAGGGAGATATTCGCTTCCATCGCCGGACCCCCCGAGGCAATGAAATTCACTGTAGCCAATCTAAACGATCTCCGAGACAATGACGAATACGGTGTCGATACTTCCGAGGAAGCTCTAGGGTGGCTTGAGAAGAAGTTCGCTGCCGGTCAACAGAAAGAGTATCGTGAATCCAGAATACAAAATTTACTCGACAACGAGCTTCTTCCGCATCTTGGCTCTGAGATTGACAACAGGGAGAAGAAGGCGATTTTCCTTGGCCGAATAGCACGGCAAGTTCTTGAGATGGCCATTAAGAACAAGGATCCCAACGACAAGGATCACTACGCCAACAAGCGCGTCAGGTTGGCCGGAGATCTTGTAGAAGACCTCTTCCGAGTCAGTCTTCAGCAGCTTGCAAGAGATCTGAAGTATCAATTGGAGAGGCATCATAACCGCAAGAGGGAGCTAAGAATTTCGTCTTGTTTGCGACCTGACGTTCTAACGACTAAGATAATGCATGCATTAGCAACTGGTAATTGGGTCGGCGGAAGGTCGGGTGTTAGCCAATTACTCGATAGGACCACCTACCTTTCCGCGCTATCACACCTTAGAAGGGTCACGAGCCCACTTGTACGGAGCCAACCTCACTTCGAAGCCAGGGACCTCCATCCAACCCAATGGGGGCGCCTATGCCCCAACGAAACTCCAGAAGGACAGAATTGTGGTTTGGTGAAGAATGCAGCACAGATGATTGACGTTTCTGAAGAGGTTCGCGAGTCCGATGTCAAAGAATTGCTAAAGGAGGCGGGCGTCAATGACAACCCCGATGGGTGGGCCGATGGGTCTCGAATTCACGTCAATGGGGACATCTTTGGACTCCACAAGCGACCTCACAAACTAGTCAGCCAATTCAAGAGGCGTCGTCGTTCAGGACGAATAAGACCGGAAGTCAGTATCCGGCACGACCTCGAAAACAGAGACGTCTTCATCAATACCGACCGAGGTAGAATGCTCCGACCCCTTCTGATAATTGATCAAGGGTCACTGCAGATTACGAAGATGCATCTCGACGGCCTCAGGATGGGTGAGATATCATTTTCCGATCTTGTCTCAGGAGGCGTGATAGAATGGGTTGATGCAGAGGAAGAAGAAGACCTCCTTGTGGCTCCCCGGCCATTCGATTTGCCCGCACTGTCTCCTAAAAATAATCGTCCAATAAATCCATCCAAAGTTGAATGGACAAATTTGGGTGAACATGGAATTTCACATGCAAATATTGTTGCAGAGGTCCAAATGCCTAACGGCGACTCAGTAACCGAGAAGTTCAAGGTACCACTAAATTATTATCAGGAAGGCTTAGACGTACTAAAGAGGAAGGAGAAGAAAAACAATACTGTACTAGTATATACTCACGTTGAGATAGATCCGCAACTCATCCTCGGTGTATGCGCTTCCCTCGTTCCATATCCAGAACACAACTCTACTCCAAGAGTAACCGGGGGAACGGCCATGGTGAAGCAGAGTCTTGGCGTCTCCAGTGCAAACTTCCGACTCCGACCTGATACCCGAGCTCACGTAATGCACTATCCCCAGAGATCTATTGTGGGCACTCGTGCGATGCAATCAACAAACTTCGATAAAAGGCCGGGAGGTCAGAATTTCGTCGTTGCAATCGTTAGCCATCATGGATACAACATGCAGGACGCGGTCGTCATGAATCGGGCATCGGTCGAGAGGTCACTAGCAAGATCTGCTTTCATTAGAACATACAACGCGGAAAATAAGAGATTTCCCGGTGGGCAGGAAGAAAGGATTGAGATTCCCGGAACTGGTCTCGATGAAATTAAGGGCCTAAAGTCGTGGGACTCCTATTCTCACCTAGAAAGGGACGGACTACCAGTTCCCGAACAGGAACTAACCAGCCAAGAAGGAGGACGCACTATTTTGGTTGGCAAAACCAGTCCACCTAGATTCCTTGAAGAAGCTCACGGGGCTTTCCTGCAGGCCCAGGAAAGAAGAGAATCATCTATGATGGTTCGCCATGGGGAGAAGGGGTGGGTCGATAACGTATATGTTACCGAATCCCTCGATTCAGGAAGGTTGGTTAGGATAACACTCCGTACGAACAAAGTGCCAGAACTCGGAGACAAATTTGCTAGCAGACACGGACAGAAGGGAATCATTGGCCGACTAGTCAATCAGGAGGATATGCCATTCACCGAAGATGGCGTCATCCCAGACCTCCTCATTAACCCCCACGCAATTCCATCCAGGATGACTGTAGCGCATGTTCTGGAGATGATTGGGGGCAAGGTCGGTTCCATGGAAGCACGGCGGATCGATGGAACCGCCTTCACTGGAGAGAAAGAAGAATCCCTCCGCTCGGGCCTTCTCAGGAATGGACTAAGGCACACAGGAAGAGAACAAATGGTGAACGGAGAAACAGGCGAAATCTTCCCGGTGGACACTTTTGTTGGAGTAATATACTACCAGAGACTCCATCACTTGGTAAGCAGCAAGCTACACGCTAGGAGTCGCGGGAGGGTTCAGATTCTAACTAGACAACCTACCGAAGGGCGAGCTAGGCAAGGTGGACTCAGATTTGGCGAGATGGAGAGGGACTGCCTCATTTCACACGGGGCCTCGATGGTAATCAAAGATAGACTCCTCGATGAATCAGATGGTTGGAATCTCATGGTATGTAACACCCCTAGGTGTGGGCACATCGCATACTACGACTGGAAACGAAGGACAAGTGTCTGCCCGGTTTGTGGGGATCGAGCCGACGTGCACTCTGTTCAGACGTCATATGCATTCAAATTGCTACTAGATGAGATGAAGAGTCTTGGTGTGGCTATGCGCTTGGAACTGGAGGATCGAAGATGAGTGCCCGAGATGCAGCCAAGATTCCCAAGCGCATCGACTCCATTAGATTCACCCTAATGGACCCAAATGAGATTAGGAAGATGTCAGCTGTGGAAGTAAAGACAGCAGACACCTACAAAGATGACGGGCACGCCTTCAAACAGGGTCTCATGGATCCAAAAATGGGCGTTATCGATCCTGGCATTAGGTGTGAAACCTGTGGAAATAAACATGAGGAATGCCCCAGTCACTTCGGACATATTGCTCTTGAGCTTCCAGTTATGCACATAGGTTTCTCAGCACTGATCAAGACTTGTCTGAAGACCACATGCAACTCGTGCAGCAAAGTACTCTTGTTAGATGCAATGGAAACACATCCAATCGATCCTGAGAAGTCGGAACAGGACTATTACAGGGATAAAGTGAATGATATCATTCTCAAGCATGGAGTGGGTGGAAGGGAGTTCAAGAAAATCATCAAGGATATTGAGACTCTCTGCTCCCATCAAAAGAGGGCTATCTGCATGCACTGTGGGGCAGAGCAAGGCAAGATTATCCTCGATAAACCTACAACCTTCAAGGAGAAGAAGGCAGACAAAGGAGAACACAAACTCAATGCCAGAGACATCCGTGAATGGTTGGAGAAAATTCCCGATGAACACCTGATTTTCATTGGAATGGAGAAAGATGTTAGCAGACCTGAATGGACAATAATGAAAGTTCTTCCCGTTCCACCAATTACCGTACGACCGTCAATAACTCTGGAGAGCGGTGATCGCTCAGAGGATGATCTGACTCACAAGCTAGTTGACGTTCTACGAATTAACCAGAGACTAAGGGAGAACAGGGACTCAGGTGCTCCGCAACTAATTGTTGAGGATCTCTGGGAACTGCTCCAATATCATTGTACAACATATTTTGATAATCAGACTAGTGGAATCCCTCCAGCCAGACATAGATCTGGTAGGCCCCTCAAGACCCTATCCCAACGATTGAAAGGGAAAGAGGGCAGATTCAGGAGCAACCTTTCTGGAAAGAGGGTAAACTTTTGCGCAAGGACCGTAATTAGCCCTGATCCAAACTTGGGAATTAATGAAGTGGGCGTCCCTGTTACTACTGCTAAGGAACTCACTGTTCCGATCAGAGTCACAGGCCGTAATAGGGAACAACTCAGACAGATGATTCTCCGAGGTCCAGATACTCATCCTGGAGTAAACTACATTATCAGGGGGGATCGATTCCGGGTTAGGATCACTGATAGAACAAAATTCATCTGGTCTGGTTTCAGATGTCTGAATCCGGAATGCCATTCTGGCAGTGAAGAGGAGCCATACATGGGCTATCAGCCAGAGCTCAACCAAGTCCTTCCCGCCCCCAATTTCCTTCCGGGTCTCGTACTAAAGGAACAGATGAGGAGGGATCATATCACCGATTCACTACAGAAAGAATGGTCCGTCGATCTCAACTCAACACTTACTAATCTCAAAGGCGAAGGACTCAATGGGAAACCACTTGCAGAAAATGATCCAAACGCTGTAATTCACCATAGGTGGAAGTGGGAGGTTGAGAACCCCGATGAGTATCTTCCAGAACATCTAGAGGTACGCTGTCCACACTGCGGAAGCCCCGAGGTCGAGGATGAGCACGGGAATGTCTACCCTACGGATGTTGAGGACAGACTCAGCACCTACGATCGTGATGGCAATCCTCGTCCCGGTGTTGTAGTTGAACGTCACCTGATTGACGGAGATGTCGCCATTTTCAACAGGCAACCATCATTACACAGAATGTCAATGTTGGTTCACGAGATCAGAGTCATGAATGGTAAAACATTCCGTTTCAATCTTGCAGATTGTACTCCTTACAATGCAGATTTCGATGGTGACGAAATGAACCTACACGTAATCCAGAGTGAAGAGGCCAGGGCCGAAGCTAGGATTCTGATGCGAGTGCAGGAACACATTATCTCCCCGAGGTACGGGGGAAGTGTCATTGGTGGTATCCATGATCATATCACTGGGGCATATCTGCTTACACACGGTGAGGCATTCCTCCCCACGCAATCTGCTCTTGAAGTTCTAAGTGCGGTCGATTGGGACGGGGATCTCCCCGAACCGGTAATTAGGGATGGTAGGGCTGGATATCTAGGAAACGAGTTATTCAGCCTCTTGGTTAGCGGAGGTTTCAATCTTAATTTTAAGAATCGTGCAGGCGAGGAAGTAATAGTCACTAGAGGCGATGTCTCCGGGGCTATCGACAAAAGAGGTATTGGTGCTGAAGACGGCCGATTACTAGATGCAGTCGTTCAGACCCATGGAACAGATGTTGGGGCCGAATTTATCAACAAAATGACGAAAATGACCATTGCAATTTGTACTGCTATGGGTTTCACTACAGGTATCGATGACGAGGATTTACCTTCCGAGGCAAAGGATGAAATTTCCCGAATCAATCTAGCTGCTAGTCAGAAAGTCGACAACGAGCTAGAGAAATTCGGTAAAGTCGGGAAAAAGTATGAAACAAGACCCGGCAGAACTCCTTTAGAGACTCTTGAAGAAAATATACTCACTATTCTCGATGAGGGTAAGGCGGAAACTGGCAATGTTGCCAAATCTCTGCTTGGTGCAAACAACTCTGCGGTACTGATGGCCACCTCCGGCGCAAGAGGCTCAATGGACAATCTTGCAATGATGGCCGGTTCAATTGGGCAGCCAAAGGTGAGAGGAAAGCGACTCGAGAGGGGATATCAGGACAGGGTTCTGTCCCATTTCCCTCGCAATGTCAAAGGAGCCAAGGAGAAGGGATTCGTCTCTTCTTCTTTCAAGAGCGGCTTGGAGCCAACCGAGTTCTTTATGCTCTCAGTCTCCGGAAGGGAGTCTCTAGTTGACACTGCAGTTAGGACAAGCAAGTCTGGGTATATGCAGAGGAGGTTGATTAATGCCATGGATGACCTCAAGGTTTCAAATGACTCCAAAGCCTCAGTAAGGAACACAGCAAACCGTATCATCCAATTTGAGTATGGAGAGGATGGAATTGACCCCGCCCGAAGTCGCAAGGGAAACCCTTTCGATGTGGATCAAGTCCTAAATGAAGCACTAGGGGGTGGCAAGTAATGGTCGTTAAGAGTGCTACCAAGAAGAAACTAATGGACCTCGGTATCGAGGAAGAGTACGCCCACAAACTAGCAGATGACAAAAAATGGGATGATGTCAAAGGGCTTTCACCAGGGCAGATTGCACAGATTTGTGGCATTGACTCTGGTACTTCTCAGAGGATTCATGAGGTGATGGCGAGCTCTGCTAAATCATCCCGGGCCTCTTCTGCTGCTTCGGAGAAAACGATTGTCCGCCGTAGAACTGTATCCAGGTCTCGTAGGATGAAGCGTTCACTTCCTCTGGAGGAATACGATTATGACACAAAACAAGCACAGCTTGTCAGAGATGTTGACCTGGTAGACGAGTTGTATGTGAGCCTTTCCAAAGCGGCCGACGACGTTGGAATCAGTATGACACCACGGATGATTAATGATCTTGTCAATGGACTTCACAGTAGGGGAGAAAAGAAGCTATCAGACGCCAAAGCAAGGAAGGTTGTCACGACCGCCTCTAGTTTCGTCGGAGAGGCCAAAGCCGTACCATATGAAGCCGTAGGAATTACCACTGCTCAATCAATTGGGGAGCCGGGGACACAGATGACAATGCGTACATTTCACTATGCTGGAGTTGCCACAGTCAACGTCACTCAAGGCCTTCCTCGGATTATTGAGATTGTCGATGCCAGGAAGGTTCCTAAGACTCCAACCATGATTATCTATATGGATGAGCTAAATTCCAAAGGAAAGCCCCTTCGGACAAACGAAAAATTCGTACGGGATATTGCCGCTGCAATCGAGACAACTACTGCCACTGACATTGCCGCCATAGATGTTGACGTCGCTCAGAGAAATATAAGTCTCCAATTGAATGCGAGTAATATGAAACTGAAGAAGATGAATGGCGCAGAGGTGCGAGACAAACTTTCTCGAGCACTGAGGTTGTATGTCCACGCCGACAATGACGATAGGCCCAAGTCCCTGCGTATTATCCCTGGAGTCACTAAGGAAGAGGACATGGCCGACCTGTCATCTGATCCACCCACATACACTGCATTGCTCCAACTAGAGGAAAAAATCAAGAAGCTAAGATTGAAGGGGCTGCCTGGAATTTCTAGAGCTAACGTACAGGGACCTGTTTCCGATACAGGGGAATATTATATCTCTACAATAGGCTCCAATCTTTCCAAAGTTAGTGAGTTTGCTGGGATTGACAGAGCCCGAACTTACACCAACAACATCAATGAAATTCATGACTACTTGGGCATCGAAGCGGCCCGCCAAGCAATTATCAATGAGATGTGGGATACTCTGGAAGGAGCTGGGCTGGATGTGGACGTGAGGCATTTGATCATGGTTTCCGATGTGATGACCACAGGAGGCGAGGTGCGTGCGATTGGGCGTCACGGCGTCAGCGGAACAAAGCACTCTATTCTTGCCCGTTCAGCTTTCGAGGTAACCGTCACCCACCTCTTGAAGGCTGGCATTATCGGGGAGAGGGACGAACTATCTGGTGTTACGGAGAATATTATTGTTGGTCAACCAGTTTCACTGGGAACTGGAAGCGTAGATTTGTATTATATTCCCGAGGAAAATAATTGAGTTGATGCATTATGGATATGCCAAGGCAGTTGAAGAACGCAATTAACACGGGAGATGTTGTTTTCGGGCAACGTCAAACCTCTTCACACTGCTCCAAGGGTGAGGCAAAGATGGTACTAGTGGCCGCAAACTGCCCCGAATCTTATGTTAATAACGTTCGTAATTCATTCCCCAAAATCCCGATGCATCAGCTAATTTTGGTTAACCGGCAACTTGGCGCAGCATGTGGGAAGCCATTCCCAGTTAGTGCCATGTGTATCCTGGACCCCGGGCAGAGTGACCTAATGCAACTCGCTCCAAATCTTTGAGAGCTAATTGCAGCCATTACGCATATTTCTTGCGTTTGCTTCAAAGTCAACCCCGCTACGCTGACCTCATGGAGGAAACAATCCGACTGCTTCTCGAGATACGAGAAATCCTTCTAAATCCTCACGAAATTGACAATATTTTCCACGGTTTCACCTGTCTCGGGGTCGCCCACAGAGTTCCGGAAATCAATCAAATACTCAATTCCGATATTTACATCTGGCACGTTCCTGCAGGTATCCTTCCCATTAGTGATAACGAATTGATCAGATGGGGCCTTGATGCCCCAGAAGGTAGGCATTGGATTCTTAGCGAGAGAGATTTTTCAGACTTGCCGCCTCAAGTTAGTGGTTGTGAGTTGGTGATTTGGGGGCCAGAAATGATTTCAAAATGGATTGGCGATGCAGTGATGTCCGGGGAATTGCAAACAATCACAGATACCAGTATAGCCGAAAACGACATCATTCCTGAAGACAACAATAACGACTCGCATCCATTACCTGTGACATTACAACCAATTATCAATATCGAGAATTGGCTAGCTCAACGAGGGTATGATGGAGAATCCCACTACCCTGTCTTCTTGGAAGGTAAACTTTGGACAATCAATGGACGAATTTTGGGTCCTGACGGCGAATCAGAAGAGAGTATTTGGTCCCTAATGGAAGACCCCTGGTCTAACACCATTTCAATACTTGAAAATATTGAGCAATCCCCGCAATCTGCTAATCTTCGCATAATCCCCCCTCTAGGGGGAAAGTGGCTTGATCAGGGAAGAATATCCCACGAAGCAGACAAGCTTCTAGAGGTAAGGAAGAAAGGTCAATCGAACGACTCTACATCTAGTTCGGTGAAAAGCATGTTACTTGAGAGATGGGTGTTCGATAGCTCCTCTGCAATATTTTCTGAGACCAAACTGTTACTTCCGGCCTGGGTAGTTCACATTCCCGATGAAAGGGCCCTCCATGCAAGAAACGGACGAACCTACGAATTCTAATTTCTCTGCAAAAGCATCAATTCTTCTGTTGACAATGTGTCACCCGACATTAATTTTGACATCAAGTCGGTTACTTCCACTCTCTCCCCATCCTCAATTTGCTTCTGCTTGCTCCCTGATAGTTTGAGGATATCTTGCATCGAATGAATACATCGAAGAGAGATAATATACTTGTTATGAAGAATATCAGCTTCTGATTTTGTCTTTGTAAGCCTAATGTGTTCAGAATTTGCCATGCTACGTAATTTATCCACTTCATCAGACAACTCAATCATCAATGCGTGAGCTTCCTCCGATTTTTCGGATGCAGAAGTTACAGCATCGTGTGCCTTCTGTTGAGATTTTTCAGCGGCCCGAACTTCCTTTAGAACGCTAGAATTACTTGCTTCCTCGGCCGCTTTCAAATCATTATATTCGGATTGCATCTTCTTCATCTTCGAAAAGAAATCTCTCTCCTTACTGGCGCCAATCTGACCGGTTTCGAATCTCCTTTCCATCTTATCCATCTCAATTCGAACCTTCCCTGCGGTCCTTCCATTCTTTGGCCTTCGGAAATCGTCGTCTCCTGGCTTCGAACTTCGGAGTTTTACTCGCAAATCCTTCAATTCAGTGGTCTTTTCCAGTCTTACCCTCCTTAGATCAGAAACATCCCCATTTGCTTCATTCCTGATTGACTTTTGCTTCTGAACCTCTGTAATCAACTCCTTAACTTGCCGATTTATCTCGTTTCTTTTGTCTAGTTGGACCCTGACTTTGACGTTCAGATCATCTCTTTTTGACTTGAAGTCATCTAGCATTTCTCCTACGATTTCTGACTTGGGTTCGAAAACTTTAGCAATATTCGTGTGATTGAGTCCCATGCGAATCTTGTTTCGCCGAATTTGCTAAACCATTTAAGCCATACCAATTTCAGCACTATTCTTCCCTTCGTACAGCCATTTTTCCCTTTCTACTGCCCGTTCTTGAGACTCCCAACTTCCTCTTCTTCTTTGGTGGAGCCCTCATTCCTCCAGAATCAGGAATATCCACTTTTTGTTCATTCAGAGAATACAGACTCCCTGACTCCAATAGGGCACCCATCTCCTCTTGACTGAGTGTTCCCCCACTGGCTGCAATTCCTCTGATATCCGAGATCTTTACCCCTCCAGTCCTACCTCTGGATAGTCTCGTATAACTATCAATCCTCCCCTTCTCCTTCTTAGCAATTGTTTTTTCTACCTTAATTCGATCCAATCTCTCATCAATTTGGGAAATTCTAGAACTAATCTTTCTTATTTCCTTCCTGCTAATTCCTTTCCCATCTGAATCTGGGTCAGTCTTCACCCCATCAACAATTTTTCCAGCTTCTTCCTTATTTTCATCCAATTTTCGTGAGATGTCCCTCATTTTCGTCACTTGATTCACGTATGCTTCATGAGAGTCTTCTGCCTGCCTTTTTCGAATAATAGCCGATTGAATTTCAAAGAATCTACTGAATGCATCCAATTCCCGATTTAGCATGGGCACAGCAGTGAGATCATTGTCAACAGTGGTCAATCTTCCGTGTGTATCAGCCAACCAATCCAATAGAATGTTTGACGGTGGGGGGATACAGATGTTGATGCTATCTCGTAGATGCTTTTGCTTCTGGCCTTCCTTCCGAGCTTTGTGAAAGTCGCGTAACAGTGCCTTTCGACCAGAGTTTGCAGCATCGAAGCTGCCAATTGCAGATCTTAGTGATTTTACAATTTGAATTTGGCTTTTCCTTTCTTCTCGGAGGCTCCTAGCTTCGCTATCCAGCGTCTCAAGAACCCTGACCTGCTCCTTTGATTGGCGCACAACGTCTTCCTGGTCCATTTCTTCTAAGTCGTCCCACTGGCCTCTCTTATTTCTTGGGCTCATTCTTCCTCACTACCCCTGCGCATCAGCGACTTTTTTCTTCTAGTCTTCTTAGCGAATGATGACATTCCCCCTTCAGAGACCTTCTTCATGCCATCTAGTAGTTCGGAAAAGCCCGGGCCCAGATCCCCAAATCCTTCCTTGAGTCGTCTTTCCCAATGGCCTATCGCTTTGTCCGACTGAGAAAGCAGTTCTCTAGCACGATCTAATTGGCTACGCACATCACGCAGCTCGCTACCCAAACTCTCGTGATTTTCGTAAAGAGGCTGTGCCTTTTCTACTCCACCCAGCATTTTGACGTGCGCCTGATCTGCCGATTTGAACAACTTCGACATTTCCCTACTTTTGCCGATATACTCCATCATTTCTGGGTTGGAGTTCTTTCTATCATTGAGCCACCTATCATTTTCTATTATTAGTGCCCGTCTCTCCTCCAATAGTTTCCTTTCTGACTTGTGATCTAGGGCCGAAGTCTGAATTTTATGCTCGATCCTTTCTAGTTCATCAATCAACTTCTCCCTTTTCCATTTGGGATCTAAGCTAACCATGCCACCTTTTTCCAATACACTTTCGCGAGTAGCCTTGACATCTGAAATCAAACTGCGAGCGTCATTTTGGCATATATCCCTGATTTGCTTATACTCGGCAACTTTATTGTTCGCACTTTCCATGGCTTTGGCGATTCTTTCAAACTTTGGCCCGAGCGACTCTTCCTCGGCTTCTAGGTTTCGTATTACTCCTGGCAAGCTATCTTTTAGCATCATCCGACGTTGCAACAGGGCGCGCGCCAACTCTTCTGGACCAATGGCCAGCAACTGAGGGTTGTCCATAACATTCCGGTTCCAGTGATGCCTCCCATTAAAGGGCTGTGTGGACGAATTTATTGGGTTTGATTGATACGATGTTGCAGGAGGGGTCGCCCAATGCTTGCGATGAAGCGCAATTCATTGTCTGTTTCCCTATGCATAGTGGCTTTGTTCCTATTCCTTACATGCCCCGAAACGGGACACGACATCCTTTCCCAAAACAACAATTCAGAGTTTGTAAATGATACAAACTCTTCAGCGAATCTTACTTCTGCTGGCACCTCATCAGTGGCAATTTCCGGTGAACCCGCACATGCGGGGGACACCCTTAGTGCATCCATATTAGTCAGCAACAGCGGGACATCTTCGGGCTTTGCATCACTATTGCTCGAGGACACAACAAATAATGTCACCTACGAAGGAAATCAAATCGAGATTACACCCGGGTCAAGTAGAGAAGTTAGTGCCTCCTTCACCTCGAATACTGATGGGCATATCATCTACAATTGGCGTGTTACAAGCCTCGACTCCCCAGTTAACGAGAGTCTTGCTGGATCCTTCGAAATAGAAGCATTTCCCCGGCAAACCCTAACCACAGCCATCGAATCATATAGGTGGACAAGTTCACATGGACTGGAATTAGACCTCTCCATTTTCCTATCTCCTGGCAGCTCACGAGAAGTTACAATGCAGGTATTCAGTATCTCACCGGAATCAACAACACTGCTGCAACTCATTGAAATAGAACTGGATCCAGGGCGGCGTCCAGTATTCATCGACATGGGCAACCCCAATTCGGAGGAAGTCCGTATCGAACTATTACCTAAGGAGTGGTCTCCGAATACCAATTCTATCAACTCAACTACTATTCAATTAGAAACACCTTTTGTCGATCCATCCACCCTATCGATTGAAGCCTCAATATCTCCAGAAATTCCTATTTCTGGCCAATCGGTGATAATTTCAGTCAATCTAACAAACAATGGTAACATTTCTACCGAAGTTGGAAAATTGAGAGTAATTAGGACGTCGGACAAGGCCATATTGGCCGAATCATCGGTTCCCTCTGTAAATCCCGGCATAACTATCACTAGCAATCTGGAAATTCCTAAATGGTCCGAATCCGAAGCCGAGGGGGGCTCCTCGTTGGAAGTTGTTTGGATGTCTGGACACGCCGCTCCCTCCCTCCTCTTCTTTGTTCAATCAACACCTATTGATGACGGGATTGCATTACCATTCAACATCATTGCTGTGTTCCTCGGCACGTTGGCAGGGATTGTAGCAATCCTCTCCGGGAGATTAGTTTGGCGTGCATCATCGACAAAAACACCTTCAACCAATTCAGAAGGAATGAGAGCAACTAGGGAGGAAAAGAAACTACAATCGAGGAAAGGAAAGAAGGAGGTTTCATGCCCCTTTTGTGAACAACGTCTTTCAATTCCCGAGAAACACATGGGTGAAGCCAGATGCCCATCATGCTCCATGAATTTCAATGTCAGTGGCTCCCAAAACGAGAGTACCCCCGAACCGCCTCTTACCAATGTTGAAGAGGATACTCCAGACATTCTAGTCGTTGCTTCCGCAGAAGATCTACTACAGTGCCCCGAATGTGATCAAACACTCAAGGTGCCGATGGACAAAAGACCAGTACTGTCTAGATGTCCAGTATGTAGGCTGGAGTTCATGGCCGAATTGGAGGTATAGTATGAAATTCAGTGAGTACGAACAGATGTATCTCAAGAGAATATTTGAGGTTCATGACGAAACTCCCGACGCAATTGTGAAAACTACACAATTGGCACAAATAATGGGTGTTTCTCCTGCATCAGCTACGGAGATGGTCCAAAGGCTATCAGAGAGGGAGATGGTTACTCATGTCCCATACCGTGGATTTAGGCTTACTCCTGAAGGATTCCAATTTGCTGCAAGAATCAAGAGAATTGAGGGACTATTGCAAATTCTGTTGGTTGATATTATTGGATTTTCAGGTGATTTCACGGCGGTGGCCAGTAAAATGGAACATGCAGTAAGTGAAGATTTGGAGGTTGCACTGGATAAATTTCTAGGATATCCAGAACATACGTATGATGGTGACAAGATTCCATCAATCGACAGGTCAATTGGATCCATTGGTGTTGGAACACTCCTCCCTCTTTCGAGCCTTCCTGACGGCGCCTCAGCCATGATTGAGTTAATTGTGACCAATAGTGTAGAAGTGGTAACTATTTCCGACTCCGGACTTAGCATTGGTACGATCATTTACAATAACGACGGAACGCTATATTCCGGCGACACCCAAGTCTCCTTATCCAGTGGCCTTTCCAAGATGGTCCTAGCCAGAGTCACAAATACCTAGGTGAAAGTATGCGGGGAGACGAGCGGCGGGAAAATTTTGAACCTCACCATCTTGTTGATGTTGAAGCAGAAATGGACGATATGCTGGCCGTTCTAGAGAGAGATGAGAGGCCCGTAATAGACTATGATAATGAGAAAAAGGCGAATGAAAGATCTATTGCTACGGCCTCCTACAAACAGTCCTTAAAATCCCGCGAACTCATCCTGACTGGTGTAGACGACCTATTGATTAGCCGTGGAGCACGCCTGATATTATTCCTACCAATATTTGTTGTGGTATTATTTGGACTAGCCCAATCTTACCGCGAAGCAGACCCCGAATGGTGGATGGGCGGAGTTAGGGAGCTCTTCTTCGATGTAAAAATCTCCACTGCCATATACCTGCTAGCTCTAGTGATGATGGTGGCCGACCTCCTCCTTCTATTTGTGTTGCATTATTTGCTTTCAATCACGAAGAAGATTTTTCGATTGGAGAGCGATGAGATTACCAGCTCTGGTGTGACGTTTCGAAGTGCTCATGGTTACACCGAAATGAAGGCCGTAATAGACGGTTCAACAAGCCAACTAACTCTAACTACCTCTCTAATGATAGTTGCAACGCTTTTCCTATCTCTAGCTCTCAATTTCTCATCGGAGACACAAGGAATCCCTGTTCTCATAGCCCTCTCTACCGGAGCCCTACTCTCTGGACACAGCGTATACATGGTCTCTGACAGACCCCGTTTCAATACGGTAAATCAGTGGGGGCTCCTCGAGGCATTTTCACCCCCCATTCATCCCGCACTACTCAACAAGCCATTCACTGATGTCATTAGGGCACATGTCGATCCCCTACTTGCGGTCCGCATTTCCAAATACGTCTCATCATTCAACTCTGACTTACGAACTGGCGTCTCTCTATCCGACCTCCAGGAGTTCATCCTGCAAATGCTCCATATGCTTCGCTCGGGAATCATCGACGAAGATGAGTTTCACTCCTCTTTGGGCTTGGTAGTCGACTCCAAGACAATTGATAATATAATCAACCATCCTGAACTTGGTGAAGAGACCTTGGAAAGGCTGCTAAGTCATGCAAGAAACCGTTGTGCACCATTCTTCCGTCTTAATGATCGGCTAAGGATGCACCTAACCAATCCTCAAAACTCCCAAATTTGGTTCGATGTAGATATGGAAAATCTCACTCTGGGAAGTGCCAATCTTTTCGCATTTGTGTTAAACCAAACCAGTGAACCACAAGATCTCCTCCTCAGGGTCCAAACTCCCGATTTCAGACCTAACGAATGCGTGTACCGACTAAAGGCTGAACCAATCGACTCTTCCTCAATTGAAGGCAAAGCTCTTCACCATCAACTATCCAAGTCTATATCATGCTCCCGAATTATTTGGCAATCTCTGATACCGTCATCTATGGGGGATGCCACGGTTACGGTTCGTCTTGAGGACTCTGATGGAAACTTGATTTCGGGCAAGGTTTTGAAGGCGAACATCCGATCCGATCTAGTCACTAGACTCCGGATGACAACTGGTGCCGTATTCATGATCGGTGCAGCCCTGGCCATAATTTCGCCCACCCTCCCGTTTATTGCAAATCTACTGGGACTTTAGTTCGTTTCAATAAGGTACTGCTTCTCGCACACCTATGGAGCCTGATGAGCCGATAGGTGACGACCTTAGATCCAGGCTCCACGCAATGGAAGCAAAATTGAAGAGGATGAGAGGTCAAAGAGACTCTCACAATGAATCTGCAAAGAGAGCAGCCGACTCGCGAAATTCTGTCCAAGAACAAGGCAAGGAACTCCGAGCTTCGATAAAGACGAAGATGGACGACCAGAAGGCTGTCAGAGCCCAAGCAAAGGTCCACCAAGCAAGACGCGATGAGATTCAGAAACATGTCAAAGAGCTGTTTTCTATGAAGAAGGGTCGGAGGAAAGAAGGCCCAGGCAAATCGGTGGTTATTCAATTATCAGAAACGGTAGGTGAAATTGACCGAATCGAAAATCAGATTATGACTGATGGGTCTCTCTCACTTGATAAAGAGAACCGACTAATCAAAAAGTTAAGGTCCCTAATTTCCCGGAGAGACGAACTAATCCCAACAGTAGAGGAACATCAGATTATTTCAATAGACATTGGGGATATGGACGAATCCATAATTCGACTCAGATCCGAGGCCGATAACGAGCATCAAAATATGATTTCTCAGAACAAGCTCGCTGATGAGATATGGGTTGAGATTAAGCCGATGCTTGAAGAGAGGGATTTCCTTAGAGGCGAGGGTGACAGGCTACATTCAATTTTTGTTAGCGAGAGGGGCAAGGCAGACGAAACCCATGCTCAAATCATTCAATTGCTTGATAAGGTTAACGAGATTAGGAACGAGATAAAATCACAGTATGAGGAACGTGAAAGACTAGTCCGCGAACATAACAAATTAGTCAGTGAGAACCTAAGGACCCCGGATCAAGATGAGGGTTTAGTTGATTCATTAACACAGCGGCTTGTCGAAGGCGGTTCGGTAACATTTGGAGGGACAGTACCCGATGAACCAGAAAAACAAGAATCGGAATCCCTATCGAAGCGAAGGTCTAGGAAACTAAGGACTACTAGGGGCAACAAATGATTGCTACCATCCTCGTTCGTCCATACGTACATCAAGGGTATCTATCTCGAGCCCCGGCATAGCATCACCAACCATTTCACTCGCTTCCGCTACAACTTTATGGTCGTCATGGTGATGGGTCGCAAGTACAATTGCTTCAGCAGTTCTTGTTGGATCCGAACTCTTGAATATCCCCGATCCAACAAATACACCATCCATTCCATGACTCATCATTAATGCTGCATCTGAAGGTGTCGCAATCCCACCAGCAGAGAATGTCACTACAGGCAGTCTTCTTAGATTACCCACGTCTCTTACCACAGATGCAACTTCTTTCCGTAGATACTCGATGTCGCCAAATGGAGTACTTGTAACTGAGATCCCTAATTCCGAGACGTCCTCTAATCGTTTGTATCCGCCCATTATGACTTCAATCACCTCTTCAATCCGTCCTTCGTTTGCCAATACCGCCTCTTCTATCTCATTTGATAGCAGTCGGGCATGCTTTACTGCACTGACAACATTACCAGTCCCCGCCTCCCCCTTTGTTCTAATCATCGCCGCACCTTCTGCAATTCGTCTCACAGCTTCTCCTAAACTGGTACACCCACAAACAAATGGTATGGTGAAATTTTGCTTTGCGATGTGGTAAAATGGGTCGGCTGGCGTAAGCACCTCTGACTCATCAATCATGTCCACTCCAAGCTGTTCCAGAACTCTTGCCTCTTCATTGTGCCCAATCCTGGCCTTTGCCATTACCGGTATGCTAGTTGTCTCAATGATTTCCTTAATCAACAAGGGATGACTCATTCTCGCCACCCCACCAGATGAACGAATATCCGCCGGAACTCTTTCCAATGCCATTACAGAAACAGCCCCCGCATCTTCAGCAATATGTGCATGTTCGGGGGTAACTACGTCCATGACCACCCCACCCTGCTGCATTTTGGCGAAACCTCGCTTCAGGAGCTCGGTACCGTGACGCATGTTCTCTAACTCAAGCCTTTGTGACACAGCCAATGCTCAGGGCATGTATTGAAGAACTTATGTCAATAATATTTCGTTATCAAGAGTCCGCAAGAACGGGTGAATCTCCTTCGGCGATTGGAAGGTTGGGAGCCTCCTCCTCATTCCTTTCAAGCCAGCTCATCATTTCATCAGGTAAGTCTGTGTCCGCATAGATTGCTTCAGTAGGGCATTCTGGGATGCATGCCGCACAATCTATGCACTCATCTGGGTCTATCACTAGATATTCTTCGGCCTCCCTAAAAGCCTCCACTGGACAGACATGCACGCAGTCTTGGTATTTACAGCGAACGCATGCTTCAGTCACAACATGAGTCATTATGAAAAAATGGGATTATTTATTGCATATCAAAGCTTGTATGATGCTATTGTATGGACATCAGTTCGTTTAGTAATCCTGATGCCACCAAAGTAGGATCCTGAGTTGAATATACCTCCAATTTGAATCGGCCCTTGACTACAGTCCTAGTGCTTCGAGATTCGAAAATGGCCGAACCTCTGACAAGGTCAGACAATGATGCTCTAACATGCAGCACCTTCTCCTCATCAATCCTCAACTCTAGTCCGCTTTCCAATAATGAACGTAACTGCTCCTTTCCGAATTTTTGTAGTGAAACCCTTGCCGATTTCTTCTTCATTTTAGCAACAATCGTTGACATAGGAGCTCCAAGGGCTGATTTCTCGTGCTCTATGGATATTTCTGCGTTATTACCCGCAAGCCACGAAATTGCATTTGTAATCATTTCAATATTATCAACAGCACTAGCATGTACCCTCCAGGTTCCCCCATGCAGACTCATGTTGCATCGAAGTACATCAGCTCCTTCAATGCGCCGAATGCAACTCATAGTGCGGGATTTCGTTCAAATACTGGTGGTAGTTCGGACGGTCCGCAAACGGGGAAGCCCCCGATAATAGGAGTCGGTATATTGGCCAAAGGTGCATCAGCGAGGGCAGCGGCTCGAAGGCAGAAGGATAAGTGGAAGGCCAAGCGTTGGTTCTCTATCAGGGCTCCGAGGAATCCCTGGTCGTTCAAGGTCCTAGGTGAGACTATTGCTGAGGAGGACTCTATGCTCGTGGGGAGGACCTACGAAGTGATGCAAAACGAGCTAGATGGCGACTTCTCTAAGATGCATGTAAAAATCAAATTTAGAATTACAGGTGTCATTGGAAATGACGCCATTACTGAGTTCGTCGGGCATGATGTGATGAAAGACTACGTTAGGAGACAGATTAGGCGTGATCGTGGAAAGGTCGATGACACCATAGACGTAGTTACTGATGATGGGGCATTGATTCGACTCAAGCCATTCATTGTAACCCGATCAAGAATAAAGGCTAGTCAGAAGCAGGAGACTCGTACAGTAGCTAGAAACGTGGTAATCAAGGAATGTTCCCAAACTACATGGCTTAGCGTTCAGAAGTCTTTACTCGATGGCTCGCTGGAGGAGAAAGTCACCAAGGCAATTTCCAAGATCCAACCAGTCCGGGCCGTATTCTTCAGGAGGAGCCAGTTGATGCAAGAGGGGGTATCGATGGACGATGGACCAACTCTGGAGGAAATTAAGGCTGAAGAGAAATCCGCAAAGGAAGAATCCGAAAGGGAGATGGATGAGCATCAATCGGATTTGGAATCTGAGGTTGAAGAAACTGACTCAGAGGACGATGACGAAGAAGCATCCAACCTCCCAGTTGAAGAACCTCCTGCGGAGGCAGTTGCCGACTCATCTGACGAGGGTGCTGACTATGAGTCAATGACCGTAGTCCAGCTGAAGGGACTGCTCAAAGCATCAGGTAAGCCCGTATCTGGAAAGAAGGCTGACCTTATTTCTAGATTGACGGAGTGAGGAGATGCCCCGCATAGCGGTTCTTTGCGGCACAGGTATGAGCACATTTGCGACATCTCTCTCTCCAAATTCTAAATCCTTTGATTGCATATCTGTTGATTCCCCATGGGGAACAGTTCCCCTGTCAATTGTAAAAATGGACAAGGGCGAGGTCATTGTTATCGATCGCCATTTTTCTACATCAGAGCGCAGGACCCCACCTCATGTAATCGAGCACAGGGCCAATGTTCATGCAGCAATTTGCAGCAAACCTGATTTGATTGTTAGTGTGAACTCAGTTGGCGCAATTCGAAGGGATTTGGAACCGGGCACCGTAGGGGTAGCTGGAGATATACTCGATCTCGCAACCATGGCATGGACTTTCCATGACGATGATGCTGTCCATGCCGATAGGACTACAATTTTTGACAAGCGAGCTTCCGAGATATGTGCCGACACAATAAACTCATCCCAACAAACCGTCCACACTGATCTTATTGTAGCCCAGTGTGTCGGACCACAATTTGAGAGCCCCTCTGAAATTGACGCATTGGAAAAGTTGGGTGCGGACGTAGTAGGAATGACGTTAGGTCCCGAATCGAGGTTAATTTCTGAGTCTGGATTGGCATACGTTGGCCTTCCGTGCTGTTCCAATTGGGCAGCTGGCCGGATGCCCGGAAATCCAATGGCAGCAATAGATCACGAAGACGTCGCCGACAAGGCATCAATGATGCTAACAATAATTTCCTCGTGCATACATTCTCTATTGGATGTCATGTGATTACAAACCTTGTAAAAAGTAATCATATTGCAATTCTTCAATGTGCTTTCTGGATGTTGCATTTGCGTAATCCACAAGTGGTTCTCTATTCAACTCTAGGAATTGTTCTCCAAACTGGAATGGCTGGAGGATAATAGAGGCCTGTTCCATAAATCCCAAGATGGCTAATGTTGCTGCAAGAGCTTCTACTGAGGATAATCTGCCAACATTACCCCATGAAACGGAATTAGCAGCAAGAAGTGAAGGTAGAATCCTCCTCTCTAACTTCGTCTTCCTCTCAATAATCCCCAGAGACTCTTCTATTCTCTTCCACGAGCAGTCGAGCACAACCAAGGAGCCCCCCAATTCGATCAATTTCCTATCTTCGGGGCCAAGAATTGTCGTTGTTGTAGGG
The DNA here is from genome assembly GCA_034399535.1 of Candidatus Thalassarchaeaceae archaeon. Taxonomy (GTDB): domain Archaea; phylum Thermoplasmatota; class Poseidoniia; order Poseidoniales; family Thalassarchaeaceae; genus UBA36. Next base: position 32,589 of record DASCSS010000040.1, read on the forward strand.
TCTAGGAGAAATCCCCTGCGCGGGGCATCGCCGGGCTTACTGTGCATCTTAACCAATCCCAATGATTCCAGCTTTCTGGCTGTGCATTTCTTCGGGTCATCCTGGTCAAGATGGATGACGTGGAGTGGAACTATGCTCACTTTCTATCTCCTATTCCTTGCGCCTGACCTAGAAACACCCAATCTACGGGATTTCTTCTTGGTCTTACGCTCTCTCTCTTCTGAAATAGGCTCTTTACTTGCATCAGAAATTGTCATTTCCTTGTGGACGGTTGACTCCACCATTTTTGAATTGCTTGGGAACGACTCCACGATTAACGTCACACCAAGTGCCTTCGAAATCTTATCTATAATGGAATCAGTTGGCCTATTACCATTCTCTGCTTTTTGAATGTCACCAACTTTCAAGTTCAATGTTTTGGCTAAATTGCTTTGTGTCCAACCCTTCTCCCTTCTTGCAGCCCTGATCCTATTGTGAAAGTCCGGGGCTAACTCACTGGACTCCCTACTCATTATATCGATACCCGAAATTCCCTTTCCCACAACTCGACTAATTGGTGCTGTGACTTCGGGAATTATTGGCGGCAAATGTTGAACTACCAGCCCCATGGAATCAATACACTTGCTACAACACTCCAGTAGGACACCACGAACAGTAGCTTTTCTAGTGGTTGTACCTTCATTGCCACATAGCTCGCAAGTTCCCATGACTAATCGAGGGAAGCGAGGGACATGATACCTTCGCAGGGGTCATAAACACCCTTCTCCAAGAAGTTCCATGGCGAGTGAGGCCGACGAGGGTGCAAACAGAGGGGACCTTCCGGATTCTGAGGGCGCACAATTGGCAACAATTGAGAGGCTGTCAAGGGATTTCGACGAGCTCTCTGAGAAAGCTCAACAGCTACTAACTGAGAAACTATTCCTCGAAAACGAATATGCCCAGCTAAAGAAGCGTGCCAATCGCCTAGATGAAGAGCTCAGAAATATACGAAATCCCCCTTTGGTCATTGGATACTTGCAGGGTGCAGTGGTGGCAGGGGATGCCGTCTTTTCCGACATTGCAGCGCCTGGAATGTGGCCTGCCCT
>DASCSS010000041.1:0-7591 GCA_034399535.1 Candidatus Thalassarchaeaceae archaeon
GTGTGCAGGGGAGAGGGGAATATCATGGATGCCATAATCAATGCAGTGAAGAGCGAAGCAACTGTTGGCGAGATCAATGGTATTATGAGGCACGAATTCGGCACTTGGATGGCCCCGAGTGGTGTTTGAATGGTACGAGGAAGCATCAATCACGTTGGAATAGCAACGCACTCACTGGAGGCGTCCGAACAGATTTGGTCCGCATTGGGATTCTCCCCAGATAGTGATTACGAGCTTCCCGAGCAGGGTGTCAGGGTGAGATACATGACTGGTGCTGGTGAAACTAGAATAGAGCTCCTAGAGCCCCTGTCTGATGACACTCCGATTGGACGATTCCTGACCCGAAAAGGACCCGGCGTCCAACAGGTTGCAATCAATGTCCAAGACATTGATGCCAAGATTTCGGAGCTCAAAGAAATGGGGATGACGATGATTAACGACATTCCCATATATGGATCCGGAGGCCATAGGATCGCATTCGTACACCCCTCGTCATGCGGGGGCGTCCTAGTTGAACTAGTGGAAAATACACAGTCAGAATCATGAAAAGGGGAATGCAATTCGAACAACCATGATTAGCTCACTGGGACGATTTGAATCATTAGATAGCAACAGTATACCCCCACTACAAGATGAGATAGACTACATCCTTGACACATTAGAGATCCTCAGGGCTACCAACGAGATTTCCAATGATGCCTTCCTGGAGGCGGGCTCTATCCAAGGAGGCCTCTCTCTTATCCTAAACCTCCTCTCCCAAGGTATCCCCGATGATGAGGCTAACTCACAACTATCACGATTGAAGAATCGAGCAGAGTCTCTTAACCAATCATATCCTGGCCTTGATGACAAAATCGAGAGCCGTAGATAGTATTACTATGGTATTACTAGGATAATATTATATCGTTGTCTATTTGCCCCGCGACATGCCAAAAGTAAGCCTGGACATGCCTAAAGAGATCCTCAATGACCTCAAGGAACACGTGGGTGACGACAAGAAATTCGTGAGTGTAGCAGATGCAATAAGAACTGCATGCCGAAAACTACTGGACCAACTCGACGACATCGACGCACGGCATGGCAGATTAGGTGAATGAAATGGTCGATAGGAATGATGCGATCAAGGCTGTGGACACTCTTGTGCGGTTCATTGAGGGCTGTAATGGAGAACTAAGGGAGGGTTTGGAAAGAACCCCAAGCAGAGTCATTGAATCATTCACCGAGGTATTCTCTGGTTACGAGATGGATGCGACATCAATTCTGGACTCAACATTCAACTCCGAAGGATATGATGGAATAGTACTGCTAAGGGACGTTGAGTTCCATAGCACCTGTGAACATCACCTACAGCCATTCACCGGAAGAGCGCATATTGCATACATCCCCGTAGACAGAATTGTTGGAATCAGCAAACTTGCAAGGCTCCTGGACATTCACACGAAAAGGCTGCAGAACCAGGAGAGGATCACAAAGGATGTTGCTGATGACTTAGAGAAGCACCTGAAGCCCCTTGGATGCGCGGTGATCCTTGAGGCCCAGCATGGCTGCATGCGGTGCAGGGGAGTGAAGAAGCAGAGTGCCGTGATGACGACCAGTGCGATGCGCGGCGTCTTCTTCGATAAGCCTGAGGCTCGCACCGAACTTCTTCAGTTGATCAGAACAGCTGCATTGCAGGGGTGATGAAATTTCGACATACCCAATTGTTGAGATCTTCCACTCGGTTCAGGGCGAGGGGTTCCACACCGGCGTCCCTCATGTATTCGTAAGATTCGGCAATTGCAACCTCCGCTGCGAGTGGTGCGATACGGACTTCATGACCTTCGAAGAGATGGAACTCGATAATATCGTCGATAGAGTCATCTCATTCGGATGTGACAGGGTAATTTTCACAGGGGGCGAGCCAGCTATGCAAGACCTCGAAACTATAGGAATCAGGCTGAAGGGCCATGGCATCCACCTATCTATAGAGTCCAACGGCACAATACCCATTGATCCAGTAATCGACTGGATTTGCATCAGCCCCAAGGATCAACTGTACCCAAATGCCCCAATTAATCAGCGTACAGGTGACGAGTTGAAGGTAATCTACTGTGGTCAGGACATGACCATGTATGATGAGTACATGGATGGCTTCCAGCATCACTTCATCCAGCCCTGCTATATTGAGGAAGATTCCGTAGAGCAGAATGGAGTCAACTTCAGAGTGGTAGAGGAGCTGGTAAAAAACAGCCCCGGATGGCGACTAAGCCTTCAGACCCACAAGTGGATGGGGGTGCTCTGATTGAGGGCCCTGATGTCCCTCTCTGGAGGAATGGACAGCACGGCACTCCTGATGAGGTTACTAGCTGATGGTTACGATGTCACTTGTCTCACGTACGACTACGGGCAGAAGCACTCGATCGAGATTGAGAGGGCCAAGGCCAACATCGACTATTTGCTCGATAATGGAATACATGTGGGGCACAACGTGATAGATCTGAATTCTGCAATGGGTTCACTCAATTCTGCACTGACCACCGATGGAATCGAAATTCCTTTGGGTCACTATGAGTCCGAGCAGATGAAGCAGACCGTGGTTCCAAACAGGAATGCCATCTTCTCTTCCATCATGTACGGGCACGCACTGAGCATATCTGATTCAGAACAAACTGACATCGTAATTGCACTAGGGGTCCACAGCGGTGATCACGAGATATACCCTGACTGCCGACCAGAGTTCTACGAATCCCTAGAGAGAACCTTCTCCATTGGAAACTGGGGTAGTCACCGAGTGTCATTCCACCTTCCGTACATTTGTGGAGACAAGTCTACGATCCTAGAAGACGCAAATGCCTCGATATCGGCCTTGGGTTTGGACTTTGACACCGTTTTCAGGAACACAAATACATCGTACAATCCAGACGCCAACGGAAGGAGCTCCGGCAAGTCAGGAGCAGATGTTGAGAGGATTCTAGCATTCCACTCCATAGGTAGGATGGACCCCGTAGAGTACATCGGAGGCTGGGACTCAGCACTCGCCAGCGCCCAGTTGGCACAGCGTGAACACGAGGAATCGTCATGAGCGACAAATATCCCAGATTCGACCCTGATAGGGATACAGAGTGGCGGATGCGACTGACGGAACTGCAGTACCAGGTAACAAGGGAATCCGCCACAGAGAGACCGAACACCGGAACGCTCTACATGGAGGATAGGATTGGTGATTACCACTGCATATGCTGCGGCCATCTCCTGTTCACATCCGATATGAAGTATCATTCAAGGTGTGGATGGCCAGCATTCCACACAGAGCATCCTGAAGCAGGCATACATAGGCTTGAGGATAGGGCCTTTGGGATGAATAGGGTCGAGGTCAGGTGCGGCTCATGCGACGCACATCTCGGTCATGTGTTCGATGACGGACCGCATGAGTCCGGAGGCGAGAGGTACTGCGTAAATTCTGCTAGCATGGACTTTATTCAGGAGGGAGAGGATGACAACTAGGATCAGGAGATGGATCGAGACCGACACAGGACACAGAGTCCACAACCACAAGAGCAAATGCAGGCACATGCACGGTCACAGGTACAGGTGGGAGATCGAGCTTGAGGGCGAGGTGGTATCCGAGAAGGGCGTATCGGACGAGGGGATGCTGATGGATTTCTCCGTTGTCTCCAAGATTCTTGAAGAGCACATTCATGATGTCTTAGACCACTCATTCGTGGTCTTCGAACAGGACGCAGAGGCGATAGGCGCGCTATCGAAGATGGGCAATGGCCACAGGACAGTAGTCGTTCCTTTCGTACCCACCGCTGAGAACCTTGCGAAGTGGGCCTTTGAGCAGGTGGAGCCTCATATCAGGACGTCATACGGCAACTCTCTAAGAATCAGGGCATTCCACGTAAGGGAGACTCCAAAATCATGGGCCAGTTGGTCTAAATCTGAATAATTCATTGTTCATATTTTGTCTTGAAAGAATCGGCAGATTCTGAAATAACTCCTATTATTCTATGAATCTCATCGTTCTTTGGAAGGCCCCTTAGTATCACCCTCAGCATCGTCTCCTCTACCCCCTTGCGCCTGTGTTCCTTTGTGGGCATTGTCTGCACCAGCCTCCTGACCTCGGACCTCAGCTTGTCCCTAAGGTGTGGATCTAGCAGCCTTCCTCCCGTTCCGGGGGGTTTCGAACCTTCGGAGTTGACGTACCACGAGAAGCAGATTATGGATACCGCATGGCTCAGATTGAGTATCGGATAACCCTCCCAAGTGGGGATAGTAACGAGCAGGTCACACATTGCCAGTTGCTCGTTCAGGAGTCCCTTGCCCTCCGGGCCGAACACGATAGCTACTCTGCCATCGGCCCCGGATAGCCTATAGGGAATCTCCTCGGGTAGGAGGAAATGCCTCATCGCTGTCTTGTCACCATCCTCCCTCTTTCCAGAGGTCCCTATGACTAGGGAGCAGTCGGAAACCGCCTCTTCAATGGTGGCCACAGTCTTGGAGCCGTCAAGAACCTCCTGGGCATTTTTGGCCCTCTGCCTTGCCTCCATTGACCATTCTCCAGATCTTCCCACAACCCTCAAGTCGTTGATACCGAAGTTGAGCATGGAACGTGCCACTGCACCGATGTTGCCATCGTGCTGGGGATGCACTAGAACCACGCAGACGTTCTGTGTGAACGAAGGGAGAGAAACCTCTCTCCTGTCACCCATGCACTCCCGGCAGAGTTGCCGGTGATGAGTTATGCGCTAGTCTACCCTGCGCTGCTTGTACCGGGTGATGTATCCGGCAATCCAATTTCTCATGCGCTTGTTGTCGACGTCAGAGAACTGCGATACTAGGTGCTTGTTATTTTCGAAGTCGTCATTGAACTGGTCTGGATAGGCTTCCACAAGCCTGAGGGCCCTAGATTTGATGAACGACGGCCTGATGTTGCCCATAATCAATCAGTCCTCCAGTAGCTTGACTTCAAGAGGGAAACCCTCCTCTCTGGTGCAGACGACCCTGATCTTTCTGGGTGGGTGATGCATTCCCCTAGACCAAATAGCGTGATTGACGGACTCGTCTATCCAGATGTCCTCGTCATCGGTCTTCTTCATGTGCTGGGCTACGTGGTTCTTGACCTCGGCCATGGCCCTCTTCGCCCTGTGGGTTCGGGGGACGTTCCATGCAGCCCTAAGTGGGATGGTGATCTCCTTTGTCTCTGCCATATGTTCACCTCTGTAGCTTAGATCGGCGCCACATGTGCCTCTTCGGATGCGTATTCGTCCTTCTATTGGTCCTCATGACAACCCAAACAGGAACTCTCTTGTTCTGCTTAGTGACCTTGTTCAGGCGCTTCTTCTTGGCGTACGGTTTGTTTCGTGCCATGAAATCCCTCAGTACCTCTTCAACTCGGGGTATCTCTCCTCTGCCTCGGCTCGAACGTTGTGTGCGACATCGTCTAGAAGGCTCTGTCCCTTAGGGCTGACGACCTTCCCGTGGTTGACAGTCCCAGCAGTATTCATAGAATCACCAACAAATCCCGACTCAGTTAGCTGCTGAAGGATCTTACGAGAAATATTCCTAGAACCAGCAACCGACTTGTTCCTCTTGACGCCCCGGTCCTTGGTACCTCCAAACTCCTGAGAAATTCGATTTGCTCCAATGGGGCCCTTCATTGCAACCTTGCGCAGAACTGCAGCGGCCCTTGTATGCCACCAGTCTGATTGAATGGGGGGTCTCTCCCTATGGGTGCCAGTCTTGACCTGGGCAGCCCATTCAGGTGGCGAAATACTGCCTTCGGCCTGAAGCTTGACTGCCAGAGCAGCAATCAGGAGGTCCGGAGGAACATCATAGTACGTCGTCATATCATCACCGTGCGTGCCGCCCGTCCCACAGACCATATTTAATCGTGATGACATGGTTTTGCATTTGCCAGGGTATACAGGGTCGATGCAACAAGCATTGAAAAATCTCTGATATATCCGGAACACGTGAAGCGCTCCCTATCGAAGAATCCCAACATGCTACGTACCATGATTGGGACAGGGATGACCCTGATATTGCTCCTATCTTACGCCGTATACTCAAACACTGTAGATTCCGAGTACTATGGCTACACGACCACAAATGAGGAAGTTGAGTTGGATCTAAAAGTCGAGGTGGGGGGGTCAGCGGAGTGGTACCACTCTACATCCTCTGCGCTGACCTGGATAAACATCTCAGTCATCGGGGCTCCTCCGGATTCATTACTGGTAGTGGAGGCTGAGGGGACAAACTGGTCTCACTCTCCAAGCCTTGGACTTAATGACACCGCATACGTCTGTAACGAGCCTGATAGCGACTACTCGTCGATAATCGAGACGTGCGAGTATAGGAGAACACACTCAATGGTACTTGACGGGGGGGAGGGGACTCTGCGTGGCCGAGTATCACTAGAGCTTCCCATACGTGGCAAAGGATACCTAGAGAGCCAAAATATCGCCAACGCACAAGATGAGGCCCTCGCCCTACTCAACTCAGAAGAGAAGGTCGTCACATGGAAGATTAAGATAGAAGAAGACGGACAGATTGCAGACTCTGATGGAATCGATGTATCCGCGACAGTAACGAAGCACGAGTTCGTGAAAATAGAACACTTCGAACTAGAACCAGTACAGGAGACAGTATACAGCATCTCCGCATTACTAGGGTGCTTCTTCCTGGTGCTGGTGATACCATTGATGATATATTTCTCGGCAAATTTCCGCGAACGCAAGAATGAAGCAATGCGGACCACAATAGAGGAAGAATGACTAATCTGCTGTAGGCCCAGTATCCCAATCAACCTTCAAATTCGAGTCTACTATTGCTACGAGCCCCATTTCTACAAAGTCACGAATTGAAATTGTGATGCGCTCAGAAGCCGGGGCAATCTTCTCAGCGAACTGTACGTCCATCAACGATACAATTCGATGAAGGGAGTTTTTCCCATCCATTAATACCCACAGGCGGCTATTCATCTCATCTAGAGACCTTATTACTAGCTTTGGAGCTTGGAAGTAGTCAGAAATCTTCTGCTCAAATTTGCCGAGCTCCTTTTCTAATGAAATTTCGATCCGCTGTTCCTCATTTATCCGCCATGGCACTTCTCTCCTAACTGGGAAATATTCGATACCCATATTCACACCACGAGCATAACGTGAAATAGCCAGATAGAACAAATTATGCCAAATCCTGCGAAAATTCGAACAAATCGTATCTGATTCAGGTAGTTTGCAGACCACCATGTGAGGAAACCGCACACTGACATTAATGCGAGTGCATAAACACCCTCATGAGGGAGCGAATCGAACCAAGTCACCTCCTTAGCTTGCCCGTGCTCTCAATGAGGGACTTAGCCAGTTCAAGCATACGCCCATTCAAATCCTCGTCGATCAAGTTTCCATAGTCATCAAATGCAGTCTTAACGTTAGGCACGGCAATCTGCTCCGGAGTGACCCATCCATGAATCCACCTCGCGGCAATCCTCATGTGGTTCAGTGTGTTATTACTTGCCTTTCCACCAAGGGTACTCATTAATCCGAAAACCTTTCCTGAAGTGTGCTTGGAATAGAGCCAGTCTAGATTATTCTTCATTACGCCACTCATG
>DASCSS010000042.1:0-10806 GCA_034399535.1 Candidatus Thalassarchaeaceae archaeon
GATGCTACCCGACTACCCCGAAAGGGTCATCTCTGAACACAGTAATAGGGTCGAAAGGACCGCTCTGTTCGCCTCACTACTACTCATTGCTGTCGGAGCTTGGTGGCTATTAGGCTCGATGCAAAGTGACTCCAATCTACTGTTGAGATTCGGCCCAGTGGTACTGATGTTCTCCGCAGCAATGTTGATGTTAGACTTAGCAGAATTTGGCCCAATTCAGAGAACCAGAGTCTCCACAGCCTGTTCGGTTGTCTGGATCCCAATTCTAGCATTCATGGAATATGAGAGGTCAAACGGATCAGAAATTTTGCCCATAGTAGCAATATTGGCCGTAGCATCATCCCTCTGGTTCGTGTCATGGAGGATTCTAGGGGAGTCCGTGAACTCTAGGAGATGGAGAGGTCTGGGGGCATTATTTGGCTTGGGACTGGCACTCCCCATCGTACTGAGTCTTAGAAGCCCTTCCTCATTGGGCGTAGTCTTGCTACCAGCTCTGGCTTCCATCATTCCCGACTTATTTTCTCGAGATGGCCTCCAGAAGCAAAGGAGCGAGTTCTCATCACGTTTGAACGAGTCTGAGGCCCGACTCCTCTCCATTCAATCAGAGGGGGTTAAAATGCAGCAGTCCGCATCTTTACTGAAGACAGCGAGAGAGATGGGGTGGAGGGATCCTGCTAGAGGGCTGGAATTGATTCAAGACGCTGAGAGGGAGTTTGAGCGAATCCTTGCAATCACCGCAGATCTTACCGAAATTCGTTCGGACGTAGAGAGGTCAGTGACCAGCGCGGAGGGGGTAACAGGCTCCCCCGGAGAGTCAAGGAGGCTTTTAGACGCCGCAATCGAGGAGTTTGCGAATGGCTCACTTAGAGAGGCCGAACAGAACTTCCGCCTAGCGAAATCGAAGGCAATCGAGATCGAGGCCCACTGGATGGACGCAGCCGAAGCAATCGAAAACGCAGAGTCTGCAATTGGGAAAGAGGAGGGCCATCTTGTACGAGGACTCAAGGAAACCATTAGAGCGGCGAAGAAGGCAATGAAGGATGAGAATCCTCAGCGTGCACTAGCTATTGTCTCGGAGATACCTTCCCAAATGAGTGGTATCGACGGACTGATGGACAAGGCCAAGCAGGCCATTGTGGAGGCGGAACAATCCCTCGAATCCCTAGAGGGAAGCACGTCAGAGAGTTCCTCCACAAGGATATTGGATGCAAAGGAAGCCCTCAAGTCAGGAGACCCGTCTCTGGCAATCGGCCTAGCTGAGGGAATATCAAGAGAACAAAAGAGCATCAGCGGTGCGATGTCCATGGTCCAAAGGTCTCTTAGACAGCGTAAGCTAATCGAAGAACGCCTACCTTCGGGGGATGGTGCTGATAATTGGCATAGAAATCTGGATTCCATTGAAGACAAGGCCTCACGAGGAGAATGGATCGGTGCGGCCGAAGATTTGGCCAAACTGACATTCGACCTGGAGTCTTTCGAGTCAGAGAGGGCAGAGGCAAGAGAGATGATAGATTTCCTAAGCAAAGACTGGCAGGCTCTAAGGAAAAGACTTGATTCATCAGGAATTGGGCCTGATGATTCCAGCAGGATCGCTTCTGAAAAGGCCCTTGCGCAGGCCGAGTCCTCCCTCGAGAGGGGGAATCTTGAGGCCTGCCTCTCTTCATTGGGATCAGCCGATTCTGCAATCGAGGCACTGAGAAGAAGAGTGTAATGGCAATATGCTGCAAGGGCACCGTCGCGCTCAATTACCACCATCCACTCGCCCGGTCCCAGCGGACATGGTCTAGTGGTTATGACAGTAGGTTCCCAACCTACTAACCCGGGTTCAACTCCCGGTGTTCGCACCATCTGAAGAATGAAATGCTCACGACGCATCCTCCACTCATGCAGCCAATTTGCTTAAATCCAAGATGGCAATGTCAAATGTTCATGGACCAAAAGCTGGACATGCAGGTCGCCGCGCTGATATTCTTAGCCGGTACACGATGCCTCGTCACCAGTGACCATTCTGGGGACGTTGAGACGACGAGCGAAGATGGGGAGGACTCAGAAGAGCCCGCACCAAAATCAAAATTGGTAAGAACCCCGTTTCCCACCACTAGTCCCCCGCGCATCCATTCTTTTCCAATGGACATCAGAACAACTGTTAGGTTATAAAGAGGAAGAATGGAGGAATAGCCATGAATAATGAAGTATCACGTACTCTGATGATGCTTTTTGTCATTCTGAGTGCTGGTTGTTTACAGGCAGTGGATAATGTAGTTGAAGAAGTTGACAAAGCTATCGAACAATCCATAGATGCATTGGAAGGCGATTATCCCAAACTGGAACTCCCGGAGAGGACTCGAACTATCCCCTCACTAAGCAACTACAACGCCTGCGACACTCTTCTGAACGATCTTCAGAGAGCAGTATATGACGAGATGCTTGTAAATCTAGATCAGCAGAGCTACTGGCACTGGGTAACTGCTCCATGGATGATGATGGTAGATGATGTGATGATGCCCGAGGCAGCTGTAGACTTTGATGGAGGTTCCGAGGATATGACTAACTCCGCCAGTGCCCCGGAGACGCGCGAAGGCGAATACTCAGAAACCAACAACCAAGAATCTGGAGTCGACGAAGCCGACTTCCTGAAAACCGATGGATTTCACGTATACATGCTAAACGGGCAGCTTTTGCTGATTATGGGAGTCCCTGAGTTCGGGAACCTGTCTCTCGAGTCAAATCTTACAATAGAAGGAAACCCAACCCAGATGATGATAGAAGGAGATAGGCTAGTCATCGCCTCTTCGGTAAATTACTGGAGCCTCCCAGCTGAGAGCGAGCTGAGGGGATTAATGGCTGAAGAGGTTACAATTAACAGCGAAAACGGCGATGAGGACTACTCGTACACCTATACGAGGGTACAAAATCTGGTAAAATACACCGTAGTAGATATCACAGACAGAACTGCGCCAAGCGTAGAAAAGGAGTTGTACATCGAGGGTAATTACCACACTGCTAGGATGGTCGACGGAACAGTAAGGTCGGTTACTCATCTTTGGACATACTTCGATGGGATCCGAAACTGGGTCAATCTACCAAATGAATACTGGAACGAGGATGATATGAACAAGAGGATGGATCTCTGGAACCAGAGTATGAACGAAACCATCTTGCACAATGAGCAGGTAATTTCCTCACTCACATTGGATGACTTCGTCCCCCACATTTACGAGATGATTGGAGGTGAAATTGTCGCACACCCCCTTACAAATGAGATGTGCAATGAATTCTCAGCAAGTGCTGACAGTGCTGGCAGGGGCTTAACCACAATAATGACAATCAGGATGCTCAGCAGCGAAGTCTCTCTCGAGGTCGATCATATCACTTCAACTTGGGCTCACGTTTATGTTTCAAAGAACAACTTGGTTCTAGCCGAGCCAGCAAACGATTGGTGGTGGTTCTGGCGAAACTCAGGATGGGATGACGCTACCAACATACACTCATTCGACATCAGTGACTCAAACCACACAACCTACTCAGCATCAGGACGGGTAAACGGGACAGTACAGGATCAATTCTCCATGAGCGAGTTCGAGGGCTCAATCAGAATTGCTTCCACCTCTGATGCATGGGGAAGATGGTGGCTATCGGAAGAGCTTGACGAGAACGGAGAGCCTGTTTGGACCGGACCTAGTAACCAAGTAACGATTCTTCAGGACAACGGGGATGGCGAACTAGATCATGTCGGATTCATTGGAGGAATTGCTGAAGGGGAGACGATTTGGAGCGCGAGATTTGTCGGTCAGAGAGGCTACCTTGTCACATTCATGAACATGGACCCTCTATGGGTCCTCGATTTGTCTGACCCGACCAATCCCACCGTCCTAGGGGAGTTGGAGGTCCCCGGCGTTTCCACATACATTCATCCTGTGGACGACAACACCCTCCTGACGATAGGAATCGCTGGAGGTGCGGATGGATTGGGATTGGATTGGTCGACAACGCAGATATCACTTTTCGATGTCTCGGATACAAGCAACCCAACCTTGGCTGACACCCTCCCGTTAACCCCCGGTTTCACCGATGAAAACTGTGATGACATCATGACATGCGGATGGTCTTGGTCATATTCGGAGGCCACTTACGAGCACAAGGCCTTCACCTACTGGGGACCAGAAAACCTCCTAGCTGTCCCTCTATCCACTCACAGGTATGTCTACGACGAGGTCGAGATGGAAGGCAGAGTATACTCATACTCTGGTTACCAGTTCGTCTCGATGCTGAAGATGATATACGTTGATGTCGAGAACGGCTCTCTCACCTCTCATGGCGATATTGAGCACTCCGGCTTCTATAACGAGGAGGGATTGTCTTACTGGTATTCCGGGTCGACCAGCATACGAAGATCCATCTTCATGGGAGACTACATTTACGCTTTCTCTGCAGCCGGAGCGACCGTACATCGTACTCATGACCTCCAACTAATGGTTGAGCTGGAAATTCCAGGAAACGAACCTCAAACGTACTATGACATTGAGAAGGCAGAAGTATCAGATTCAGATGGAGGAGAGGGGGCAGATCCTGGTTCCGCTTCTTCAGATGAAGAAGGCACAGACTCTAGCAGCTAAAGCTCATGAGAACCTTAGTGCTCTTCCAACAGTCCCCGGTTCGACCAGAATACTTCCCTTAGCAGATCCCCCACGAGTCCTGTTGAAGACCATCCTTCCGTCTACAAAGGTCCCCACAGGCCATCCCGTCAAGGGAATTCCCTCATATGCTGTCCAGCCAACTCTAGTCCAAGTGTCTGTGTCGGAGATGGCCCGTCGCTTACCCATGTCTACGAGAACCAAGTCTGCATCCCGTCCTTCCTCCAGACGACCTTTCCCTTGAATGCCGTATACTTCTGCGGGACCTTCGCACATCCACTTCACAACATCTGGGATGGAACACTTCCCATCTGCGGCGTGAGTGAGCATCACTGGGAGGGAAGTTTCCACTCCAGGCATACCCGAGTGAGATTTAGGGAATCCTAGAGACTTGTTCTCAAGTGTGTGCGGTGCGTGATCCGTTGCTATGCAATCAATTGTCCCATCCTTCAAGCGACTCCACAGAGTCTCCCTGTCCTCTGAGTAGCGAATAGGCGGATTCATGACCAGTCTAGTTCCCCTCTCTTCTACGTCTTCCTGATCGAAGGTAAGATGCTGAGGGCAGACCTCAGTAGTGACATTCTTGCTTTTGTTTGTAGCTAGCCAGTTCGCCTCAAGTCCACTGGTTAGGTGTAGGACATGTAATCTGTGGCCGCTTTCATCTGCCAGCTTGCAAGCCCTCTTCGTTGCAATTAGTGCTGTCTCGCTATCTCTCCATTCCGCATGTGCTGCCACATCGGTCCTTCCTTCAAACTCTGGTCTTCTCTGATTGAGCCTTCCTTCATCCTCAGCATGAACGGCTATCACTCCACCCGTCCCGGCGAATATCTCTTCCAGAGCCGACTGCTCGTCTACTAGGAGATCCCCAGTGCTGCTTCCCATGAAAATCTTGATCCCACAAATTCCATCAGTAGGGTTGGGATTCTCTGGCGTACCAACCGCGTCTTGAAGCTCTTCGATGTTGTTGGGTGTCGCACCAATGAAGAATCCATGGTGTGTCACAGAGTTGACAGATGCAGAGGAAATCTTTGCCTTTATGGCATCCATGCTGATTGCAGATGGGACGTTGTTAGGCATGTCCAAGAAGGAAGTTACGCCTCCCGAAGCAGCAGCAAAGCTGCCACTCCCTATGTCCTCTTTCTCGGTTTGTCCTGGTTCCCTGAAGTGAACTTGAGGGTCAATTGCACCAGGTAGAAGGTGCAGGCCGTCCGCATCGATTACGGCCTCCCCGTCCCTGGGAGTCAGGCCACCACCCGGAGCAACTGCAGCAATCTTTCCAGCAGTGGTTCTTAGATCGCCACATACCACGGAATCTGCGAAAACCAACTCGGCATTCTGAAACAATAGAGAATTATCCATGCACTCAACCCATGGCTAAGGACGTAGCATTGTATACTATTCGCAAGCAATGAAGAGCTAGAACATCAGTATGTGTAAAATATAACAGCCTACAGGGGACAGTTAGCGGGTTGGAGTAGTCAGGTTATCTCGTCGGGCTCATAACCCGGAGACCGGTGGTTCAAATCCACCATCCGCTACCAATATTCAGTAATGAAAGTGAAAAAACGATATATTGCTAAGAAACAAACAGTGAAATTACTTTCACACTCCAATAAGGGGTCCTTCTCTTGTTCATATACCTCCAATATCCGACTAGAGACAGATTGGTGAAAGTATGAGTGAAGAAACAGCAAGTGAGAAGGTAGCTGAAGAAGAGATCGTGATAGACGTGAACGAACCAGAGCCCACAATAGAGGATCTTCCGGGTGTAGGCCCGGCAACCGCAGAGAAGCTAAGAGAGGCAGGATTTGAGGATCTGTTGGCAATTGCAGTAATGAGCCCGGCTGAGCTTTCAGAGCAGGCAGAACTAGGAGAGGCTGTATCTGCAAAAATAATCGCCGGTGCAAAGAAGTTAGCAAATATTGGGGGGTTCGTCAGCGGCGCTGCCCTGTTAGAAAGAAGACGGAGGGTGCAGAAGTTAACATCGGGGGCCTCATCACTAGACGAGTTGCTAGGAGGCGGGTTCGAGACACAAGCAATCGTAGAGGTATTCGGCGAGTTCGGTAGTGGAAAGACTCAGATCGGCCATCAACTAGCAGTAAACACAATCCTTCCAATAGAACAAGGAGGGCTGAACGGGGAAATCTTCTACATTGACACAGAAGATACATTTCGACCAGAAAGGATAGCACAGATGTCTGAATCAGTGGGAATCTCACCACAGGATGCGCTCGATAGGATCCACGTTGCCAGGGCATACAATTCAGCCCACCAGATGCTATTGGTGGACGAGATCAAGAGGATGGCCAAGAACATCGAGGTCAAGTTGATAATTGTCGACTCCCTAACTAGTCACTTCCGTGCTGAATACATTGGCAGAGGGATGCTTGCAGCCAGACAACAGAAGCTGAACAGGCATATGAAGGAGCTGAAGCAGGTTGCCGATGTCCAGAATGCTCTGATCTTAGTCACCAATCAGGTTCACTCGAGACCTGATGCCATGTGGGGCGATCCCACCAAGCCCATCGGCGGACACATTGTTGGTCACGCCAGTACCTTCCGCCTGTACCTGAGGAAGTCGAAGGGGGGCCGTCGGATTGCTCGCCTAATCGACAGTCCAAACCTTCCCGAGGGAGAGGCAGTCTTTACCGTGACAGCCGAGGGTCTGCGCGATTAGCGCGGACCTCGGCGTCCGAAACTAGACCGGAAATTTAGCAAGCATCGAATCTACTTCGTCAAGGAGAGATGTGAAGTGCCCTTCATCGAATGCCAGCTTTAATCCGGCCGCGGAGAATAGATCTGGAAGTGGTTTAGTGTTCCCCAATCTCATGGCTTTGGCATATTTCGCTAAGGCATCTTCTGGTTCTATCAGATGAGCCTTCCAAAGCTGCAAGGATCCCAATTGCGCTATCCCATACTCGATGTAGTAGAATGGGGCTCCATACAGGTGTCCTTGCTGCTGCCAGGAAATTTCTCTAAAGTCCGAATGACCGCTCCAGTCCATTTCCGAACCAAACCTATCCCTAATAGATAGCCACACTTGTGACCGCTCTTCCTTTGAATGGCCGGGATTGGCATAAATCCAATGCTGGAAGGAGTCAATTGTAGCAATCCATGGAAGAAGGAAGACTACTCCCTCCAAGTGTTTCTTCCTAGCTCTGTTGGCTTCCTCCGCCTCGTAGAACTTGTCCCATCCTGGTTGGGTGAGTAGTTCCATTGACATCGATGCAACCTCTGCGAACTCAATTGGGTAATCTCTCTCATGAATTAGGTCCAAGTGTCCACAATACAACGAATGGAAGGCATGACCTGCTTCATGTATCATTGTCTCAAGGTCTCCTTGAAGGCCGGCAGCATTCATGAAGATGAACGGAATTCCGCTTTTCTCGAGATAATACTGGTATCCACCCGGGGCCTTCCCCTTTCTTGTGTCGAGATCAAGGGTATCCCTTTCCACTAAAGTATCGAATTTCTGACCTAGGTCATTTGACATTTCGTGAAACATCTCTGAGAGCTTACTAACCATTTCATCTACTGTATTGAATGGCCTCAGAGGCTCTCTTCCATGAATGTCAGGACCTGCTCCAGTCTTCTCGTTGACATCCCATGGAGCGAGAATCCCTAGTTCTAAGCAATCCTTTCTAGTTTTGTTAATCTCTCTCAGAATAGGCATACAAACTGTCTCAACCGACTCGTGGAACTCGATGCAATCATCTACATTGTAGTCAAAGCGGTGCATAGCCTGGAACATGTAGTCAGTGTAACTCTCGAAATCTGCGTTTATTGCAATTTGATGTCTGAGTGCAATCAACTCGTCGAAAATATTTGACAGCCTTTCGTTGTCTTGCATCCGCCGCTCTGCAACCGCTGACCATGCTGCTTCCCTCTCAGCTCGATCGTTTGACTCCATGTAGGTATTCATCTGGGGCATTGTTCGCTCCTCCCCGTCGAATTCAACTGTCATGGCTCCGTTGATTGCTTGTGCTTCTGTTACGAGCTCTGTCTGTTTTACTCCTAGAGGGATATTCTCTTTACGAAATATCTCGATTTCAGTCCTCATTCCCCTAATCATCAGATTGTATCTATCTGGTAGATTGCCCACTTCTTCGTGTTCGATAATCCTCCTATTTAACGAATCAGAGAACTCTGCCAACTTTGGTCTAATGTTACTTGAGAAGTCTAGGAAGGACTTCCTCTTCTCCTCGCTCTCGGTGTCGCAAGTCATTCCGATGTACAATAGCGCACCGGCTTCAGAAATATGCTCAGCCAGAGTTGAACTATCTTTGATTAGAGTTTCAAGGCACGATGAACAGGATAACTCCCGTTCAAGGAGATCTGAGACAAAGGGCTCCAGACTCTCCCATTTTGTCGCATCTAGATCATCAGGAACGAAACTCGATTCCATCCATAGACCTCAATTTCGATATGGCTGAGGTCCTTGGGGAAGGGAACCATCTTCTCTGTTCCACTTCGCGCACTTCCATTCCCCTGCAGCAGTTTCCACTTTCTTTCTAATTTGGTTTAATTCAGGATGATTGGGATTGTTCATTACTACCCAGCAGGAGATGCAATACCTCTTCCTCTCGTTAGAGAGGAAATTTCCCGGCGTACAGGCGACACCGCAGTCATCGCATGTTCCGTAGCCATGGAATTTCGCCATTCTACCACTCGATGCTCCTAGTTCCCACCTATCAATTTGACTACCTTTCACCTTCAGCGTAAATCCGACAGCGCCGCATGACTTAGAAACGCACTCTCCATCATTGCCGGTTTCAGGTCAATGGAATATTCTGCACCTATCCTATTCAGACCGCTCTTGGTCGGGAAGGGCCTCCTCGGGATCAGAGTTGCTCCGATGTGCTCGATAAGGCGAATAGCATCAGCATTACTATCGTTATAGCTGCTACGTGGAATCTCGAAGTCTCCAAACCCATCACCAATTTGCCAATCAGGAAGGGAGATAATCCAAGCATTTTCATCTCCAACAGTCAAACCAGCTCGTTCGAATGCCTTGTTGATTTGGTGCGTGCCGGCAATAATCCTTAGGAACTCAGCATCAGGAGTTTTTGCAATCATCTCCTCGTCCTCTTCTTTTCTTCGAAGTGAATACCAAGCAGACCACAGGTGTCTCTCACTTGCTATTGCTTCATAGGAGGTCATTAGCCATCTGTTGCTGGGCCTCCATTCATTGATTATTGATACAATTGAAAATACGTTTTCAACGGGCCCAGAGAACTTCACTCCCCATGCCGGGAACCACGGCACAGGGTGGCTGGGATCCATGGTGCGCGATGCTATCTGATTGAAGAATGTGATTAGCGACCTCTTTTATCGGAAATGCTAGCAGATTTAACTAGATTATCTACTAATTTTGGACTCCATCCCCTTAGGTTTGCAAGCTTCCCTCTGTCTCTTTCGGTTAATAGTGAAACGTCTGATGCACTGGATACCCCAAGTGCATCTGACATTTCCCTGGCTCTTTTTCTCCCTACTCCCTTTATTGCAACTAGGCCTAGTATGTCTGCCCTGCATCCAAATCTAACTCTTCGATAGACTTCATCGATAGACTCGAACAGTGTCTTGTGACTCTCACGGTTTTTTGTTGCAAATCCCTCGTCTTCATGCAGAATCCTCCTCATTGCGAATAGGAGCCACTCAAGAAGCTCCACTCTGCTACGGAGATCACCTGGCTGGACCCCCCACTCCTCCTCTATGGACTCAAGCCGGTCTTCTTCCATCCAAGATTGAACTACCAAAACTCCCTTCATCCTCCTCTCTTCTTCGAGGTCAATCGATTCTGCAAGAAGCTCCCTCTCATGCCCATGTAGTACTTCTTGAATCGCATCAAGGTCATTTTTTCTTGGCCAAAGGGGAAGGAAGTCAGGAGTGCAGGCAGCCAGATGAAGGAGACTAAGTGGAGACAGTTGCCTAGCGTCGTCTTCACCGGAAAGAATTGCCATAGCTTTACCCAACCCATCGTGGATTAACTTCCCTGAGATTGGATTTAGGTAGAGTCTCGCGATAAGAGAACCAAGGGCAGTCGGCGCATAGGTCATCGTAGGGGATTCAGGAAGTGCCGGCTCTGCAGACTCATAGAGGCTTGCTTTGCGAAACCCAAATATGGCCGGGCCGCGTCGGGGTTCAAGCCTTCTCCCACTCCTTTCTTCTGGTA
>DASCSS010000043.1:0-50192 GCA_034399535.1 Candidatus Thalassarchaeaceae archaeon
CACGGAATCCTCCGAATTTATTGATGCCCAGAGGACTGCAATAGGAACTGCCTTCTTCACATATTGGTTCGCATCAGTGACTCTCGCAGTTGTGGTTCTTCTTGCAATTCGGGGGCCATTTCAGCAGAGGGGCTCTGGCAAAATGCTCTCAGTTTTGCCCACTATCTCTGAGAGTCGGACCCCACTCGCCTACTCGGCATTAGTGTTCGCTTCCTTCCTGATACCTCTAATCTGGCTCGGACAATTAGATGACCTAACTCAGTTTTCCCAAGGTAGCCAACTCGGGTTTGTTTGGGGCTTTTTCGGTGCAATAGTTGTCCTCATTCATGCACTCTTCCGCTCCGAGGGATGGCATGTTCTAGGATCTATTCTGGCAATAAACTGGATTTTGTACACGATCGGGCACTTGCATGAAATTGGAAACCAACTGCCGTCACTGTTCTCCGAGGACGGATTCATTGGTTCATTCTCATGGTTCTTCCTTGGATTCTGGTTGAACTTCTTTGCAATCTTCTTCTCTTCCAGGGGAGTGTTTGGCGATATCGCTCCTCGCCGGGAAAAGGGGCTATTCAGGATTTGGTGGGGGGAGCATTCCTATGGAATTCTCATAGGCCTCGCATTTATCGTCGCCCTGGTAGTTAGGACCGCTTGGTACGTTATTCCAGCATTAAATGCTGGCGGGACGGGGCTATGGGATCTTACAGGCGGCTCTGATCCTTGGTACATGAAGCGCATAGTTGACTATGTTATCGCTGAGAGAAGTCATCTGATATTTGATCATGACAGGGCCTATCCCACAGGAGGCATCAACCCTAGGCCTCCGTTGTTCTCATGGTCCTTGGCTTTGGGCGGCCTTGCATTATCTTGGCTTCTGGAGATTAGTGCGGAAGAAGCCGTGTGGTGGTCCGTAGCCGCCCTTCCTGCAATCTACGGCGCCCTGATCGTCTTCCCCATTTCAGGAATCGCTACCCGTGCCCATAGCAGAAATTCAGGAATCATTGCCGCCTGGCTAATCGCACTAATGCCCGGACACATGGGCAAGTCAACCTTTGCCATGTCCGACCACGACTCATTCGCATTGCTATTCTTAGCTATCGCATTCTACTATTGGATCAAGGCTCTTGATGGCTTGGAGCACAGGAAGGTGTTCGAGAATGCCAGCTACCATCCCCTCTACGTAATTGCAGGAATGAGGGAGACATGGAAGCAAAATCCAACCCTAATGGCTAACGCGACGATGGCCGGTGTCGCATTTTCAGTCATGGCTCTTGGTTGGAAGGGATACGTCTACGGGCCGGGAATACTATTTTTGGCATATGCTTTCCAGGTCGCATTGAACATCTTCCGAGGAAGGGACAGCCTCCAGTTCACTTCAGCGGCCCTACAGATGTTGATCACTTGCATTGTCCTCCCTCTACCATTCTACGCGTGGCCCGGGATGAATCTCCTTATGGCCCCAAGTGGCATGCAGCCAATGTTCTACATTCTTGGATTCACATTTGCCGTAGGTTGGGTTTCTAGCTCGATGAGGGACAAGCCATGGCTATTGGTGGTGATCAGTGGTTCTGCGCTTTTCGGAACGATATTGAGCGTACTCTTCATTCTACAGGCAGCTGACATTTACAACGGCTGGGACATACTATTCACTGGAGGATTCTACTTCTCCAAGAACAAGATTTTTGGAACAATCGGTGAGGCCCAGGCACCTGATAGGGGCAGATTGTTTGCCTCATACGGACCCATAGTGGCCGTAATCGCAATTGGATGTGCCTTCTTTTTACTATGGAGGGGCTCTAGAAAGAACAAGTCTGGCATGACGCTTCTAGGCCTCTGGGCAATTATTGCCACCTACATGGCATGGACAGCAGGACGCTTCATCATGAACGCCACTCCTGTTATGGCCGTCGTAGGTGGAATCGGAATCTCCATGCTCTGGGGCAGCGCAAACTTCTCTGCTTTCACCAAGGTATGGAGGAATTCGGGGATCGGGACTCCTCGTTCCAGGTTCCGGTCAATCTGGCCAGCAACCAAGTCCCGGCCAGGAATTCCCGCTATGATAATAGTGCTCCTTCTGGTCACTTCACAGCACACCACCTATGGGATTGACGCTGGAATACCCGGTGGACAGGCCGGTGAGGAATACTCCTACGATGTAGATGAGGGAATCTACAATATCGCCCCCGATATCTTCAGGCAGGACTTCTTCAACCTCTTTTCTTTGTTAAACAGCAGACCGTACGACCCTAGCTCATCCGGTCTTTGGTATATGGGGACCTTCGGACAGGGTTTCAATTCCGCCGGGTGGAATGACGCTTTCGAATGGCTTTCGGAACAAGACTCAGAGGTCCCGTTCAGTGAAAGGCCGGCATTCGTATCCTGGTGGGACTATGGATTCCAGGCCCTAGCCTCTGGTCAGCATCCTACTGTGGCAGACAACTTCCAGTCAGGGATACCCCATAGTGGTGCGATGTTACTATCATCGGGACAGGAGGATACGCTGGCGATGTTCATAGCCACACTGGCGCAAGCAGATAGGATACAAAATGGAGGAGATCTAAGTGAAGAATTCAATGGGGCATTGTCTTCTCGAATGACTCCCGAGCAGCAGGAAGAATTCGCATCCATCCTGAAGTCAAGCAGCAGGGATTTCGTCCTCCTAAGGACAATGGGGGTTTCGGCCACTTACGAGATATTTGCTGACAACCGAGATGAAATTCCAGACAGGGTCGTGGAGCTATTGCACGGCCACATCCTGGACGCCCAAGGAATTCCCGAGGCAGACGAGTCATGGATTGTACTGGATGACGGGGAGCAGTCCGGGGACGCGATTTACAACGAATCAGATGCACTGGCCCTTTTCGACCAAGTTAGGGGTTCGACTTCTGCCTTCGATTTCAACGACGACCCCACTCACTATTTCATCGGGGATTACAGGTATACTCCAGACCTAATCGATGACTACTACGACGTCTCCACGTCTCTCCACAGAGCAAATGCCAAGTTTGGCATGACTAGGGCATTCCTAACGGCGGGATTCGAACTTGGAGAATTGGTTGACCTCTATGATGCGATATCTTCCATTGACAATTACGAGGTCTCAAGCTACGACTCTCCTCATGGCGAGACAATAACGCGAAACCATGAGATTCGCTACTTCGGAGTCGATAACAAGCTGTTCCCCTTAGGAGGGGGGTACTATGAGGACTACCAGGGCTATCATTGGGGCCAGCCTACTGGGATCCTCCATGCCCCTACTCGCCTTTCCGGGCTAGACTTGGATACATACATTACCGAAACGTGGGAGACCATTCGAGGAAATGCAGAGGAGTCCATGACAAAATCACAGTACGAACTGGAGTACTTCGAAGATATTCGGGATCAGGCTGGAGGAGTAATTACCGGTGATCAAGTCATTAGGATGACGGATATCGACTACCAGCACGAGCCAGCCTTCTTCGAAACCATGGTTGCAAGGACATATGTCGGGTACGGGACCTCCACTCTCGGACTGCCTGGTCCAGCAGAGACTCCATCGGGATGGTTGGCCCCCCAAAGCTACTCCGGAGCCCCAAACACATACTTGGAGGATGCTATGGCACTGCCCGGAGCAATGATGAACCACTTCGTACTATCAAATTGGTATGACGAGACCGATGGCGGACACTGCGAGTTGAACGAGACAGGTGAACAGGTTAGCTCGTTGTGTGGGTCGATTTACGACTCTAACAGAGTGGTCAAGATTCTGAAGTACTACAGCGGCGCTACAATTGAGGGAACAGTGAACCTTGATGGGGTGGGGGTTGTTCCAAATGCTCGGATACTCATCGAGAGGGACGCATTCAGTGGGGACGAGGAGGCAGATGCTAATGGCATCGTCACCGATCACGACTCCCGGACTTATTGGATTCCTATTGGAAGCACCCAGGCCGATGCGAATGGCGACTTCTCCTTCACGGTTCCCGCGGGTAAGATCAGGGTATCCGCATTCACAGGGGAACCGAACCTCGACTCGGCCCGGTCTTTGATACAGTCATCAGGCGTAGGTAGCTCAATGTTCTATGACACTCAAACCGAGAAGAACACCAACAGGAATATCAACCCAGTAACTGGCATATTGGGGAACGTGTATGGTTCTACCTGGCTCTCCGAGACCATCGTAAATATCTCCGGAACAGATGGCCACAGTAACGGCGAGGCTATCATAGAAGCATCAATTTCCGTCACACCGTCATCGGCAACAGGCTTGTTGACATGGTCCGGCGAACAAGACTTCGATGGCAGCGCTGTCTCCGAAGCAAGCGTAATCCTCACGCCTTCTTCCGACGAGGTTTCAATCACCCCCTATGTGATGCAGACCTCTGATGGAAGCATGTCCGGCGAATCCCTGGAGTTCACCGGAATCGGTGAGGTTTCATTCAGCGGAGAAGGCACTGTTGTCTCTGAGGGGGTGGTTTCTGTATCAGAATTCACAGGTACGCACACTCAAACGATTTACGATAATCACAGTGTTAATGGGGACGGACAGTTCGAGGGAAGGGGAATATTAGCGGGCACAATTACAGATGCCTCCAGTATTTCTGAATGCGAGGACGGGAATATCTCATATGGGGAACAAGCATGTTCCCTTGGAAACGGAAGCTATCTTGTAAATGGTACAATCGATGCTACTGGGAAATTCACATCCGAGGGGGTTAGCAGGTTCACCCGTACTCTTAGCCAGGCTACATTCATTGGTTCTGGAACTTTTGAAACTGATACGTCTGCAAACCTCACCACTTACGGCACAGTAAATGGAACTGGAACCTTCTCGGGAGCCGGAGTATTCAGTGGCCCCATGGTCCAAGCCGGAACATTCCACGTTGTTGACGCATTACCCGGCGAATATTCTATTTCAGTGGATTTTGGAAATGGGACACTCGTGAACCTAACGACCCCATTTACAATACCAATAGAGCCAACCAAGGGACAGGTGCCGATATCGATTGCCGGAGGAGCAATGAAAGGAACTGTGATACTCCATTCAGGAAGACCATTAACGAGTCCGGTTTTTATCTACCCTGCAACCGGATCAGTTGACAACGCAACCGATGAGTGTTTAGGGACCGTGGCCCCTCCGTGCATGGTGACTCCCGATGAGGAAGGGGCCTTCCTCATGGGGCCAATCATCCCTGGATCTTACGTTTCGCAAGTGGACATAGATGGTGACGGATTCCCTGAGGTCTCATATGACATGATCTTTGAATCAAATCACCCATATTTGGCCAATTTCCCGTCGGATGTCCCCCAGATGTTCGACATCACATTTACCTTGGAAGACGGAGGGGAGATTCTAAGCGACGAACTCGAGATGATATTCAGGCCCGAGAATCAATCCATGTCACCAGTAACTGCTGTTTTCGATAATGAATCGGACACTTACTCTGTTGAGCTACCCCAAGGAACCTGGATTCTGAACTACACCCTAAACGAAGACAAGCAGCTTTGGCAGATTGTTGAAATTAGTGGCAATGACATGACCGAATCTTTTGAATTCAGTGTTAGTCAGATAGTCAATGGAAGCGTTCATCTCCCTCCTGCCAAAGACACCCAAGGCCAGATGGGCCAAGGTGCATCTTTCCAGGAAGTCGTCTTTCAGTGGGACGGATTCACCCTTTCAACTACAACCGACTCTAATGGAAACTTCAGCGTCGTGCTTCCCCAGGGATCGCTCGTAGACGCTACTGCCGAACGAACAATGGGCACCGAGGGATTCTTGTCTAATGGTTCAAGGTTCTTGGTAACAGAAGATATGGAAGAAATCCACATCGAGCTAGCAGACTCTGTGATGATATTCGGGTCTGTGAGCCTAAACAGGGAAGGAAACACATACAATTATGGATACTTGGATTGGGAACAGGTTGACGTAATCTCTAGCAACTCCGACGGAGAAATTTCAGGATTCTGGAAGGAAGAGGTCAATCCCTCTGGCCTTTTTGAAATGCTCCTCCCTCTCGGAAACTGGACATTCGTCCTCGATGCCGGTGAATTTGGTTCAAGCACAGTTCAGAAGGAGGTCAACACAACTTCATCCGTCGAATTACTGCTCTATCCCGAAGCCGAAAGCACCGTTAGAATAGATCTATTCGTCGATCATTCCCGAGACAATAATGCTTCAAATGGAACTTATGTCTCATACCCATTTGAGATTAAGTCCCTCACCTCCAACGGTTCCGGGTATTCTGTTTTACTCGATGGCGATGAGTGGTATTCAACCGGAAGGGCCGAACTATCACTAGAACCAGGAAAATACCGAATCGTAATAGACCGTGCAAATGCCTCTGCAGACGAGCAATTTGACACTCTCTATGATGTCAACGAGATCTTTGATGTTGGCATGGACTCTTCCATTATAGTCGAGCGTTCTGTGGGATTTGAGCCACTTTGGCTAGTCAATATCACTTTCCGAAATGAGAGTGGAGACCTTCTCAGAAATCATGACGTTGTCTTCCATAACCAGGAAAGAGGTTGGATGCAAACTCACCAAACAGATGATCAAGGATTGATTGTTGATTATATGGAAGAGGGAGACTGGATTGTTATTGTTGATGAGTTTGAGACCTATCCCGATGTATACGAGGGACTCAGGGAGAAAATCACCGTTTCCCATGAAAATGCAGGGACAAGGAACTACTACCAGACCACTCAACTGGCTTCAGTCTCGGTTTATCTGTCTACCAACTCCCCTAGCAACTCTATCGGTGTAATGTATCTAAAATTCACATCCCAGGAGGGATTGGGTTACTTCACTGCTGAGGCCTCTGGTTTCGATCAGACAGTTGAGATTAGAACTACTCCCGGTCTTTGGAATGTGGAGATGAACCAAACTAGCATGGACGGAGTTAGGATGTTGGTCGAAAACATCTCTCTAATTGAGTCAGGTGTGGTGATTTCTGAAAACCAATCGGCTTTCGTCACCGTTCAAACCCTCGTGGAGCTTAGTGGGAGGGTGTTCTGGGACCTTGATGCCGATGGATCGCCCAGCTTCAATGAAGGTCTTGAGAATGTCACAGTCACATTGGACCTTGGGAACCCCGAATCTCCGGATATCTCGCACGTAATGACCACCAACGCTAACGGAGAATGGGCTACATTCCTCCCCGCCCATAGCCATTGGAACATAACTGTGGAGAAAGAGGGGTTCGGAACCGAGAAATCCTCGATTCTTCTGCAACAGACTTCACATGTGGAGAATATAGAGATCAACGCTGGAGAGGTAGCAGTCTCTGGCAGCGTATCTTATGTTGACCAGAATTGCATTAGTGAAGGGGACTGGGAAGTGGTTCTACTTCCCGTACATGGAATCTCAAGGGACTCAGTAGTGGCAACAAAGTCAGGAAGCGAGCCATCTGGATGGGACGGACAATGGTCCGCGTCAGTCGAGCCAGGTGACTGGATTGTGTATGCTTCAACCAACGGTTTAGGGGCATGCCAATACTTGGTCTCGGTCGATTCAATGGAAGTTGATGTAGATGGGGCAAACGTCGAATCTGATTTGTCAATTGGTGGGGTCCTCAATCTCGACACAAGATGGCTAGATTATGGGGGTATTGAGCGCGAACTATCCGACGTAGATGACTACGACCTCGTTATCAACGTGGGAATGGGGATTACTTGGTCCGAACAGCTAGGTGATGATGGGGTCCTCCGATTACTCCTTCCTTCGGGAACTATAGGCACATCGAGCGACTTCGAGTTTGACGAGGGGGGACGCAATGTTTCCTATTCGGGTGGACAGGCTGTCACCGTTCGTGCCGGTCAGGAAACCCCAGTTACTACACTTAGTATTGAACGGATTTCTAAGCAAGACCTGGATGTGGTTGCTTTACCGGCTGAAAAAGTGCAGGTAGAACTTCTAGATTCGGAATGTGAGACTGAATGTAATTACCACTCCGCTCAGTTCACACTCTCAGTAACGTATGACGGCCACAACCCATTCGACACCTACCTAGTAACGGCCACAGTCCCAGGAATCGATGGATTGGATTGGATAGTAGAATTCCAAAATCTCAGTGATCCCGAGGGTGACTGGCTCGACTTCACAACAATTTCAATGGGTCTCGATAACGACACCTCCGCTGAATTAACTATTCGCGTTACCCCTGCGAACAACTCTGTCGCACACCACTTCAATGATGGCCATACCATAATCGTGAAGTTTGCAACTCAGCAGGGTTTCTCAACTCAAACAGATATGATCGTGCAGATTCCCCGGACCTCAGGGTTAGTATTGGGGGATTCCTTTGAGGACTCAATTTACTTTGACTCCAGTGAGAAGATTGTAAATGTCCACATTCCATTCCAAAACCTCGGAAACAGCGATGAGCTATTCTGGCTGAATACTTCTGAACCAGAGGGATGGGAAATATCCGGACCGTTAAGTCAGCCAGCATCACCATTTTCGGATGGCTCTACTTCAATCACTCTGGCATACGTTGCAATGGAGGAATTCCCCGAAAATTACACTGGCGACACCCTATTTTTCACATTCATTGATTCATTGAACAACTCATACGAATTCCAGGTATCACTTGTCATGGATGCTCCTTCTCTATCCATCGTTGGTGAAACCATTTCCTTGCTCGGGGGCGGGAACGCGAGATACGGATTCTCTGAAACATACGTGGTCAACCTGTCAAATTCAGGCAATGTGGATGCCAATGGAGTAACACTTCTAGCTAAGCTTTGCAAGGAAATCCAGGATGACAATGATGATGGAAATTGTGATGTTCTCGAAGGTGTGAACTCAAGTTCCGTCAGCGATGTACCCAGCATGGGCCAATCCGCATTCTACATTAACATGGATTTCACTCAGTACGACGGCGCGAAGATTTTCTACATCCAGTTTGAGATCGATGGCGTCGAGAAGTCGGGTAAACTCAAGTCTTGTAACTCCGAACAAGAAGAAGGAATGTCATTCTGCGTAATGGAGGCCCAATTGGGGGCAAGCTCTGACGAAAACTCCTTGATGGAGTACATGTGGTTCGTATTTGCTGCAATGTTAGTCGGCTTGCTACTCTACTTGACCAGGCGTCCCGGGCGAAGACCTAGCGCACCGTTCTAATGTTCTAATACCAATACGACTCCAAGCCGATGGTGTTGACATGAAAGGGATGCAGCATCTGGAATTGATGCCGGAGCCAGAGGATCCCAACCTTTTGACTGCGGTCGACTCTGATGCTCCGGGTTATCCTGGGGAAGCCTATGGCGTGACCGACGAAGAGGCTCGTGAACTTCGTTGGCCTTTCGGCCCCATTGTCAGCTTCCTCTGGCCTTGGGGGGCAGTCGGATTTTCATCGGTAGTAGTGGCATTCATCCTCCTTTATCCCTCCATAGCTCCCCTCCTAGGGGAGGTTCTTCCCGATTCCGAATGGGCATATGAGGACAGTGGAATCCGAGAATTGCAACAATCAGGAAACCTCGGTGAAGGAATCAGAGTTTGCATCGTAGACACGGGAATGGATCGCTCTCATCCCGACTTCTCTGAGGTTGAGATTGTGGGATTCAGGGATTTTTATTCTGAAAATAACGATGAGGTTCGTGATATAGGATACGAGAGCCACGGAACTCTAATGTCCGGATTACTCGTCGCCAACGGGACTTTCCTCGGGGCTGCTCCCGAGGTCTCTCTTTCTGTGGCAATTGCACTGGGCCCTACTGGCAAGTCATCCAATGAGAGAATGGTTTCACAGGCAATCAGGTGGTGCAGGATTTCACAGAACGCCGATATCATTTCCCTTAGCTTGGGCAGTGAGCCAGGCTCATGGGTGTCCTCATCATCCGAAACAATAGAAGCAGTCCAAGAAGCCCTTGATGAGGGGATTTTCGTTGTTGCGGCAGCGGGTAATAGAGATCCTGAATCGAATAATTCCGACGTCTCCACACCCTCCAGTATAGTTGGAGTAATTTCTGTTGGCGCCCATAAGAGGGACGGATATCCTTGGATTGATAGTGCCGTTGGTTCAGCAACTGACCCCCTTACTGGTGAGGAGAGACAATTCCCTCATCAGAAACCAGAGATTCTAGCCCCCGGAAAACTCCTCTGGTCATGTACCAAAACAGATCGGCAACCACCATATGCATATTCTACGGGGACTAGTGACTCAACAGTATTGGTAACGGGTGCTCTTGCCTTGATTCTATCAGAATTTGGTACTCATATAGCTGGAGAGGACGGCATGATTGACTCAACCGAGATGTCCCTAGTCAAGGTCGCCCTGGCCAAATCTGCCCGGGATGCCCCCAACCAACAATCCTCTCACGAATCCAAGTCTGGATACGGGCTTTTGGACGCTGCAGCATGGTCGGAGCAAGTTTCTCTTGAGTTCGGAATCGAAGAAAACATCTAGCCAAACACCGCTAATAGGTGATACCACCCGTCCCCATGGTTAAATTGGCCTAATGTTGCCCGAGGCCTATGGCGGAGGATGGAAAGTCAAGGCCATTCTGGCTTTCCGGGCTCTTCTTACTAAGCATCGTGCTTTCCTTAGCCCTCCCAGCCGGAACTGTGATGGCCTCGAATGAAACCACTGAAGGGACCATCACTGGTACCGAGACATGGGCTGGAACCCATACTTTGACTGGCGACGTCTCAATTGCTCCAGGAGCCAAACTGATAATCCACGCAGGCTCGACAGTGATTTTTGCCAACGGCTCTCACCTTGATGTTCGGGGTAGCCTTTGCGCGGGAGCGATATCCTGCGGCAGTCCGACAAATGCCGGTCCTACGATGCGAATTACCCTGAAGTGGGAAGAACCAGCAAATTCCAGTGCAACTGGCGAGTGTTATGGTATGAGCCAAGGTAACCAAGAGATATGGATTGATGACCCATCATGCAACGAGGGCGTCCTGATGAGAAGTTCTATCGATCTATCAGAAACTGAGTTGAGATACGTAACCTTTGATGGGGCATGGGGAGTTCCGCACTATATTTCTGCTGTCAGCGAATTCAGATATGGTGCGTTGGTTCTTGATGGAGCCAGCCCAGTCCTAACTGAATTGGAGTTTTCAGATATCAATACTAGCAGCGTTCTAACTACGAATCTGGCCCAACCGACATTCAACGGTGGTAATTTTATTGCAGGAAATGACGAGAGCCGTAGCATTGTAGGCCCGGCAATTCAGATTTACTCCTCCGGTTCATCAGTCAGCCCCTTTTTGATTTCTGACATTACTATTACTGGCACCGGAAATGGTTGCCAGAACAATGCCGGTGGCAGGCATGGAATCTCGGCCGAGAAGTCATTTGTAGAGATTGAAAATACAGAAATTTCTAGTGATTATGGGATAGGATTATGGTCATCAGCGGGCAAGGTCTCTAACACAGATATCAATGTAAACTGTAATGGCATCGATATCAACGGCAAGAAGTCCATCGGCTCTACATCTTTTGGTTTTGAAATTACAAATAACCAGATTTCAACCCAAGAGAGAAGCGGGATATATGTTTCCAGTGGAGCATATGCCACACTTTCCGGGAATGAAATTCAAGGCGCTTCCCAAAGTTCTGGGATTGTGGTATATTCCAGTGAGGTGTCCATCCACAACAACAACATTGGCCCAATTGGGGGGTTCAATGGATTCTGGCTCGGTGGCACCTTTGACGTTGTGGCGGAGAACAACTCCATTTTCCAAACAGCCAGGACACCAATAGTTGCCGGGTGGTACACCTCTAACAATAACCAAGCCTCAGCCTCCAGGGTACTCCTTGCAAACAACTCGATTTCCTATGCTGGCGATGGTGGGTGTAGCAGCAACACCCACTGGGGAGGGGATTTCACTTGCCCAGTTCTTCATGCGTATATGACTGGTGTCACGATGTATGACAACGTAATCACTGCAGGAGGAACCGCAGATGGGATTAGATCAGTCGGCTCGCTGCTTGACATTCAAAGGAACTCATTCACAATTCCAAAGACTGGCGCAGTAATAAGGAACTATGACAGTGGGTACTCTGAGTCTCAGCAATACGGCTCATTGGCCTATTTTTCTCAGAACACTTGGGACGGGGTCGAGGTAACGTACAATATCACCAAGAGTTCAGTTACAGTACAATCCGAGCATATCCCCTCTCCTCCTTCGGGGGATTTCCCAGTTAAACTGTCATGGCCAGATCAGGAAGCATGGCCAGACAACGGTTTCCAAGGGGCAATTCTTCCAACGCCCGTCAAAGAATGCGATAATTGTGCTGACTACACTCCACGAAACTTCCCCCTTTCAGTCAACATGGACAACAACTCCACAGTTTTCACATTCGCAAACCTGACCAATCTAGACCTTTCCAAGGTTAAGATCGCGACCCAGCCCACCCATTTTGCAGTTCAGGTTAGCAGAGCGGAACTTGTTCGATTCCAGACACTGATTAATGGTGAGAAAGTCAGTGATGCAATGGTAATTGTTGAAGACGCCATTGGAAAAGATCTGTATTTGATAAACACAGGAGATGATGGCTTTACTCCATGGATAGCCCTTCCCTCCAACTTTCATCTGGACTTTAGGGGCCTAGGTGGGGGGAACAATCCGGATGGTTTTGCCGATGATCAATTCGAGGACTCCTGTTCCGACGGAATAGACAATGACGGCGATTTGTACATCGATATCGATGACTCAAGTTGCGACTCCAGCGCGGGAACCAGAGAAATGTCACTATACAGGTATACAGCATACAAGTTCGGGTTTGGATATTCGAGAGATGAGTTCACACTACAAGAGGCAACTCACCAAGAGACCACGAGCCTAGTCAACCTAGCTCCTACGGTTATTGTCTCCCAAGAAGAAGGCCATTCCTTCAGAAGGGTAGTGAACATCACTGGAAGTGCTCATGATGGCCAGCTGGCCAACAGCTATTCCACAGATGAACTAGCCCAGTGGGACCAAAGAGGATATGTGCACTCGGTCCAGGTCAAAGATCCATTTACCGGAACATGGGAGGATGCAGGACAGGCAGTAGACATCAGTGGAATGCCTGAGGGCATGGTTACCCGTTTCAACCGCCCCTTCAGTTCCTGGTACTACGAAATCGATCTGAGTAGCCTTGCAGGCGAGGGAGACTACACATTTGAGTTCCGTGCATTTGATGGGATTGAATATAGCTCTGTAGTGTCCCGAACAATCAAACTGAACGCCCAACCACCGACGATTTTCGTCACATCTCCGAGCTCATTCTCCTCTCATGATACAGGCTCAGTACAATTCGTTGGCTCTGCGCAAGATCCCTATGGGTGCCCCTTGGAATGCAACAAGGATATAGGGTTGATTTACATGCAAATCGAAGGCCCGAACTTCCTTGTTACTACCCCACTCGAGTCAAACGAAGATGGAAGTTGGGAGTGGTCTTGGGATTTCAGCACACGACCCAAAGAACTAGCAACCTACACCTTCACAATATGGGCTTCTGATTCCGATTTCTGTAAGGGGCACATTGACGAATGCCAGACAGTCGTCCTCACTCTGAGCATTGATAACTCAAACAGCCAACCAACCATTAGTGTAAATGAACCATACTCGGGGACTAGGATTTCTAGCTCAATCGATACCCTCATACAGGGAGTCGCAAGGGATTTTGATGGCGATGTCACCAGGGTAGATGTCGAAGTTAACGACGTCTTCAATAACTACACGACAGTTTACACTACTAGTACGAACGAATTTTCCGATGAAGGAGAGTGGGAGATTGTATGGGATACTACCGAGCTCAGGCACGACGCTGAATATCTTCTGCGTATTCGATCATACGACGGTTTGGATTACAGCAGCTGGGTCGAGGTGTTGATCACTGCTGACAATCCACCCAACGCGAACAACAACCAGCCCGTTTTCGACCCCTCTGGCTGGAGAAGCGAGATCACATTGTATTGTGATACCGAATCTAAATCAGTCGACAAATGCACTACTGCCGAAATAGATCTCAGAGACTTCTTCGAAGATCAAGACAATGATATCGAGTTCATTTCTGTGTACAACGACACTGCTATGGATGATGATGACATGTTTGCCTTGGTAATCAGCATAGGGGGCGACGGCATTGCGCGCTATGATCCAGCAGACATGCTATTCTACGACGAAGACATGCAGTCCTGGACTCTGAATAATGTGATTTTCATAGCCACGGACACATGGGCCTCTAAAGCCAATTCTGATCCAGTCACATTTACGGTAGTCCCTCTTCAGTTCTCCATCCAAGAACCAGAGAAGACTTGGATAGACGGGAGTGAAATTGCGATTTACTCCGGACTCGGTCTCCCTGGAAAGCAAGTCTCGGTCCTAATAGCAGGAAATCCAGTGAACACCACAATTGTGTGGCCGAATGGAACATGGGAATTGGGGATTGAGGCCTCCAGAATTAAGGACTCTTCAACGCCTCAGTTTAGCTATGGCGGACAGTACACCTTCGTAGGAACAATAACGAAGGGAGAACCAGACCAGACCTCTACAAATTGGTCCTTAATAGGGGGGGCTTTCTTGGTTGCCATAATCTCATTAACAGCTCTTGCATACCTCAGCGGATTCATTGGTTTTGAAATTGAGGATGACGAAGAATACTCCAAATCACCCGTCGTTATTCCCGATTCAGGAGGCATTGATGAAGGCAGCCAATCCGAAGAAGTCGAGAATCTGGAAAGTTACGATGATCATCCTGGCTGGCTTTGGGATAATAACGCGCAAGAATGGGTTCCAGACCCGGAATATCAGGAGTAGGAATGGCGCGCGTAGCCTGCTAACATTATTGAGTGAGTCTTAGAGTAGAGAATCATGGCTGCCATGGTTACATCCCGCCCCGGCGTCCAGGAGAGAATCTTTCTTCATCTCAGGGACTACATGGAACATAGCGACAAGGTCGAAGTCCCATTTGCTCTGTCCCAAATGGGAATAGCAAATGCTGTTTCAATAGCAAGATCTAACGTTCCTAGGGCAATATCCGGCATGAAGGAGGATGGACATCTCATCGAGAGACAGGCCCATGTCACTGGAGTCTCAAGAAAGCGAAAGGCATACTTTCTGACGAACGAGGGTGCCAGTGTCGCCGATGAAATCTGGGCAAAGGTATCGGAAAACTCAGTACGACTTATTCATCCCGATGGGCACTCCGAGTCAACAAGCATTTCCAACGCTTTGGAGGCAACTGAACTGCCCCTTCGACATGTTGACATGCTTAGATACATGGATGATTCTGGCACAATCGACCTCTCAGGACTCACTCCTGAAATAATTGAAAGGGATCTCTCTAAGCACATAGAGAAGCAACTCGTGTCCTACTTGAATGATCTACCCAGAACTAGGAAATTTTTCGGCAGAAACAAGGAAATTGATGTGATGGCAGAGTTGCTAGAGGCTAAATCAGCATCTATCCTGGTTCCAGGAATAGCCGGTATCGGAAAGACCTCCCTTTCTACAAAAATTCTCGATAGATTCACTCATCGGAGGAATCTGATATATCACAGGTGCCAGGATTGGGAGGGTTCCCGAGCCTTTCTCGAGGCGTGCGCCGAATGGCTGTCCGCAATAGGGCACAATGATCTCTCAGATTACTTGTCCGCCACCCCTGTCCCCCAACCGACTATGACGGTGAACCTAATCGAAGAGGGCCTGTCCCAATCTCCCTCACTAATCGTAATCGACGACCTTCACAAGGTAGGCGATGAGACTCTATATTCAATTCTTAGAGAACTTACTCTAAGGATTCCCAATTTGAATAAGGTCGGATTGGTGATGTTCTCTCGCTCATTCAGAATGGTGGTCCCAGAATCGGATCAATCTGGAAACATCGTTACTCTGGTAATGCCCCTCCAGGGTCTTGATGAGGAGTCTAGCAAACTGATTCTAACTGCATTGCCAGGAATGGACCCGAAGCAATTCTCACATATCTATGGGCTTTCTAGGGGGCACCCTCTGATATTGGAGCTGATAAACAGGGGAAACGTGGCAGAGACATTCCACGCAACACTGGAAGCATTCGTCGAGCAGGAAATTTTCAGCAGACTCTCCGGGGCGGAGAAGAGGCTACTTGGCGCAATCGCGATTTTCAGGGAACCCATCCCGATTCAGGCCATCCATCGGGCCGAGGAGGGCGTAGACCTGCTAGATGATTTGGTCGAAAAGGGTCTGGCTCGACAGTCCGACGCAGAAAACTTCGATGTCCACGACCTGGTAAGGGAGTTCCTAATGCGTTCGATGGAGGAAGAACTCAGGAAACAACTCCATTCCACCGCAGTCAAGTGGTACCGTGACAAGAGAGACGCAGCTGATAGGATTGAATTCATCTATCATTTGCAGAATACCGGGGACGATGACGGCCTCGCCGAAGTATTGCTATCCGATGGCCATGGCCTAGTTAGCACTGGACACACGGAACTCCTCAGTATCCTAAACTCTCTTGATAGCAGTGACTTCGACACCAAGAGTTGGGCCCTAATTCGGGAATTGAGGGGAGATATCTTCTCAATCCAAGGGAGATGGGACGAGGCAGAGAAAGAGTATGATGGAGCGATAAAGAACATAGGAGGTAGGAAACCCAGTTTCGAGTTGGCAAGATTACTATCTGCCAGAGCCGACATCGCAGTAAAGAGAGGAGCGATGGAGGATGCTCTCGAACTCCACAGAAATGCTCTGAAGATTCAGGTCGAGATTAGAGATGCCATAGGTGCTGCCCAGTCGTACAACAACATGGGTCATATTTTCCGAAGGAGGAAGGACACTAGAAGGGCCTTGGAAGTCTATGGGAATGTCGAAAGCCTACTCGAAAGAGAGGATAATCCAGAGCTTAACGATGCTAGGATAAGGCTCGCTTCAGCATTTATCGAGATGGACGAGTTAGATCGGGCACGAGAGCACGCCTTAACTGCCTACGAGAATACAAAGGACATGGAACAGGGTTTCCTGCATGCTCGTTCACGAGCTGTATTGGGCAGGTACTATGCTAAGATTTCCGACAATGACCTGGCATTGTTACATTACTCGGGGGCGTTGGAAACACTATCCAAACTGGATGATCCCCAAAGTGCTGTTGAGATAGAGATACTTCTTGGCCAGGTTCTAGTTGATGCAGGCCAGCGGGACGAGGCAGCAGAGCATTATTTGAGTGGCCTTGCAGTCGCCGAAGCAAATGATTTCAGAGTCCTGCAAGGAGAATTATTAGCCCGTCTCGGGGAAGTCGAACCAGATCGGTCCCAGCGAATGAACTATCTACAGCGATCCTTGTCATTATTCAGGGAACTAGGTGCTGTGGACAGGATGAGAGAAGTACAGAATTTAGTACACAGGGCCGTCATGGGCAAGTAATCAACTCACCAATGCCCTTTCTGCTTCAGACTGACCAGTCCAGTGGCTGAATTCTGGCCCATTTTGTTTAGAAATCGAGATTTCTCCTGTAAATTCTTCTCCAATCGCCATCAATACTTCGCTTTCAGCAAGATGAGGTGCATTGTTCTTCTCTGAAAGGTGGCACAAAACTATGCTGTCAAGGTTATCATTGCATACGCTACTGAGAATCTTTGATGTTTGGGTGTTTGATAGATGCCCACCTCGTCCAGAGATCCGTCTCTTTAACGAATCTGGATAAGGCCCATTGAATAACCTCGAATGGTCATAATTCGCCTCTATTGAGATGTGACTACATCCTCTGAGATGATCTACCAAATCGCTTGTCGCTTCCCCCAAGTCTGTTACCAATGCAGCTCTGTTTCCCATGCCATCCCCAGCAATTATTGCCACGTTATCAGCATCATCATGAGGTACTGGGACTGCTAGAATGCTAAGTGACTGCGAGAAATCAACCCTTTCCAGGCTACCAAAAGTTGAGCATTCCTCGATAGGCCTCCATCCCATCCTATTCGCTGTTTCTAGGTTGCAGTGCAGGCTCGCCTCCCAAGATTTTGAAGCCCTGAGCGCACACCCCGAGTGATCTTTGTGATGATGGGTCACTACGATTGCATCAATGGATTCTGGAACTACTCCAATTACCTCCAACCTCTTCTCGGTCTGCCTCATACTGAATCCACAATCTACCAGGATTTTCGTTTGATTCGAAATGAACAATGCAGCATTTCCGCTGCTCCCTGAACCCAGATGTGTAATCTGAATTGACATACTAATTCCTCCTGAACCGAGCCACCTTTGAAGCAATCCATAATGTTGTCCCGAATGACCACAATTTCCCAATACGGCAGGGGGTTGCCAACGAATCTTGCAACCTTTGTCCGAACGGCGCTCCATCATCATGATAAATCCCCCGAGTAGGGAAAATATACCTGGGTGGGCGAAATGAGGCGCAAGCAGTCTGCCCTGATTATTTCCTTGCTAGTCTTGTCCAGTTTGGCATTCGTCTCTCAGACAAGACCCCAGTCGCCTGTGTCATCAACAGATCCAAATCTCGCCGAGGGCAGTGAATCGCCTGTTACTGATCAAGATGGTGACCAAATTCCTGATTTGTACGAGGTGATTTTTGGCGAACCTATCACTTTTGAGAATGCATTCGTAAAGATGACTATTGATGGGCTTAATCCATCAGACTCAACTGATAATTTGACTGATTTTGATAGGGATGGACTAACCGCCCTGCAAGAGTATTGCTGGCCCTACACAATCAACTTGTGCTTCGAAGAGAGGAATAGCCTGACAGGAAAGGCTCCCGAGGAAACCGCATCAGGACTTAGGGAATACCTCGACCCACGAGTTTCTGATACTGATGGAGATGGCTTACCAGATGGATATGAAGTCCACATGTGTACAGAGGGCGGACTATACAAAACAAACCCAAACGACTCTTTAAACTCAAAGAATTACTGGGAATGCCGGTATTTCGACCCCCTTGATCCAATTGACCAATTTTCTGACTTCGACCGCTGTGAAGCAGATTTCACATGGGGGTGTGGTGACGGGTTCGATTTCAACAGTGATGGGGAGATAGATATCGGTGAACGATTCACAAATTTGGAGGAGTACCTTCTAGGCTCGCCAAGCGACTGGGTAACCGAGCAAGATGGCCTATGGTGCGCGGGAGAAATTGCAGGGCTCTCTTCGGGCTCCTGTCAGAGCGAGTTCCAGCGCCCCACAGAGGATTCTGGATGGCTTGGGAGCGACCCCCGATTTAGCGATTCAGATAATTATTATTGGGATGAACTTGTTCCCGAGGGGCTTGAATTGCTCGGAGATGGAATTCCCGATGGTTGGGAGTTCCATCACGGGCTAGATCCACTAAATGCAAGCGATGCTACTTTGGACAACGACTTCGATGGATGGGACATTGATAACGATGGATTCATCACTCCTGATATTTCTCCTGGGACTTCCCAGTGGGGAGAATCATTCAGTAATTTCGAGGAATACTCCGTTGATTTTGATGAAGGAACTGGAGTTATACCTGGACTCCGAGGGACAAAGGCATCTCAACAGGACGGCCAAGTCCTAAGATTTGATCATTCAACGGCAATTTCCCTAGTAGATACCGCAATTCATACTCTAATTACCGATCAGCCCAGAGAAAGATTGGTCGTGGGATCAAAATATGGAATCACGGTTCTTGACCCCTTTAGGGGGACCACTTCTGAATTCCCCTTTCCATCTGGTTTCGAAGGTCTGACTATGATGAGACAATTCTCCGATGAGTCCGATATTTTGCTAATCGGGACAAATTTGGGATTACACATTGTGTCCATGGAGAACGGGTTGCCAGAACTGGACTCAATGCTATCAATTGAAATTGGACAGGTTTCCGATATTCTACCCTTACATTCGACATCAGGGGACCTTGACATACTACTTACGGGTGGAGATAGGGCATGGAAGTTAGCTCTGTCTAGTAACCTGCAATTCTTAGAAAATCCACCCATAGCAACCGAGATAACCCCCCTATCTTCATTGTTAATGGAATCAAATGCCACTGCAATTTCCTCTGCACATATTGATCTGCCCGGTCGGACCCCGTTGCTGATAATTGGAACTGATGTAGGGTTAGTAGCATGGAACACCACAGATGGTTCTGATGATTTGGGCTTACCATGGTGGGTTTTCAATAGGGAAAACTCGGAGGATTTCGTCACCCCAAATATATTGGATTCCGCCAAATCTGCGTCGGTCAACTCCATCGAGGTCGTCTTCGACCAAAATGGCGGAAATGCGGTTTGGATAGGAACAGGGGGGGGACTTCACCTCTTGGATTTGAATATCATCATTTCTCAACCGGAGCAAGCATTTCAAAATGATAGAATGCTGAACATGGAAGGACTTCTAACTGGGGCCAACGACATTCAGTCAATATTGCCTCTGGAAGGGATGATAGTAGTAGGTTCGAGAGATGGTACATGGTGCCTAGAGGGAGACTCAAGCGGGATATTGGGAATGTTCCAGAATCAAACAGAATTTCCTGGCTTGGTTTCTTCAATGGCTACATTGCATAGGGAAGGCGAATTGTGGTTATTCGTGGGAATTTCACCAGGCCGATTCATGAATATTGCCCCAATGAACCCGCATTCCACTGATTCCGACTTGGATGGGATGCCAGATGGCTGGGAAATTGCATACGGCCTCGATCCAACCGATCCATTCGATGGCTCAAGAGATTTGGACTCCGATGGAGTCTCCATTGTATGGCAGGGTCAGACCGAATATAGTAGACTCTGGAGTAATCTTGATGAGTACAGATTCGTTTCATCTTCAGATTCTGGACACAATGGGACCGACCCAAGAAATCTAGATTCCGATGGTGACGGCCTCACAGACGGTGAGGAATATTGGGGGTGGTTCATCGATTCAACCTCCTTCGATTGCCATTACCTCAATGGGGATTATGTCTGCGATGAAGCAACCGGCGATTCGGCAAGAGATGTACATCTTGGAGGTTGGCTAGGTACGGGCTCGGGCGGGGGAAGTGACACCCCCACAGATCCAACAAATCCTGACTCAGATCAGGATGGAATGCCCGACGGCTGGGAAATTATGCATAGAAGATGGATTGGAGACGCATATACTGGTGGCAATGAATGGACACTTGATCCCCGAGATCCTTCTGACGCCAACGAAGACGCCGATGGGGACGGACTGTCCAATTTATGTGAGTTCCAATGGGAGAATCTCAGAACATCAGTAATCAAATCTGGCCTCCCTTCACACGGTGAAGATGCGGAATCTGCTAAATCATGGGTTCCGACTGATCCAAACTCTGTCGACTCTGACATGGATTCTCTTCCTGATGGGTGGGAAGCCAGATACTCATGCTATTGGCCAGCCGAAAACTCTGGAATCAATCCAATGAATGGATCGGACCCACTCAACAACCCCGATGGGGACGGCTTTGATGCTAACAATGACGGAGTCCTCGATCAGAGCGAGTCGTTCGTAAACTGGTTAGAATATCATATCAAGTCTGAAACACTCCAATCTTCGTCTACAGACTCAGGACTGCCCTATCCTGACAACTATTCGACCCAATTGACTCACGAATCCTGGTCTGGTCTCGTAGGTGGTGCATTTGGTGATTTCATTGGGGCTATCTACGAATCTGTCAGCCATGGCATACCGAATGAAGACATTGGGTCCTCCAATCCTCTAGATTCGGATTCTGATAGCGATGGGATGCCAGACGGATGGGAGGTCTTCCATGCTCGTTGGGACTTGTTCGATCAGGACTGGACCTTGAATCCTGTTAACGAAGGGGACGGTCTGGGTGACACAGATATGGATGGGATGTCCAACTGGGAAGAATACAACTCGATAGATGGCCTGATTAGCGAGACCGACGGGACGATTTCATCTCCTCAGTTCTATCTGACCGACGCAGCTGGAATTCTTTTGGAGACACCATGGATTGGAGCTGAGTCCCCACTCTCTTTTGGTTCATTCATCACCGATGAACAGGCATTAGTTACTGGTCGTTCAGGAGACCCAAATAATCCAGATTCTGATGGTGACGGACTATTGGACGGCGTTGAACTGATTTTCACTTCTTGGAACTCTACTGATGAAGTTTGGACCCTAAACCCACTGGTTCCTAATGATGGAAATTATGATTCTGATGCCGACGGGATATCTGATTTAATTGAATTGAATATCACTTCAAATGGGCCAATAAACGGGGCAATTTCACCCCCCAGTGCTCCTTTATTCTGGGAGGAGGCAGAACAAATTGACTTGGTCGAGTTCGAGAATCGGATTTATCGAATTCTATTCGGCAAAGAAGGCAGGGCAGAATTAGCAATGGACCAATTTGTGGAATGGAGATCCGGAGGGCCCTCAAAACCAATGTTAGATGCTATTCTAGGAATTACTGATCCTAATGATGTTGATACCGATAGAGATGGAATGGGCGATGGTTACGAATATTGGTTCACTGAATGGAATCTGGAAGATAATCACTGGACTATGAACCCCCTAACTGATTCCGATGTAGAATTTGACTCAGATAAAGACTCATACGATTGCGATGGCGATGGAGAGATTTCTGATTCTGAATCATTTGACAATCTGGCAGAATACGACTCAAGATGGTATGGGAAGAGGATAGAGGTAGGGAATATGCCAAATGGTTCTGGACCAGTATCTTATGGTTTGGATGCAGTAACTGCACTTGTTGAGGAGAGAGCATTATCCGAGGATGCCGCATGGGGGCAGCTATATTCCATTTTCACATCTAAGAGTCTGGAATCATCCGAGAAGGTGGGCCTGATAAATCAGCAAGATCCCAATAATTTCAACATCACATTAGCCGGAATTTCAGATCCTACCGATTCCGATTCAGACAGAGATGGTATGCCGGATGGCTGGGAATTCTGCTATTCGATATACGGAGAGGTGTTGCCATCAAATTCTCTACGATGGTCACTAAATCCAGTCAATCCTCTTGATGTAGGTTACGATCCTGATGGAGATGGTTGGTACGGTAGACAGATGGGGGATACTCCTGCTGAACAAGGAGCATGGGAATCCCGAATATTCTATCCCCACTCAGAAGACCGGCAGATAACAAATGGAGTGACGGATCTTCTATTTACCAATATCATGGAATTCCACAATGGTACTTTGCCTCTTAATCCAGATTCGGATGGTGACTCAATAGCGATGAAACCGATATTCCAAGACGGATTTGTAATTGAATATGTTAGGGATCTCAGCCTATCTGATGGTTTGGAGATTTTCAAATTCGGGACAAACCCATTAGACAACGATACAGATGGGGACATGATGCCTGACTTCTATGAACACTATCGGGGATGGAACGAAACAAACGATAATTGGTCATCCTTTATGAAAATCGAAGTCCAGTGGGAGGAGGTAACAACAAACAACTGGAAGCCAATTGGATTCAAGGATGCACTAATTACCAGGCCAACACTTGGTTGGACTTGGTTCACTCATGACCCTACAGACCCTAGTGACGCTACGCTGGATGCAGACAATGACGGTGAATGGGATTGTTCTAGTTCTACCTGCGATTACGTACCCTACAATAACTTCCAGGAATACTATGCAGTGGTTAATGCGACTCTTTCCTCGCCATCGATTGTTCGTGCATCTACACTGTTCGACTGTTCTGGTCAGGACGTAGAAGAATGGTGGCAATTGAGGGAAACATTACTTGGAACGTGTTCCGGCAGTTCCTCCCTTTCTTCGAATTATCTGAGGATAAACAGAATAAGCAATCAAGATCAGCTATATGCCCTTGTTATCAATGACTATGATGTAAACTATGGCGATGTAAACACAAGTGACGATGTGACCCTAGTCAATGGGGAATGGACCGATTCTTTCAATAGACTGGCAGGAGACATGCACCATTTACCCAATCCAAGCTCCGGAGAGTATGCTTTCGGTTGGTGGTTACTGGATATCGATGGCGATTTAATCGCCGAA
This sequence comes from Candidatus Thalassarchaeaceae archaeon, assembly GCA_034399535.1. GTDB lineage: Archaea > Thermoplasmatota > Poseidoniia > Poseidoniales > Thalassarchaeaceae > UBA36. The sequence goes on from DASCSS010000043.1 coordinate 23,879, forward strand.
GGCACAGATCCTACGAATTGGGATACAGACGGGGATTGGTTAAACGACTTCTTTGAGATTGACGACGATCTCATTGATGGCATCAGAGGAAATAGTGGTTCTCCTATTAGGTACGATGACAGGACTACTTAATCTCAATGAGTTAATTTGTAATCGCTTGCTCAGCAAGTCATGAGTGGTTATGGGGATACGCCAGACTCGCAATCCCCAATCGAGGAAAAACTACTGTTCCTTCAGGGGAATATGGTCAGCTTCATTTCACAATATCAAATGCCAATCATCGAAGTATCTTTGGTGGTGTCGAAGTATCTCAGAATTCTAACCAGTTCATTTGTTCGAAACGCGCAAGAGAATGAGGAGGTGGCTCCCGAAATATTGACTCAATCGGCACAGCTTGAGGGGCCCGACATCCTACCATTGATTTCTGAATTCCCAATCGACTCATTAATCAGTAGGACAGATGAAGATAGAATGGACATTTTCGATACGATAATTAGAACTTCAATAAATGGAACTAAGCTGCCATTTGCCAATGCTATCGCATTGTTAAGGGACTGGGAAGGAATGATTCGGAAGCAACTATCTCGGGCGTCTAGCCCCGGTCACCTATTCAGCCCTTTGGAAATTCCCGAGGGATTCTAAACTCTCCTTATTCTTGGCAGTTGCCACAATGCCACTTGAAACCCACCATGCATCGACAATTGACCAGACATATAGTACTGGCCAGAGAACCAAAGACACGATCAAGGGGAACTGGATTAAGAACCACTCTGACCCCTTCCTATGTTGCCGATTAAAGTGCTGACCCAGAAATAGCAATGGTATCAGTGCTAGTGCCACAGCAAATAGGGGCCTGGCAGCACCCCATGGGCCAATCCCGCCACTCAGCTCCCCCCAAATAGCAGAGACCACTCCTAGTGGGCTGGAGCCATCCTCTTCCTCAGACTCCAATTGAACCACGTATTCCTCGGCCATGTGGGTTGCTAGCATCCGGAACGGAAGAATATGACGACGACCCGATGCAGAAAATGACTACTAGTGACGTTACTTGCGAAAGCCATGGCAAATCCTAGAATCCTGATTACTGGATTCACTCCATTCTCGACTTTCCATGAAAATATCTCCCAGGAAATGACCCGAGAGATTTCAAAGAGAGGACTTGATGGGATTGAAATTGAACACATGATTCTGACTGTTGATGAGAAGGGATCAAACCTCATATCAGATATCATATCGGAAGAACTAGGATTTTCTGCAGTGTTGCACTTGGGGTATTCTGATGCTTCCGAATCCATTAGACTAGAGATGGCTGCTAGGAACAGGTTTGGAATGAAAATTCCTGATAACTCCGGCCGAATCATCGAATCCGGGCCAATTGTTCCCGGGGCCCCGTCGAAAATTGCCCCCAATTTTCCTCTTTCAATTATTCAAAACTCACTAAGGGACCTTGACTCGGTTACATGGAGTGATGATGCAGGAGGCTTTGTCTGCAACGAGACCTATTTCCGTACACTCTTGGCCATTTCCCATTTCAATGTGCACCAGCCAAACGTCTTGTTATTGCACCTCCCCGGCAAAGATAAAATCTCTTTCAATGAACAATTACCAATAATAGAAAAAATCGCTAGGATCCTCTGTTCTCTAGTCTGATTGCATAGTTCTACGACCCTTGGAATCGAACCACTCAGTAGGATCTCCTTTGTCCGACATTGCCAAATCGTCACTAGTACTCCTTGGAACGAAATCCCGTCCACTGTGCCATGTCTGTTGTTCCAGCCATATTGCAATCTCCTCTACTTCGATATGGACTTCAATCAAACCCCCCAGTGGGGCTTCTTCAATTACGAATGAGACCTTTCTAGCAAAGGCTGACTGCCGGGATATGTTGAATCTCGTTACATTTCCATCAATGCCTATCGCCATTGCATCCATTGCGGTGTCCAGAACCTTCCTTTTTCTCAATATCGAGATCATATTGTCAATCGACTGAACCTTTGATGTGACCCCCAAATCTTCCCTATTACTTGGGAATTCGGATGAATCCGGCAATGTATCGGGATTCCAGTCAGGGAAAATATTCTGCACCGACTCCAATACCAACTTGGGGTCTTCATGAGCTCTGACAACAGCTGATACTGTAATGTCTGGTTCCATGTCATTGCCACGCGTGATGGGGTAAATAGTGCTGCTACACAATGTTCGCGGGGGCGCGAATAATTCAAACGAGTTTTGCTTGGCCACACGTCATGGCAACCCGCTCTTCTTCAGTTTCACTGGCATTGCTATTATTGCCTAGTCTGCTGCTGATATCATTCAGATTGGTTTCACCGGAATTTAACGAGGTGCTGTCTAATGACCTAGTAATTGAATTGAGTGCCCATTTAGTAACCCTGACCCTTGGATTCTTTGTAGTAATCAGATACCGATTCATCGCAGATCATGAATATCACCGTTCTAAGGCCGTTGGGCGACTCTCCAGGATATATAGGTTAGAGGACAAGGGCCTATGGGAGAAGGGAGATGCTGCTATCGAAAGACTCGAGGCTAGGGCATACTCCGATATCAAAGGACGGCGTGCAGTAATTGCCAAGAAAAGAATGCAAAGCAGTATTGGGGAAATAAACCGAGAATCCTCTGAGATCGAACAATCCGAAGAAAATCAATCTTCATTCTCCATCCATATTGATGGAGTCGAACAAAGGCCAAGCAACGAAGAAATAGAAGAGACGCAATCTTCTAGGAAATCCATGCCGTCCCGAATATCTGAATACCTAAGTAATGTTGTCGAAAAGACGGCAATTAGGCGTGCGCAGAACTCTAAGGAACCAGGCACAAAAGGACTCCCTTCTACTGAAGAGGTAAAGACACTACCATCTATTGGTTCACAATGGGTAGTTCCTGAAGCAACCAGTTCTGCAGTGTCGCCTATAATGTGCCAAGAATGTGGAATCTACAATGACCCAATTGCAAACTATTGTTCCACTTGTGGTTCTTTAATTGGGTGAAGGGAACGATTCATAGGACCCAGTCAGGAGCCCGAGTTAGGTGGGGATATGGCCGATAAGAGAGATTACTATGTCATCCTTGGTCTCGACAAGGCAGCCTCTGAAGAAGAAATAAAGAAGGCCTTCCGTTCACTTGCTAGGAAATTTCATCCTGACAAGAATCCCGGCGATTCAGAAGCAGAGACGAAATTCAAGGAAATCCAGGAAGCATATGCGATTCTATCCAATCCCGAGGAGAGGCGAAAGTACGATATGTTTGGTCATGACAGACCTGGAGGTTCACCCTTTGGCTCCAGAGGATTCGAAGGCGTGAATATTAGTTTTGATGACTTGTTTGGCGGAGGATTCGAGTCAATCTTCAGTCAGTTCTTCGGAGGGCAGCAAAGCAACTCCTCACAGGGTTCCGACTTACTTGTCCGCCACACCATCCCTTTTCGGGCTGCATTAGAAGGGATGGATGATGAGCTAGAGATTGACGTTCTAAAGGATTGTACGGGGTGCGATGGAACCGGTTCCAAGACTCATTCAGGTTCAAGACCCTGTCCAACTTGCGATGGGCGAGGACGAATAGATGAGATTTCGATGATTGGCCCCTTCAGGCAACGCATCCGTAAGGAATGCAGCCCATGCAGAGGATCGGGAAGAGTAGTCACCGATCCGTGTAATGAGTGCAAAGGAGAAGGACGGGCATTTCAGTCTATCAAGGTCAAATTTACGATAAATCCCGGCGTCCGAACCGGAAACCGCCTTAGGATGAGGGGGCAAGGGGAGGCATCATCATCGATGAACGGCATTCCAGGGGATCTCTACATCGAGATAGAACTGGAGTGCCATCCATGGTTTGAGAGAGATGGTAGCGATCTACTAATGGCCTTACCACTTAGCTACGCTGACCTTCTATTAGGAACTAATGTAGTGATACCCCACATAGACGCGGTCGATCTCAAGATTAAAGTCCCAGCAGGCTCTAGTCCCGGCGAGACTTTAACCATGCTCGGGCGAGGACTGCCCAACCCCAGAAATCCAAAGAGGAGAGGTTCAGTAACGGCCGTACTAAAGCTGGAGATGCCCAGGAAAACCTCGCGTTCATCAAGAAAGGCAATTTCCGATTTCAGGGAAGAAATGGAAGCCGAATTGCCTGAACTGGAAGATAGGATTAGACATGAGGCAAATGTTAGGAGGAAGTCCTGACTACTCTTCTTCAAAACTAATTGATCCAACAGGAGAAGAGGCAATAGGGACGCCACCAGAAATCCCGGAGAGGTGGAACCTAACTTCTCCCACAACCCTTGAAATTTCCACATCGAGCAAATGCAATTTCTCCCCAACAATGTTCCCCAGGAATATCTCATCTCCCTGAAAAATGCATTCTGGCCGTACAGAAATAACTTCCATCTCTCTCCCGAGTCCCGAATATGTCCTAATTGCAGCCATTTCCCACGTGGGTCCTCTAGTCTTGATACCGATCAACAAACGCTTGCCCGAATCTCTCATTGTCCATACTCGAATCTCAGAGTTTTCTGTATGATGCATGATTTCCGGTTCACCTAAGTCAGCGTATGTTGACTCCCATGTCGCGTCCTTAAGGCTCTCCAGTGAACTTTCGAGAATATCAACCCCAATTCCTTCCTCATTGCCTTCGGAGAATCTCTTACGAAGGTAGGAGAGTCTTTCTCTTTCGTGTATAATCATCTCTCCATCACTACTTTTGGCCCCCATCCATCTACCTTTATTCCACCAAATTACCAATAGGAGAGGGGAAATTAGAATCAATCCAACGGTTACATAGAATTCAGTGAACATCCATGATAGGTCCTCAAACTCTTCCTCTTCGATTTCTAATTTTTCTAATTCATTTAACCTAAATGAATAATTTACTTGTTTGAGTTCAGCCCCTATCCTCTCAATCCTGATGGAATGAAATCCCATGGTGAGATTTGCCTCAGCGGTGTTTTCTCCTTGTCCATCTGGGATGGGACGGGCACTTGCCCACTCCTCTATGCTCCAATCAGTTTGGTTAAGTACCTGAATCTGGAAGTTCGCTTCTCCTGATGGAGAAATTTGGACCCTTGAACCGTTTTCTGAACTAATCTTCAACGCAAAAACGTCCACTGAGTCGTTTTCTGAAAGAACCCCAATAATCTCAAAACCAACGAAGATAATCTGTCCCTGCCAATCTCCTTCGATATCCGATTGTCCCCAGAGGAAATCTGGGGCATCGCCAATTTCAGTAGTAGTTGGCAATGAATCCGAATTTTGTTCCGAAGTGGAAATGGGAGTAAGAAGAATTGTCAATGCAATTGAACCGGCCAGCAACACCCCCCTCATGGTATCCGGATAGCATACATGTCTTAGAATCCTTCAAGCGAAACCCTTCCACGCATGTGCATGGACGAGCGCCCGATTGGTAGGAATGTTATTGCTAGGCATCGTTTTGCAAGATTATTCTCGCTCGGAGATCGAAGAAATCCCAAATCTTGGAGTCCGGGGCTAATATTATCCAAGGAAGACCCGGAGTTACCCGAATCAATCGCACCACTATTTTTTTCGCGAAATAACAATGATATTCCTGCTAGTTCGAAGCTCTCGACTCGTTCAAATCTTTGTTATCCATTCGACTCAACCGACCAGTGGAATTTCAATGAAGGCTTAGTCCTACCACCTAGTCTCGTGGACTCGGACTCAGGTGAGTTTGGTGTGGGAACAGAAGTATTGCCCATTTCTTGGAGCTCTCTCCATCATGACGACCGAATCGCCAAAATGGATGCTCAACCATCAGTGGTAGTTCTGACCGATTCTCCTCAATTGGCAAATCTACCGGGAATGCTAGAGGCTGCACTTCTTTCTATTCGAACAAAATTTCCAGCATCACTAATCTGGACTCCTGGGATAGCGGGCCCCGATAATTGTGCATTATTGGCATGGATGGGTGCCGATCTATTCGATATGTCCAGATCGCGAATAGCTTCATCCCTGGGAGTTCTCATCACCGAATCCGGACCTAGGAGTCCAGATTGTGACTCCGAAGAGGACTCATCTATGATTTCGCAATGTTCGGAATGGTCACGGGCAATTTCTTCTGTGAGAGTGGCAATCAGAGAAGGTTCACTTAGGGAACTAGCCGAGCGAAATAGCACATCTAGCGCTAGTTCTGTCGTGCATCTTCGTACGCATGACCTACTCTCTAGGGATATCTCGGAACGTAGAGGACTTCTCTCAAGTAGTGAAAATTCAGGAAGGAAACTTCGATTTTATTCTTATGAAAGTAGAAATGATCCAGCTGTGAAGTACTGGAGGGATCGAGTTTCTGAATTCCACGAACCCCCGGACCACCAACGTCAGGTTTTGGTTCTATTACCCTGCTCGGCTAAGAAACCATACAAATTATCTCAGAGTCATGCAAGATTCAGACGATCCCTAAAGAACCATCTCATTCATGAAGTCATGGTTACAGCGCCGCTTGGACTCGTTCCGAGAGAGTTAGAAGAGCTTTGGCCTGCAGCACATTATGACATTCCAGTTTCCGGAATCTGGGATGTAGACGAATTGTTGACCATTCAAGGCATGATCTCCAGGGTTGTCGAACGCGTGGGCTATTCAATTATAATCAATCATTCAGGAATCAACCTCCTTCTCGATGGGATTAGAGTTGTAGATACTAGGCAGGGTGATTCTGCGGGCTCAATGGAAGCACTTTCCCGATTGCAGAATGAAGTAGAAATCGCATTCAAGGACCTACCAAATGATGAGTTTCCAGAAAGGCCTAGATTGATGCAATTGAAGGCAATCTCTCGATTCTTGCTAGGCTCCGACTCATGGCTAGATGGTGCCGAGATTAGGGGACGGCCACCAATTATTACTATCAATAGAGATGGTATTCAGATTGCAAAGTGGAATCCTAGGAGGGGGATGTTCTCCTTCTCAAAGGCGAGTCTTGGGTTGTTGGAAAAATTGGAAGTCCTCAACAGAGTTCATCTGAAAGCCGAAGTCAATTGGTCGGGTGACATATTCCCGAGTTACATTGAAGACTTCGATCCAATAATTAGGGCGGGCGATGAATTGTTAGTCTACCAGGATTCCAGATTGATTGGCTCTGCCAGAGCAACCGCCCCGGGGTGGGAATGGCCACATGGGCCGGGAAGGCTGGCCAAGGCACGACATCGCCTTTGACAATCTTGGAGTACTGATGTCTGCGTAGCGATTATAGAGGGAGAGCAGGTCGCCCGGCTCCCTGAGGTATCAATAATGGCTCGGATGCATAGCAAGGGAAAGGGCAAGAGCGGCTCAAGAAAGCCCCACTCATCTAATCCCCCAGAGTGGTCCAATTCCGACAAGAAGGACGTGGAAGAGAAAATCATGCAGCTCCACAATCAGGGGCATTCCAATGCGATGATTGGTTCCATGATGAGGGACAACCACGGAGTTCCAGACGTAAGACTAGTAACCGGAGAGAGAATTTCCCAGACTCTTCATCGAATGAATGCAGAAATTGGATATCCCGAAGATCTCATGAGCCTCATGAGGCGAGCCCTAAGGCTCATTGATCACCTTTCTGCCAATAGTAAGGATGTACATAACCGGAGACAATTGGAGTTATGTGAATCGAAAATTCGCCGACTCGCGAGATATTACAAAGACACCAAGAAGCTCGACCCAGAGTGGACATACAAGAGAGATCAACTTAGGCTGATGGTCGAGTAACCTTCTCAACATGTAGATTGGTATTTCCACGGCTCCAGTGATAATCGCATGGGTAGGGATTTGAACCGACCCCACTTTTGCTCTTCATGCGCGAACTGGTCAATGAACCTGCATTCGTTGAGATTGAGGAAGCCCTCAAACAATCTGCAGCCTCAATATTGAGTTCTCGAACCACCATCCTACTTTTGGCACCCCCAACTATCGAAGGGGCATTGGCCATAGCCCCAATTGAAGGCGCTCTTCTAGACTCGGGAATACCCTATAGGCGACGATTCTCAAATGAAGAACCTTCTCTGGACTCGTTCGTGTGGATATCCGACCAGGTCCCAATGCCAAAAATGGAAAAATCAGCAAATAGTCCTAGGGTAATCATCTCACCAATAGTTGTGGATGGTTTACGAGGACATCTCGGAGATCCTAGAAAGGGCCCCCTTACAACGGCATTACAAGCACATGCCTTAGCTCAGTTAATCGCTCCAGCTAGCCCTAGGTTGAGGTCCATGCGGCCTTGGGCACTTTCAGGTAATTGGATTGGTAGTGCTTTGGATACAGTATACGATCCAGTTTTCACTGCTATTCGGGATTTTTTAGAAGTGGAAGGTTCGATACGTGTTGTTCCTGTCACTGAAGTTTCTGAGCCCGAGGAGAAAAACTATCCATGGCTAGATCCAGGAGTCTTGAATGTCGTTTCAGAGAATTGGCCATCGATGAATATTGGAGAGCGCGAACAATCAATGGCGCTTCTGGCGCATCCAACACTATTGACGAATCACCCCTCAACCCCTAGAATTGAGGAGCTACTTTGGCACTGCATCGTGGGAAATGGCTGGGCATCCGACCTTGCAACTAATATCGCCCATGCTTCACTAATATGGGAAAGGACATCCCAACGAGGAGCGGCTGGAAGAGTAGTGGATAACCTGTTAGCAGGGACAAAGTTTTGGCTACTCGAGTCTTAGAGTGCTGCCACAATCACTACACTCTATCCTTAACGGCCTTACGTTAGAGTCTACAGGGATCTTGTTGCTACAAGAAGGGCACTTGACTCTTCCCAATGAAACTCCCCTGCCCTCATTGTAGTCCGAGTCAGTAATAGGAGAAATTAGCGCTGCTGGAAAAACCAAAAGAACGCTGGATGAGACAATCCCGAGCACAATTTGCATTGGAAGGCCGAACCAGTAAATGGCGAAGGTAAGCACACCAAATACGCCTATCATTGACATACTAGGAATTCTTGATCTCTTTCTTGTCAGTGCCATTCCAAAACCAATAGCCATGCATAGCAAGAATACAGCAAACATTGCAGATACCAGTGGACTGAATAGCAGGGAGTTACTAGTTGAGAACTCTATCCTAAAATCAGTGTCCGTCTCGATTTCTGACTCTTCAATTGTTAGTATCTCCATCACAATCCATCTTCTGTGGTTGTAGGAAATCTCATCATTGTCCGAATAGACACCCCCAAGTCCCGAAAGCATTCCTGTCCTAATCTCCAGTGTAAGGCCTGCACTGTCCCAGTAGTCAAAACCTCCCGTTCTAATGAAATCCTCAATCAGAGTCTGCCTAGAATCTTCGTCAACGTCATAACCAGCACTAACTCTAATGGAGATCACATCCGAGTTAAATGATCGGGATCCGCCAAAATCAAACGTGATATCGATAGGTCCGAACTCAACGGGATCTACTCCGAAAATAGATTCAGGATCAACAAAGAGGCCATTTGAGAGGAAGGACTTCAAATCCGCTTTCGAACCCCTCAGGTGATTTCTCAAAGCCGACTCTTCTGACTCATCGACCCTACCATTCTGCTTATCAGAATTCAATACTGAATCAGAGTATGAATTGAGGTTTTTCCACCAACTGTTAGAACCCAAGCTTTTGTTTCCGATGTTGTCGAGGCCCCAACGCATCCACTGTGACATAGCCCCATCGAAACGAATTGTAGTATCTCTGTCCATAGACTTGCCATCATACTTGCAATCCACGATTACCTCTAGGTTAGAACCACCAGTTCTTGGAGGCTCCTCTTCCGGGTACCAACTATTGTCTCCCGAATCTTGTCCCGCTGTGATGTCGTGGGTTTTGTCAACCTCAACTCTCAATGAATTCTGTGGCGAGAGGAAGAAGTCTGTCCTTAGAGTCCCACCGGCAAAACTCTCCGCATTCCACACAAATGTTACATCGACCCAGTCTTCATTTTCAGTAGATATCGGGCTCTCTGAAACCAAAAGACTCTGAACTTGGAAACCCCCACTGGACGATGTCCACATTTTCTCCCCAAAGCCTGAAGACAGCCTCACAGGGAAGAAAATCAAATCGCCCTTGACACTAGCCTCCCTCATTTCTACATCAACCAATGGGAACGACATCGACAACGCTGCATCATATTCGGGTGAACCCCAGAAGAATCGAACACCCGACTCCCCGCCAGGATTAGAGAAAATAACACTTCTAACTGAGAATGTTATCTCTACTATGTCCCCTTTGGAGATTTGTCCTTCTTGAACTTCGACTTCGACCTGAAGCTCACCTGTGCTGGTAAGGTAGAATGCAGGAATTTGGGACGAGCTTTCATAGGTACTACCTCCAATCTTTACTAGCACAGTGGCATTTCCCGACACCCCTGAAGCATCTTTAACTTCGTAGGGAATGCTGAAGATCCAGGAACCTGCGGAGTATTCGCCATCAGTTCCCCATGTCAACCCCCAGGTCCCGACTTCTACTTCGCCAAATATTGATGATGTTACTTCAGTTGACTTCTCTTCTTCCAAGTCAGAGTCAAATGGAGTCAATACCCCACTGTCCGGATCTCCTATGATGAATAGGTCAAAGCTCTGATCCGGACAACAAGAACTACTCTCACCTGCATCCACAGAAATTGGGAGTGCAACAATTAACATCATTAATGCCGCAACTATCTCCCGAGACGGTACTCGAGTACCAACCATCATCTCGCTGATTCGTATCTTGCCCTTCAATGCGACGCATTGTTGCTGTGTTATCTAGCAATATACCGGGTTCTCGGGATTATGCGTTACTTGTGAAGCCAAAGCAATAATGCCCTAGTTCCTTTCATGCTCTCAAGTTTGGCAAATCCGATCCTCTCCAATTGGTATACTTTCCCAACTTCAAGCTCGAAGTCTTCCAATAAACCATCAACTTCATTGATCTCATCCCCATTAGGGACCACCAATTTCGCTTCCCTGGCCCCATTCACTGGTACCCAGTGAATTATTTGTCGGGCATCTCTTCTTTCAAAACTCTCGAATGTTGCTTGGGAATCGGCTACCGTAACATCCGCAAAATCCTTCAGTCTAGCCGACCCGATTCTCATATCTGATTTCTGAATAGCAATCGTGTTACCTACTTCCCACACTCTTCTTCCAATTTCCGGATTGTCCGGGTGCTTGGGTAATCTAACTTCAGTAGTTGCACCAATCCCGCAAATTTTCAGGTTAACGGGGTCAGCAACGAAACTCCTTCTTTCAGAAGTTCGATCTATTTTTCTGGCATTGAAGGTTTCAACGGTCTTTAGTGGGATTGAGACGTCTTTCTGGGTCAGCCCCAGGTCAATCCAAAATTCTCGCAGAGATTCCGGGACAAACCCGCGTCGCTGGAGGGCCTTAATGGTCGGAAGTCGCGAGTCATCCCAGCCCCCATGAGAACCCGATTCAATGGACTCTCTCATTTTTGATGTTGAGAAACCACCGTACTCGTGTACCTTTACCCTGCCCCAATAAAGAGAGTGAGGATAAGTCCAGCCAAAGTGTTGGTACAGGATAGTCTGTTTTCTCGTACTGTCCATAAGGTCCTTCCCTCTTATGATGTGAGTTATTCCTTGTTCATGATCCTCAATCGCACTCTGGAAATCTAACAATGGCCAGACTTTGTATTTCCGTCCAACAATTGGATGTGGAGAATGTTGAATCCGTAATGCTGGCCAGTCTCTAAGGGCAGGATTGGGCAGGGTCATGTCAGTCTTGACTCGAACAACTGCCTCACCTTCCTCTATTTCTCCTTCTATCATGGATTCCCAATCAGAAATATTCTCTGAACTTTCCCTAGTTCTGCAGGGGCACTCCTCTTTCGATTTTCGAAACTCCCTGAATGACTCCACTTCACATCTGCAAACGTACCCATGGCCTTCCGCAATCATCTTGCTCGCATATTCCAAATATATGGGCATCCTTTCACTCGCTCTGATAGTGACATCTGGAGGGCCCCCAGTAAGCCATTCGTATTCTTCCTTAATCCAGTCATACGCTTCTGGGAGGGGGGGTTTGATTTTCGTATCAGTGTCATCAAATCTCAGAACAACCTTCCCATTGTACATTTTCGCGTATTCTGAATTGATAATTACTCCTCTGGAATGCCCTAGGGAAAGGGGGCCATTTGGATTCGGTGCAAATCTCAGGACAACATTAGAAGTATCTCCTGGCAATTCTTTCAAGCCTTGAATCTTGGAATGCTTCTCTCGATGTAGGGCCTCAGGTGCAAACTTCTCCAATTCCGATCTTACTTTGTCCAAGCCCTCATTTTCCGCCAAGTTATTGGCAATTCTTACTTCGTCTTCGACAAGATCTCGCAGCTCTCTTGCCACGGCACGCAATTCTTCCCGTTCCGACAAGAGTCTTCCCAAGGTACTGCCTGCTTCTCCTATTCCCCCATATTCTAATGAGTTTTGTAATGCGTATTTCCGAACAGTTGACACAATGTCCTCGTTCCAGATCTGTTCCTCATCCATGTTGCTCGATTTGACCGAGCAATGGTAGCATTTCACCATTCTTACTATTTCCAATCTTCTAGAGTTGGTTGCGAGGCTTCTTCGTTCAAGGCACCCCGTTCAGGAACCGGTCTTTTGTGGATTTTTATCCAGGCATCTTTGACAGTGGCCCAGCCCCAACGGAGGCAGTCATGGGGTTCGGTTCCCATGCAAAGTTCACGAACCGCTTTCCTAGTAATGGGGTCCGACGGATACCCCGATCCAACATCAAATCCCAGAGTTTCTGAGATCCCTCTAACCTCTCGATCTCTTACATACTTGGCAATAATACTAGCTGCGCCCACTACGACATCATTGGAATCCATGCCATGCTCTGAAATGATGTTGCAACCTCTCCATTTTGGGCCAAGTAATTTTGCAATAGTTCTTCCAAACCTAGCTGCATCAACATCGCATGCATCCAGGAGGATAGTTGAATCTTGATATGGCCTTCCTGCCAGATATATTGCTTCTCCGAACAACTCCGATTCCAGGTAATTCAGATTGCCCCGGGTCATCCCCTCGTCAACCCGCCCCGAAGAGCAGATTACCAATCCAATTCCCCATCCCATCGATTCAGTAATTGTCTCAATTTCTTTGAAAATCCTCTCTCTGCTGGTTTTACTTAGCTTCTTCGAATCGTCTGCACCGATGCTCGAGAGAATACTCCTATCTTCCCCTCTCACCTTTATTGCACATACTACCAATGGGCCAATCACTGAACCCCGCCCTGCTTCGTCTACACCAATTTGCATCCCGCCCACGCATCCGAATAAGGCAGAAATCACTTGAAACTACTGATTATTGATGCAATTTTACGAAATACTGATGTCTGTAGTCATCGCTGGCATGACATGGTACCGGCATGGCCGTTCAAGAAGAAGAAACCCGCCAAGCCAAGCCTATCAAGAACCAAGTATGTGACAAATGTGGTTGAATACGAGAGAAAGAAAGGCAAGGAAACAAAGGCGCAGGAAGAAGAAAGCCATCTAAAGAACAAGAAGTTCTTGGATGCAATGAAATTGCTAAGTAAGAAAGAAGAAAAAAGTTAGGTCACCGGGTCGGGAATAAGCCTTCCCAATGATTCAAGGTCTAACTCACCTGCTTGGATGGGACATTTCAACCCGAAAGAACTGCTGACTCGAGGGTCAATTTCCCCGAACTCCCCAACCTTCTCACCGTCGACATGGACAGATGCCCCTCTTCCCGAAATCCATGGCCCTTCATCAGCTTCCAATGCTGTGAACTGGACTTGAGAAAAATCTGCACCCAGATCCCGTAGAATCGCCTGTGTGATTCCTTTTGCAGCCGCGAATCCGGTACCAACCTCTGCACATGCCCAACTCCCTCTTTCCAGATTCTTGGAATCTCTGACCACTGTTCCAAGCTCGTAGACACGTTGAGGTAGCTCGTGATGCCTGTTTGCGGTGAGTAGCCTCAGTAGCGATGGAAGGACGCTTTGTCTAAGGAGCGTATGTTCCGAGGTAATAGGATTGCCAATAGTTGTCTCCCTGCCCTCGGGCTTCCATCTCATTTGCAGAAATTGGTCTTTTTCATTTGAAAGAGTCAGGCTCTGAACCTCTTGCAACCCGCAAGCTCGCAGGCTTTCTCCAAATCTCCTCTTCAAGTTTGACGATTTGAGGGGTATAGCATCTATATGTAGGGAGGACGATTGGGTTGGCAGATTTTCAAATCCAAATCCGATGGAAATGTCTTCGACAATATCAATTGGGTGCATTATATCGCTCCTCCATCTTGGCATAGAAACCAGATGCTCCTTATCTCCAACTGCACAGTCCCCCCACCTCTCATATTCATTCGGCCCATCAGTAACAGTCCTAGTTTCCTCCAATCGCCCCCCCATCTTCTCCAAAGCATTAGAAAGCTCTCTTGATCCAATCTCCAAACCCAAAATCCTTCGAATTAATCTATCTGGGACCCGATGAACTCGCCCTTCTCCCCGTGGGGTGAAAGTATCTCCACTCCCTTCATATGAAACCCTAATGCTTTCTACGGATCCCCCCCTCTCTGACATCGACAGACAAACTAGCAGCAAACTTGCTTCGCATGCCCTCCTGTCCCAACCCGTCACATCGATGAAGAAATCCCTAGTCTCTTCACAAACTGTGGTGTGCTTCCCGTTAATAATCGGAGGAAATGACAGCACTTCGTCTTCCGAATCTATAATAATGGGGTATTTGTCTAGCTTTTCCATTAGGTGCGCATACTCGATTCCTTTGGGATGATTCTCTAATATCTCAGCAATACTCACTTCTTCCTCTCCTGCCAAAGGTACGAATGAGTAGTTAGAATCGACTGTAATTACACGAAATGGAGGACTGATTGCAGATAGATTGTGAACCCCAATTGATGCGAAAAGCCGTCGCCTGCCCAATGTAAGATGCAGTTTTTCTTGATGGTCCATCAATGACTGAATGAACTGGTCCCTTTCTTCTGAATCTGAACCAGTATTCACACCTCTAACAACTGCACCCATGATAACAGGCCTCACCTTCGAGAGTGAGCTATCAACTGTCATCGTGATATCTCCCTCAATTACATCCAAATCAACCTCGATTTCACCCATTCCAAGGAAAGATCTCGAGGCCTTAGCCATTGTTTCATGACTCAGAAGGTCCGGCCTATCTGGAAACACTTCAACTTCAATTGAAGAAGAGTCATTTCTGTCTACAGGACAACCCAACTTTGGTAGCCATTCAGACCAAGCCTCTGGATCATGTTCGGTGTCATTTATCTTCTGAATGAAATCGATTGTTGAATGGCTCAACTCGATAGTTGGCAACTTTTCACCTCCCTTCTAACCACATTGGCAGGGGCCGTTCGAAACCAACAAGACGCAGTCCCGAAATAGCCGCAGTTTCGAAATCAATAGCTCTAAGATTCCTTCTACCAATCCTTTCAATCCTATCGATGCCAATTTCCAGCATCCACCCTCTAAGCTCGCTGCTAATTCTCACTAGCTCCCCTTCAGCATCTCCTAGGCAAGGAGCTACGATTCCATGGCATCCCGCAGCTAGGGCGATTAGAATCCCTCTAGCCTCCGGAGGGTCATCCATTTCCAAAAACACGAATTTTCCTATTTCACTTACTCTCATCGCCCTGTTAGCAAGCCCAATCTTTGGTAGTGAAGCAGCCATCCTAGTTCCACCATTAGATGCACAGTTCACAATCGCCCCATCAACTTCAAGCTCAGTGACCAGCCTGAACAGACGATCTAGCCGATCTATGCTACCTCTAAGAAAAACAATCCCTGCTTCACTCATTCTGCTGTAAAGAGAAACCAGAATCGCTTCTATTTGGGCATCATTGAATCCTGGGAATGCAGTAATATCCAAAACCAGTCCGGCACAACTCCCAAGATTAGTTGGGGCATCTTGGATTGATTTGTCGTCTACCAAAAGTAGGTCGACGTCCCTAGGCTCAGTTCTGACTATTGCTGGGGTTCCTTGGAGAAGTTCTCCTTCCCATTTGTCGGCACTTTCACATTCCAACAACCAGGGTATTTGGAGCCCTATTCCTGGCGAGCTTGAATCCTTTGAGAGAATCAGAGTGTAATGATCCAGAGGCGTGTGGTCAGCAAGAGAGTCTTCATTGGGAACCAACGATATCTTTTCGAAACCTTCAGAGATGAAGGCAGCGGGCCTTTCACTAATTTCAGGAGTCCCCTGTTCTGATTCTAGAACTAATGCATCACCGCTTAACTCTAACCCAAGAGGGCCCAATTTATCCCCGAATTCGGAAATCTCGGACTTCTTAATCGATCTCATCTGAACTCCATCGCTTGGAGGCGGACAACTCCCAGATACAATGATTCTACCGCCTACCATGCCAATTCCTGGATTGGTGCCAACAGAACCCATTACTAGGATAGTCCCTCCTGACATACCTGAGCCGATCTCTCCACTAGCATGGCCCCTGACGAGAAGTAAACCTCCGGTCATTCCTGCACCAGCGGCTTCCCCAACTGATCCCTGAATCGTTATTTCCCCCCCATTCATTTTGAAGGCGACAGTATCGCCTACACTTTTCTCTACGACCGTTCGTCCAGATGAATGAAAGGCCCCAAACATAGAGGTAGCACTACCAAGTAATGTGAAGGTCCCTCCTAAGTTAGATGCACCCGAAAAATCACCCAAATTACCTAGGCATTGGACCCTAGCCCCTTCGGGAAGGTGAGTGATAACCCCAAACTCGCCGTCTTTTGGTTTTTCATCGCCAGCCTGCCCCCATCCAATTTTTATTGGACGACCTTCCTCGAGGGCCTTTTCTACATACCTATCCAAGTCCCTATTGAGCTTCAGACTTCCAGTCGCTAGCTCCCTCATCATCAATCCCTCTTATGCCGCTGGCAGGACATCTAGGTTAAGAAAAGGACGACTCGTTATTGACTCTTGCCGAGTTCGCTAGGTTCATAGGCGTCCTTCAGGCGCCATCAGACCACTGGCAAGGTATTGGGAGTCATGTAATGGGAACCACCAAAGTCGCCATAAACGGATTCGGCACAATAGGTAAGAGAGTAGCCGAAGCCGTGGATGCGCAGCCAGACATGGAAATTGTTGGAGTCACTAAGACAGGACCAAGCTTCGGTTGTGGGCTCGCAGCCAAGAAAGGCTTTCCCTTGTATTGTACTAGTGATGACGAGGAGATGATATCTACCTTTGAAAACTCAGAATATGACTGTAGGGGGGGAATTTCGAATCTTCTGATGATTGCCGATATTGTTGTGGATTGTGCTCCCGGAAAGCTAGGCCCCGAGAACATTGAGAAATATAGGGGAGCGGGAATAAAACATATTTTCCAAGGTGGCGAGAAACATTCGCTAACAGGAATGTCGTATTCCTCATGTGCCAATCATTCTCAAAATCTCAACGTAGATGCTACGCGAGTAGTTTCATGCAATACGACTGGACTTTCTAGAACATTGATGCCTCTTTTCGAACGCTGGGGTTCATTAAACGTTGAATGTACTATGATTAGGAGGGCAGCAGATCCAGGGGATTCTACGAAGGGCCCGATTAATGCGATAAAGCCCGTTTTGAAAGTGCCAAGTCACCATGGTCTAGATTTGATGACCGTGGCTCCCGGAATTGCAATCAATTCCCTTGCCGTCGCGGTACCTACAACAATAATGCATGTGCATGCAATAATTGCAGAACTTCCCGAAGGACATGGGCTTTCAACGGAATCGGTAATAGAGCTATGGAAAAAGACTCCCAGAGTAATTGTAATGCATGGGGGGGGAAATCGAATCACATCGACTGCTGAAATAATGGAATTGGCCCGAGATTTGGGTCGTAAATGGGGGGATTTACACGAGATATTTGTTTGGCAGGATGGAGTGAAGCTAGTAGGCAACAAGTTGTACTATTTCCAGGCGATTCACCAAGAGAGTGATGTTATCCCTGAGAATGTAGACTGCATTAGGGCAATGATGGGTACAGAAGAAGATTGGAAGAAATCCGTATCCATCACCGACGAAGCAATCAACAAGTACTACTCACTTTGAGATTAATTATTGACGGGCTCGTAAAGAGTCAATAGTCAAAAGAGGCTTACGAGTCGCAAAATCGTATGGCTTTGGCGAAGTCGGTCTACGTTGTGATTTCTTTGCTCTTAATTTCCCCCGTTGTGCATTCAATCTCACCTAGTTCCAATACTGAAGAAATTAGTCCTATAGTCGATATTTATGAGGATGAAGCTTCAACCTGGAATAGGCTTTCAAATCCAATCTCAACACATTATTCATTATCTGAAGCAACAGGGAAGATCATGTCACCATATGGTACATTCGATCCCATTTTCGATCAGATACCCCTCGGTCCCTGGGAAAAGCTAGGTCTCGAAGCCCCCATTTCAGACAGATTATTCATCATTCAATCCAATTCCACAGATTTGGAAACATTGGAGGCTTCCTTACAATCATTCGGGGTCGGGGTAATTGATCACATTCCCGATGACGCCCTAGTAATCTCATCTCCCGATATCGGAGGGGATGACTTCATTCAACAGATTTCAAAACTTCATCAGGTTAGATGGATTTCCCCCCTTCCAAACGCATGGAAGGTTTCACCCTCCCTTGTTAACCTAGTTGGGATTGAACACATTTTTGTTGATCTTGACATCACCCCAAATCCTCGCATTTCACATTCAGACGTTTCCCGACTTTCTTATGAAATCGGCGAAAACCTCTCCAATGGAATCTCCTCGTTTCGCTGTGATCCCCATCTATGCCAAATTCGAGGTGCTTCTCCATCGGCCCTGAAATACCTGGCATCCGATTATAGGGTAATAAAAATCGATGCTGGACCATTACTGGCAATTCATAATACAAATGCAAGCCTCATCAGCGGAATCTCCCAATCCCGCAATATTTTCGGGGGCATATTGTCGGGTTCGGGCGAGGTGATTGCGATTTCTGACACAGGACTAGATACCGATCATGGGGACTTCGACAGTAGGCTCCGCAACCCTATCTACAATCTGTTTGGCCCAGATAATTCCGGAGCTGACACCAATAGCGGACACGGAACCCATGTCGCTGCAACTCTCCTTGGAGATGGTTCAGGAGACTCAAATGCGACTGGGATGGTGCCCGAATCAACATTTCACTTTTATCAGCTGGAGGTTGACAGTTCCGGAATTCTTGCTAGATGGGGTTCTCTGTATGAAATGTTCCAACATTCAATGCAAAATGATGCATACATCCAGACGAATAGTTGGGGCAGTGAATCTTTGGTGGGGCAATATACCTCGGATTCTCGTTCAGCAGACTTGTTCACATTCGAAAACCCCGAGTTCCTAATCCTATTCTCAGCTGGCGATATGGCAAATGCGGGCGTCACTTCCCCCAGTACTGCCAAGAACGTACTATCTGTGGGAGCTTCTACTACTGGTGCATTCAACTCAGACTCACCGGGTTTTGTAGCCAACTCCTCTTCTGTTGGACCAACTCTCGATGGCCGAATAAAACCGGATTTGGTAGCTCCAGGAGTTATGCTCTGCTCAGCGAGAGCTGCAGAGGCTTCCTTTGCAACAGGTGGCCCCTGCTCTACTTCAACTCATCCAGGGGAGAACACCCCCAGATACATGGCCCTTAGCGGCAGTTCAATGGCTACTCCGGTTGTCGCAGGGGCCTCAGCAATGGCTAGGCAACACCTCCGGGAGGAGGTTGGTATCTCTACTCCGAGATCAGATTTGATTAGAGCCCTTCTAGTAAATGGAGCCGATGACATAGGTACCCCCAACATTCCGAACAACCAGGAAGGATGGGGCCAACTAAACTTGTCAAACAGCCTATTTCCAGTAAGTGGAGAAGAAAACCTCTCCATCTTTTTTGACTACGACAGGCAGATATTGCCCGGTCACAGCTTCATCTACACTTTTGACTTGGACGGGGAGTTAGGATTTGATGCCACTCTGGCATGGAACGATCGAGAGGGTTCCGTTTCCGCTGATCAAAATGCCAGTAGACTCGTAAGTGACTTAGATCTAATCATCACCGGACCGGACGGTTCAATTTTTCGCGGCAACAATTTCATAGACGGAATCAGCTCACTTGGGGGGACACGGGATCATCTCAATAACATCGAGAGAGTCAGGATGGACTCAGCACAATCTGGAGTTTGGACGATTCAAATTGGACACTCGGGCGGATTCGCACAGGAATTCTCAGTAGTTATCAGTGCTAAGGGAGAAGAATTACTGACTTCTGACCTTACAGTTGTCAGTAATTCGATTTACTCCTCAGAAAATAACCCACTCCAGGGAGACACGATTTCAATCCAACTTTCATGGTTAAATCAGGCCTCTTCATCTACAGGGCAATACTCTATCAAATTAGAGGACATCTCCCAGGGAACGGAGATCGGAACATATTCGATGCAATCTCTAGTTGGAGGAGAAATCGAGTCATTCTCACTTTATCACTCGTTTTCTACGACTGGACAACACATATTGCGACTTACTCTGGATTATCTCTCCGAGGTCAACGAAATAAATGACGAGAATTCAGGAATCAACAATAATGTCTACGAGCTGGAATTTGAGGTTACCCAGATTGGAGTGCGCATCACTCCTTTGCTGGTTGATGGCACAATTCCTTCAAACTTCCAAGAAGGAGAGCAGGCAAAATCAAGAACCCTAGATCCAAGTACTGCCAATGGTGTAACGTTTCAACTTGAGTTACTAAATGAAGGGACATCTGAGATAACTGTGGACTTGTCTGTGACAGCAGTGCAGGTAGTTGATGAGTCAGGAATTCTTGACCAACCTCTTGATGAATGGAGCAGGGAACTCAACGAAACAGCACCTTGGGTCTTGACCCCTTTTGGACAATCCGGTGACCGAATTGTAATTTCGTTGATTTTAACAGACGAGGATGCAGATTTTTCTGATTCTTCTGAGGCCAGGTATGCATTACCTGGCAACTTTGTCACCGATTTGAACCTCTATGACAAATTGGCCCCGACCACATCACATTCTATCCGTCTTTCCTTCGATGTACTGAGAGTCGAGGGACTGTATACTATTCCAGCGGGTACCGAGGGTTTAGGTGCCGAACCAGGTGAAATTGCCCTATTCTCCCTTTCAATAAAGAACATTGGCAACGGCCCCACAGAATACACAATTTCATGTCAGAGTGAGGATAGGTGGAATATCCAGATTGGAAATAGCCAGTCATCTACCATCACCCTCGGGCCACTCAGTCGGTTGCAATTCGTTCCCGTCCCAATTCGTGTCAGAGTCCCTCCATCTTCTGACGGCCTTCCAGCCGGTGCTTCGAATCAGGTTACCTGTGTCACAACCTCAGTTAATGACCCATCTTTGCAGACTTCCGAATTTGCCCAAGTTACCGTATTCGAGAGCCGAGATTTCCACACTGAAATCTTTGATGTTCTGGGTTTTGCACTTGGCCCCCTTGCTGCCTCAGAACCTCAAGCTGTGCTTAACGGCAACATCGTTCGAACTAACCTATCAATCACAAATGACGGCAACGTTCCATTGGAATTCGAGGTCCGGGCACTTTCTTCAAGTAACACTTGGCCCACCCAGGTCTTCCTTTCTTCCGAAGAACCCCCTTTGGGTGAAGTCGCCTCCTTGCAAGTCGTTGTGTATCCTTCTGAATCGACCACCCTTACCATCCTCACCATAGTTCCACTTGCTGCGGAGAAAGGAGATCGAAACACCATCACCATCAAGACAACGTTGGACGATTTTACTGTAAACAATGGGACTATTCTTGAAGTCAGGGAGATAACTACTCTTGACGTAGATAGTGGGCCCGGCTTCTCTGTTGCCATGGGCCAAAGCTCTAGTTGTCATATCGATCTTCATAATTCAGGAAACGTCCCCCTTGTGATCGAATTGACGCTTGGGACTCTTCCATCTGGGTGGTCCGGAGGTTTCCTGTCAGGAAAGCAGTTTTCCATGGATATGAATAGAGATTCGGTGGTTTCTATTGGTTTAGAGCTTCCAGGGGGGACTCCAGAAGGAATTCTAGTTGACAAAGTACCTGTGATCATTCAATCAACCTCTCCAAGTGGCAACGCAGAAGTCTTCACGGTTGAATTGGAGGTTACTGTCTTGGAATCAGTATGGCTTCAAGTCGATAGCGAAGTATCGAAAATTTCTGGGATCGAATCCCCCACCGAGCTCAATATAGTCGTCAGAAATATGGGTAATACCCCTACTGGAGTGCTACTCTATTCGGAAACTCCCGATGGCTGGGATTTGATGATAACCCCCAGTTCAATCTCCGAATTGGCCGTGGGGGAGTCAGTTGATGTTTCAGTAACCATCAATCCCAGGTCATCATCTGAAGATGGTTTAAAGCAAATCCGAATTATTGCAAACTCCACATTGAGTGGGCCGTTAACTGTAACAGACACAGCCTTAGAAATCCAGGTAAGCAAAGCTCGTAACCCTAACTCAGGAGGAATTTCTGGATTATTCGAAGCCCTAGGACTTCCCGCTTGGACGTTTGCACTATTTTTCATGGCCGTTCTTGGTGGGCTGTTCGTCCTAGGCAACAGAGCAAGGAAGGAGTTAAGACCCATTTCAACCGAGGAACAGTTGATACCCCGCGGTTCGGCTTTGCAAGCTGGTTCGGCCACTGAGAGGCGTGCTGCTGCACTCGACACTTCTACTTCCGGAGAGGTAATTACCGGGGATGTCTCTGAATCTGAAATACAGGATGCACTAGACTCAACGTTACCAACACCTCTGCAACAAAAATCTCCCGATGGAGCCCCACCCCTCCCTCTGACCGGACTTCCAGAAGGTTGGACCATGGAACAGTGGGTAGCCTACGGACATGTTTGGTGGGAGCAGAACGGTCCTTAGGGGCGAGCAATTTTTCAGTACCCCCACATGCCGATTGACATGATTGGCTCGATTGTCCTCTTCGGACCCCCAGGCGCAGGAAAAGGAACTCAGGCCTCAATAATTGTCGAGTTAACTGGAAAGCCACAAGTTTCTACCGGCGACATGTTGAGAAACGCCGT
Organism: Candidatus Thalassarchaeaceae archaeon; assembly: GCA_034399535.1. Lineage (GTDB taxonomy): Archaea > Thermoplasmatota > Poseidoniia > Poseidoniales > Thalassarchaeaceae > UBA36. The sequence continues at coordinate 46,870 of DASCSS010000043.1, forward strand.
CGCTGAAGGAACCGAATTGGGGATGGAAGCCAAGGAATTCATGGATGCCGGACTCCTTGTTCCAGATGAGGTAATAATCAGACTCATCGAAGAGAGGCTCAATTCACCAGATGCACCATCTGGGGTTCTATTTGATGGATTCCCAAGGACCATACCCCAAGCCGAGGCACTATCCCGAATAACTGAGGTTTCTGCAGTGATATCAATCGAGGTACCTGACGAGAATATAATTGAACGAATTGTAGGAAGGAGGATGGATCCAGAAACAGGTGAAATCTACCATATTTCATTCAAACCACCACCCCCGGAAATCATCCACCGGTTAATCCACCGGAAGGATGACACCGAGCAGACAGTAAGAAAACGACTCGATGCTTATCACATGCAAACCAAGCCATTGGGTGAATGGTACCAGGAACTAGGATTGCTCACCGCCGTTGATGGCACGGGTTCCATTGAGTCAGTCAGTGAGTCGGTTGCCACTGCAGTGAGAAATTTTTGAGGTCATCATGGGCGGTTCTAGGAGAAAAACCCGGCGTAGGAACTCCGAAAGGAGAGCTCATGCAGAGGAGGCAATTGAGCATCTATCAAAGGCCCTCCAATTTGGAATTGAGAAAGATTACATGATGGCCGACAATGCAGCAAGGCAGCTAATTGGTATCGGTAAAAAGTATGGCATCAGACCCGAGCCAAGACTCAGGAAGCTGATATGTCGTTCTTGTAGACTATCTATGATTCCGGGAAATACAGCCAGAGTTCGCATCACTACTAATTTTATTACAATTACTTGTCTAAGATGCAATAGAATCATCCGCGAAAATCGCGAAAATTGGAGTTAATCATATGGCTTCCATTCCTCGTTCAGTAACTAATTTAGCAAAAAGTGAGAGATTAGAAGTTTCTGCAAGGATCGGAAGGGACGGAGTATCAGAGGCTCTAATCAAGGAAATATCCGACCAATTGAGTAGAAATCCCCTGATAAAAATCAAGGCGAACAAAGGAATTGCGACCAATGGAGAACACCGGAGAGAGATATTTTCTGAAATAGCTAGAACTACCGAATCCATCTTAGTTTTTCAAAGGGGCAATGTTGCCGTATTGTGGGCCGGCAAGTGATTGTCAACCGGCCAAAACACACTCACTTGAATAGTCACATATTTACATCATATATTTCTCGCCAAATTCAGTGGTTGCCGATAGCGAGATAGTACTTGGGATTTTTATCCTGTCATTTGCCTTGATATTATCCGAGGTCGTGCATCGAACAGTTGCAGCTTGGTTCGGCTCAGTTCTAATGTTACTATTTGGGCACTATTCAGGTGTGTTTCATTTACACGAAGTCTACGACAGCTCTGGCGATATAGTTTCCACATACTCTCTCGAGCATACAATGCTGGGATGGATTGAGTTTGAGGTCATAGGGTTGCTCCTGGGGATGATGATATTTGCAGCAATCCTAGAATTGTGCGGGTTCTTTGAATTCGTGGCAATCAAGGCATCAAAGATGAGCGGAGGAGATCCTTGGAAATTGATAGTCCTGCTTGGGACATTCACCACGCTAATCTCTCTTGTAATTGACAATGTAACCGCTATTATCATCATTGCACCTGTCACGCTAAGGATTTGCAACAAATTGGAGATTAACCCCGTCCCACCACTCCTCGCAGAGGCAATACTCTCTGACACAGGGGGGGTCGCCTCGATGGTCGGAGATCCACCAAATGTCATGATTGCCGCTAAGGCTCACGAAATGCCCGAAATAGCAGACTCGTTTGGATTCAATGGCTTCCTTTTCCACCTGGGAATTTTGACCCTTTTCGCATGGATTGCTACACTTGGGTACTTCCGGTGGTATTACAGAGAATGGTCATCTCAGAAGCCACCACACGTGGATTTATTGCTAGAGGAGGATGAATGGGATGCAATTTCCGATAGGAGACTAATGGGTACTACGCTAACGATCCTAGGGCTCACCGTCCTAATGTTCTCGGCGAAGGAATTCCTCCATCTGGACGTCGAGATTCACGCAATCGCCCTGGCTGGTGCAGGTTTCGCGCTATTCGTTTCCAGACCCCACGAAGAGGAGTTGCGAGAGGGTTTCATCAATGATGTGGTGGACAAGGTAGAATGGCAAGCCCTCCTCTTCTTTGCCGGGTTATTCCTCCTTGTCGGAGGGGTGGATGATGCTGGATACTTGGACAAACTCGCAAACTGGATATTTGAAAAATTTGGCAGTGATGAAGTGCTTTTGGCAATAGCCATAATCTGGGTCTCAGCAATTGCAAGTGCATTTATTGACAATATCCCATTCACTGCTGCAATGATCCCAGTTATTGTTATTATAGGCGAGGAGAGTGCCAAAGCTGGTACCCCGCTAGACATTGAGCCCTTATTTTGGGCGCTTGCAATGGGTGCAGGTTTCGGTGGAAACGCTACTCCGATTGGTTCTAGTGCCAATGTGATGACAGTAGCAATTAGTGAACGTGGCCCATATCCAATAACTACTCGAGAATGGATGAAAGCCGGCTTTCCTGTAATGCTAATCACTTGCGTTGTTGCTTCAATCTTCATGCTGTTGTTCCATGGTAGCCTATACTCCTGACATTCTTCCGTTACCATCAAGTTTGTTCACTAATCGGGAATCCCATGGAATGCGGTGTTTGCGGCTTCTCCTTCGATGAAGCAGACCATTGCCCTGCGTGCGGAGCCGAACCCATCTCTCAATCAGATAATGCCGATGAAGAACCAGTGGAGACCCAAGTTGTTAGCGATAAAGAATTGATTGAGATTAGTACAGTTCCGGAAAATGGCGAACCGACTCCAGTGATACAGGAAAAAATTGAATTCCAGCAGGGCCCACTATTATTTGGAATCGAGGATGCCCCAATAGGGAAGCCTAGATTACAAATTCCGTTCGGATTGTCCCATGCTCCGGACAGTGAATAAATACTCGAAAATCGAGCAACTAGCCCATCTTGCTGGGACCTCCTCTCCCGTCTTGTTCAAATACCATAGGTCGGTCGGAAGCTTGCTTTGTGCACTCTGATAGATGATCTATCAGGGTAAGTGGTTGAGATCGCTTCGCCCTGCGGGGAGACGGGGTGATCTGAGAAACCAGAATTGATATGCCTGGACACCAGAGGCCTCACATTAGTGAGTACCATAAGAAATCATGATGCTACAACCCGATTGGGGGATGGCTCGGCTCGAGAGCCGAAGAAGGTCGTGACAAGCTGCGATAAGTCGCGGGGAGAGGCATGAATCTCTTTGATCCGCGAATTGCCGAATTGGACCTCCTGACAACAGTCATTCCTCGTTTTAAC
>DASCSS010000044.1:0-13802 GCA_034399535.1 Candidatus Thalassarchaeaceae archaeon
TTTGCCTCCGGCCATCTCAATTGCTCTGTTAGCAATCACCTCATTGGCATTCATGTTCGTCTGTGTGCCTGATCCAGTCTGCCAAATTCTGAGGGGAAAATGGTCGTCGAGAGTTCCAGAGATAACCTCGTCACATGCCCTAGAGATTAGGTCCCCTATCTCCTCATCAAGGTCTCCAAGCTCCACGTTCGTCGCTGAGGCAGACTGCTTCAGAATTCCGAAAGCTCGAATAATCGATCTGGGCATCAAATCATCACCAATATCGAAGTTGATCAGGGATCTAGCAGTCTGCGCACCGAAGTATCTCTCTGCAGGAACCTCGATCCCCCCCATTGTGTCCTTCTCTATCCTCACTTCTCCTTTCGAGGCCATTGGCTTCCTTGGTTCGGGAGAGGTAGCAGAACTTTGTGAGGCTCGCTTACCTGAGAGAGAGTTCTCGATCATCTTTGATATTGTAGCTGACCTGCCACTCCCCCGACCCCTTCCTACTCTTGCGTCCAGCCTCTTGGCTAGATTCTCTGGTATGCTCACTGTGATGATCCTGCGGTCCCCCGCACGGTGCTTCGCCATACTAATACTATTAATTAGTTATTAATAAATATTATCAATTAGGTCCTCATACCCTTTCGACCTTGATTATCTTCTGTGGGGTTTGAGGCCTGTCACCGGGAACTGTGGTGGTTGATTCAATTGCCCTAACTACTTCCATTCCCTTTGCAACCTCACCGAATACTGCATGATTGCCATCGAGCCATGGAGTAGGAATTGTGGTTAGAAAGAACTGGGATCCTCCAGAGTTTGGGCCACTGTTAGCCATTGAGAAAATCCCGGGCTTGTCGTGCTTCTTGGTCAATGCTGATTCCTCGCATTTAATTTTCCATCCTGGGCCCCCTGTTCCAGCCCTGCCGTTTTGGGGGTCTCTGGAATGCGGGCATCCTCCTTGAATCATGAAATCCTTGATTACTCGGTGGAAATGTAGGCCGTCGTAGAACCCATCATCGACTAGCTTGAGGAAGTTCCCTGTGGTATCGGGGCATTCATCGGAGTAAAGTAAGATATCGATATCTCCAGCGTTCGTAGTCATCCTAACATAGTGGTTCATGATGCAATGCGATTGTTCCAAGTTCAATATGGTATGTATTGGAGATATTGCTACGCAACAGTCGAACCCAGTAAGGTGCCCTCTGGAAGTTCCAGAAGTCTTACCGTTCCATCCGGATCCAAGGCACCGAGAATCAAGAACTGTGATACGAATCCGGTAGGTAAGGTCTTCTCTCCGAGGTTGATTGCGGCAACCACTGTCCTGCCGATGAGCTGCGCTCGAGAATAGTTGGTGATCTGCGCTGAACTCCATAGCTTTCCAACCACGGGTCCAAAATCCACCCTGATCTTGTACGATGGCTTGCGCATCTCTGGAAACTCCTGAACTTCATCTATCAGGCCGGTCCTCATGTCCACTGAGAAGAACTCACCGATTCCGATGTACTGTTTCCTCTCCAACTTTGTTGGGTGATAAGGCTGCTTCTCTGTGTCGATCTCATGCTGCCCCATAAGCTCAACCAACGATATCCAACTTCACGGTGAGTGGCAACAGTGGGATACCTGCTGCTTCGAAGGCGTCAGTGCCTCCCTCTTGGCGGTCCAGGATAGTAATGCAAGCTGCAACCTCGCATCCCATCTCCATCAGGCGTTCGGCTGCCTTCAGAGCGGAGCCCCCGGTCGTTGTCACGTCCTCGAGGAGGACGACTCTTGCCCCCTCCCCAATGCTAGACCCCTCTATTCCAGGTGGATTCCCAGTCTTCCTGCCACCCCTTCCTTTGGGTTCCTTCCTTACTATGAACCCCCGAAGAGAGGTGCCTTTTCCAGCTTTTGCAATTGCTATCCCAGTGAGTGGGACGGCGCCGAGTTCGAGACCGCCAACGGCGTCCACGTTGCCTATTTCTTCCAGTGATGAGTGTATGAGGACCCCAAGAAGATGGGCGCACTCGGGGTCCATCATCACTGGTTTCATGTCGAAGAAGTGGGGGCTCTGTCTACCGCTAGCAAGAGTAAATGGTTCCTCCTGAGAATGAAGATAGGCCAGTTCTCGAATCTTCTCGACTAGCCTCTTCTTGGCTTCTCCAATCGCTGTTGACGGCATCTCTCCCAACCTTGGCCTGACAGCAATCGAATGAAGGTTGCCTTCGGGGGGGCCGCGTATTTCCAAAATGACGGTCAATGTTCTTGGACGGTCTAGCATGAGTGGGGGATACTGTAGCGGAGCGGACCGGATGAAGATTGGCTCAAGAGACCTGGCAATAGACGTCGAGCGTCTTGAACGAGAGCGTGACGATTATCATCAGAAATTGGATCAGAAGATAGAAGAGGCGTATGGAATCGCATCAGAGGCCAAGGGTAAGGGTCTTGACTTCTCAATTGAAATTGAGATTCCACGGGCATCTGACTTGGCTAGCAGGACTCAAAAGCTGATGGAAAGATATCTATTTCCCGATACAGAGAATCCCGAGGAGGGCCCAATAGAAATCGAGAGTCTGCTAAGAGATTTGCTAGAGTCTCACGACAGGGAAGCAGCAGCAATCATAATTTCACGTTCGGTAACTAGGCAGATGTTCGAAAGGACGGGAGATAGGCGGAAATCTATTGATTCCGGTCTTCGAATCGGTCTTGCGGTCCTGACTGAGGCGGTTCTTGTCGCCCCATTAGATGGGATTGGGGACGTGCGAATCATGAACAACGCCGATGGTTCGGAATTCCTATCTATTGACTTCTGTGGCCCCATTAGGGCTGCAGGTGGTACTGCCCAGGCTATGGGTGTCCTGATTGGGGACATTCTGAGAAGAGAACTCGGTGTTGGTAGATACAGGCCAACCGTTCCTGAAGTTGAGAGGGTCAAGGAGGAATTCGGGCTCTATCGAATGAACCTCCAGTACAAACCCCCTCCAGAGGAGACTGATGTCATAGTAAATGCCTGTCCGGTAATGATCAACGGAGAGGAAACAGAGAGAATGGAGTGCGCGGGCTACAAGGAAGTCAGGAATGTAGTCAATGAAAACGGGACATTCAGAACACGCGTCAGAGGCGGGGTGATGTTGGTTATCGGTGAAGGCCTGTGTCTTAAGGCACCAAAGATACAGACACACACCGAGAGGCTGGAAGTCCCAGGCTGGGACTTCATCTCACAATTTGCAGATAAGGGGAAGGGTTCCAAATCTGAAGATGGAGCAGAGAAGAGCCGTGTGATTCCCAAAGAAGACAGGTACATGGGAGATGTGATTGCAGGAAGGCCAATCTTTGGGGAGCCACGAGAGCCGGGGGGCTTCAGGCTAAGGTATGGGAGGAGTCGTGCTACAGGTCTAGCTGCAGCAGGTTTGAGTCCGATTACCATGGAGGGGCTGGGGGGTTTTCTATCAGTTGGAACGCAAATGAAGATAGAGGGGCCTGGGAAGGCTTGTGCGGTTACTCCCTGTACTGAAATCGATGGTCCGATGGTCCTTCTAAAGAACGGAGCGTTTCAGAGGGTGCTTACGACTGAGCAATGGAACGAATGGAAAGAAGAGCTAGAATGCATATGGGATGCTGGTGAGATTCTATTGGGTTTCGGTGAATTCCTAGAGAACAACAAGACCTTGGCCCCATCATCATACTCAATCGATTGGTGGGCAGTCGATGTAGCGGAGTCCCTTGACACTCAAGAGAAAGTGGAAGGTTTTGCAGGAATAATTGGAGCTAGTAGAAGCTCATTGCCACCTGGAATCCCATTCAATGGAGCAATCAAGAGAGGAGGGGAGAGTTCTATTGAAAGGGCCTGGAGACATAGAGACTGGGTTTCTCATCTCAAAACATTGGAGCTCTCTTGGAGCCAAGTTAGGTTGATTTCTGAATCCCTAGGATCTGCTATCCCACCTCCATGGAACCTATGGTGGTCTGATCTACCGATTCAATTCATCCCACCACTCATCGATTCAATAGTGGAAAAGGGTTCACTCGATTCCTCTTCATTGGTAATACGAGGAGTGGTTGAATTAGCTAGTAACCTGGAAGGGGGTGGAATGGAAATTGGCGACCCGCTTCTAGGTGAGTGGCCGGGTTGGACTAGAGTCGAGGAATACGGCCTGGTAAAATCGTCACTAATGACTCTAGGACTGGAGCATCGACACGAGGGAGACGGAATAGTCATCCCTAGATTCTGGGAGAGCTTGTTGGAGGGCCTTGGACTAGAAGTAACAGATGGAAAGATCAGAAATAGAGCTGATGCCCAAGCTCATGTTTCCGAGATTGTTAGCAGGGTATCTAAGGCGAGGGCGATTTTTCTCCAAGGAGATTCCGTAGACCATTCTAGAGCGAAATCTAGCTTGGAGGATTATCTCGTCGAGCGCTCATTGATGGTAGTCAGAAAGGTGTCTAAACTACGATGGGAAGATGCTGTGCCATGTAGGGTTGGAGCTCGGATGGGTAGACCAGAGAAATCTGGAGCTAGGGAAATGAAACCCATGGTCCATTCAATCTTCCCGATAGGAGATAGTGGCGGCCCCCAGCGACTACTCTCAGAAGCCTCTGCTAGAGGGGCAATCAGAGTGGTGATGGGTCCAAGGATATGCGAGACGTGTGGCAGAGAGTCACCTCACTTGACATGCCATAACAGACCGGATCCAAGCACTCCAAAGGAATGTGGTGGGAAAACCGCCAGTGCAAGAAGGAGAAGAAGTGGTTCAAGAAGGAAGGGCGAGAGGACCTCCGTCAATCTGGCTCCAATCTTAGAAGTGAAGAGGAGAGGTCTGGGATTGGACAACCTTCCCGAGAAGATTAAGGCCGTCAAGGGGCTGATGTCTGAAGGACAAACGCCAGAACCACTGGAGAAGGGGATTCTTAGGGCAAAGCACGGAGTTTCGGTTTTTCGTGATGGAACGGCTAGATTTGACATGAGTGATGTGCCTGTCACTCACTTCCGTCCAGTAGAAATTGGAACCAGTTGGAAGAAATTGGTAAAGATGGGTTACACTCACGATGTAAGGGGGAAGGAGATTAGTTCTGACGGGCAATTAATCGAGTTGTTTCCCCAGGATTTCATACCCTCAAGATTGTCCGCTGAACATCTGCTAAACACTTGTTCGTTCGTTGATGATCTCTTGGTTCGGTTTTATGGAATGGAGCCCTTCTACAGAACAGATGCTGCTGATGGTCTAGTTGGGCACATTGCAATTGGTCTTGCACCCCACACCTCTGGTGGAGTTGCGTGCAGGATTATTGGTTGGACTGATGCCTCTGCTGGGTACGCTCATCCGCTATTTCATGCTGCAAAGAGGAGGAACTGCGATGGCGACGAAGACAGCATCATGATGCTAATGGATGGTCTGCTCAACTTCTCTCAGTCGATTCTACCTGCAAATCGGGGAGGCCGGATGGATGCCCCGTTAGTTCTGACAACCAGGCTAAATCCTAGTGAAATCGACAAGGAGGCCCTGAACGTCGACTGCGCATGGGTTTACAGTAGAGAATTCTATGAGAAGACCCTATCCCAACCTCACTCCAAAGAAGCGAAAGGAATCGTCGACCTTGTGGAAAACAGACTTGGCACCATTGGAGAAATCAGAGGATATGGTTGTACACACGATTCGGGATATCTGGATGCGGGGCCGAGTAACTCGTCGTACAAGACCCTCCTTACAATGAAAGACAAACTGGAAGGCCAATTGGATCTGGGGAGCGTCCTGAGGCCCGTAAGCGTGGGTGGCGTAGCCAAACAGGTCATTGAGTCTCATTTCCTCCCGGACATGAGAGGCAACATGATGGCATTCACTAGGCAGAAGGTGAGATGCGTGAAGTGTGGAGAGTCGTACAGGAGGATGCCCCTTGCAGGAAAATGCATCAAGGAGATGAGGCGCTCCGGTGGCTTCTCTGGAGGAGATGGGTCGATGTGCGGGGGGAATGTTGTTCTGACCGTATCTGAGGGAGCAGTAAGGAAGTACATCCAGATTACCCAGGATGTGATGGAGGAGTATGGAGTAGATGATTACACCAAACACAGAGTTGGATGGATGTCTTCGAGCGTCGACTCTTTGTTCAACAATGACAGGGTCACCGTCATGACCCTGGAGGATTTCATCTGACTATAGTATTGCCATGGCGAAAGCAATGGGATCACCGAAAATCAATAGCGGGACCATTGCCAAGAATAGGTAGACTAGGAAGGGGTGCTTACTTGCAACCCACACGCTCTCGATACCCATCGATTCGAGTTTCTCGAGAATCTCACTAGAGTCTTCAGTGTTTGGAGAGCTCCCCGAAGGGAGGATGCGGTTGATCACCCTGCTGCCTCCTTCGTGCTCGATAACATCTGTCAGCAGCCAGGATGGACCGTCTCCCATGTCTGAGATTGGCATCTTAGTTGCGTGCCATGCCATCTTGATGTCCGAAACAGAGGAGAGATTTCCTCTTGCAACGTTCTGCAGGAAGAGGACTGGCGGGGCTATCAGGAAGGCTGTCCCGGCCCATAGAAACATGGCCATGGATGGAGGGATGCTGAATACTGATTCCTCTGGGGAGAATGGGGGTTCGGGCAAGAATGCCCACGTTGGGAACGCCAGGGTCACCAGGATCAGCCCCTTCACGTCGGCTCCGCCCTGAATCAGTCCTAGCTTCCAAGCAGAGAGATAGAGGACCATGGTCAGAATGGCACCCAGCAAACCCCACCAGAGAGTGGTCTCCGGAGATTCATCCCCGAGGACAAGGTCAACGAAGTTTGTGTCCATTGAATCCACTGCCCCTCCTATCAAACCAGTTAGGCCGATGACATACACGGTTGCAAGAGCGAATTCGTTCCTGCTCCACCCCAATGATTTCCTCAAGTCTGGTGGTCCTAGGATAGAGAGGGAAGCTGTAGTCAGTAGGGCTGCGGACATGTAGAAGTTGAGGAGAGAGCCTTCTATGATTGCCATCTCCAGCACCAATAAAGCGATGACAGGGGCGGTCCAAGTCAGCCAAAGCTGGTCTTTGACCTTCAAGGTCGAGTAATCGGATCTTGCCGCCAGTGCGAGGCAGCACAGCATCACCGAGGCCCTGCCCCAATCCAAGGCGGCGGTTGCCTCCATGAGACGAGGTCTGCATCACTGGACATCAAGGCTTCGCGTTGGCTTACGCCGCCCCTGTCTGGAAAAGTCCCACTGATTGGGTCAATATCCAGGCACTGAAAAAGTTAGCTATCCCCGCGACCCACATCATCTGGATCATCTGGCCAAGGACAAGGGTTGTCCCCCCACCCCTTATTCTCGCTGTAATCAGTCCAAGCACAACTATCGAGACGACGATCAGGATGGAACCCATGAACTGGAAGATTGCTATGTTCTGGTCAACTCCTCCGGTTTGTGAGAGGACTGGGAGGGCCACGTCGACTCCCCCAGCCGCGGTTCCGACCTCGCCCGTGCTGTCCACCAGTCCCTGGGCTACTTGGGCAATCGTCTCCCCTAGCCCAGCAATGATCGATGTGGTGATGTTGAGTGCGATAATCATGGCAATGAGAAGGCCATAGGAGACGCTCCTCATGACAGTTGCAGAAATCTGCCTCCTCTGTCTCAGACCAAGCAGGTTCGTGGTGCTCTGGGAGACTAGGTCCCCCACCAGACCGGCCTCGCCTGTGGACGACGAGCCTTCGATGAACACACGTGTGAAGCGGGAGACGAGCATTGAGTTGTTGTCTGCAGCGAACCAGTTCCAAGAGTAGTCACTGTCGATACGCATAGAGAGGCGCTTCTCCAAATTGGCGATGGACGCGTCGAGGGCTCCGAAGTCGATCCCAGAAAGTGCCTTGACCATGGCACTGGGCTCCTGCGCTCGAGCTTGGGCGGTCCCGCCGAAGGCGCGGATGAACTCAGGGAAGGCATCGTCCCTCCTCCTGACGCGTGTTTCCTCTTGGACGGTGAGCATTGCCGGGGCCAGCAATGGGGAGGAGAGGGCAGCGATTACGAGCAGCCCTATGTAGTTCCAATTTCCTATAAGCCAGTCCGTCCCTATGACGATGAAGATGATGACGAGGATTACGAACTCTACTGTCCCGAGTACCCCCGCGAAAATCCAGGACCTGCGCATGTCGATGGCTTGGTCCGTGTTGAATCCGTGTTTGGCAAAAAGTTCCTCATGGGGAATGACGAGTGTGAACAGGTACCATGCTCCGATTTGTAGTACGGCGAAGAGGATCCCTGCCATCAGAACCCATCTAACTCTGATGATGATGAGGAAGATGTTGTTTGTATCCTCTCCGATCTGGAATAGGATCAGGTGGAGGCCAGCGACGACGAGTAGGAGGAGTCCGGTGGTTGTGAGCGATACGAATGTCTCCCTCAGGGTGTCGAGCTGCTCGAGCCTAGCGTCGTAAATCGTTGTGAAGGCCTGTTCGAAGGTTTCGTTCTCACTCTTGAAGAACTCGCCAATGGGTTGTCCGACTTCGACAGAGAAGGCCATCCGGTCGAGGAAATCGCTCCAAATTGCCGATGGGCTCTGCCTCCCAACAATCCTAGCAGCTTCTGGGAGGTTTGTGTGCCACTTCGTGACCAGCGTCTCTATGGCTTGAATCTCATGTGCGAGGGCCCCGTAGTCCCCCATCTCCTTCAGTACGTCGAACATGCCCTTCTCTGCTGACTCGCCAAGTGAGAGGATTCCCATTCTGGTCATGAACATGTGCATGTCCTGCTCGATCTGAATGGCCTCGGCAGAGACCTGGGCGATTGGGTAGGCAAGCGTTGCGGAGAAGGAAAGCAGGGGGAATAACAGAACCAGGCCTACTGATCCTATTCCCGTGATGACGTCGCTTACCGAGTACCAGACGGCGATTCCAGCTACTAGCCCGATCAGGGTGGCTGGCAGGGAGAAGAAGAGGAGGTATCTCGTGAAGGGCATGCCTAACCTTAGTAGGGCTATTTCCCAGGTGGTTGCCTTGTCCTCCACCCAATCACCCCCTAGTGGTTAATTCCTGTCCAAGTCTCGAGGGATGACGCGAACCTGTCCCATCCCTCCTTGTAGTATACGTCAAGCAGGTCGTAGACGTCATCGTAGTGGGTCAGGTCCCTGTCCGCCATCCTCTGGATTGCCTGGGTCCTCCTCTCTAGTTCGTCATAGATATCCCTCTTGCTCCTGAAACCCATCCTTGGAGCGATCTTGTTCTCTAGCATGTCGGATTGGAACATTCCTCTGAAGTAGACCACGTCGGAAACTGGGTCCCACTCGAACATGTTTCGAGTGAGTATTCCATCGGCGGTCTTGTCGAATCCTATCACCTCGCTCACGCCGGTGATTCGTCTTGCAATACCCCCGCCAGGCGCCTCCACGACCTCCTGGAAGATTGCGAAGTTCAGGTTGTCGAAGAACCTGGCGGGAACGTTGATCGGGTCCCCGGTGAACCTCTGGATGAGCTTGACGATGTTGGATGCGTGGAAGGTACCGACTACCGGGTGCCCCGTCTGCATCGCTTGGAATGCGATGGCTCCCTCCACACCCCTAATCTCGCCTATGATGATGTACCTGGGCCGAGAACGCAGTGCGGCCTTCAGCAAGTCGAACATCTCGACTCTTGAGTCCTCGTTCTTCGAGTCCCTAGTAATCAGCCTCTGCCAAATTGGATGGGCGACCTTGACCTCGGGGGTGTCCTCTGCAGTGTATATCTTGACGTTGTGATCGATGAATGGAAGTACGGCGTTCAATGTGGTGGTCTTGCCGGATGCTGTCTCGCCTGAGACTAGCATGGACATGCCGCTCTCCATGCCAAGCCAGATATAAGCAGCCATCTGGGAGGAGAGGGTCTTCCACTTTATCAGCTGGATAATGGAAATTGTCTCCTCTGCGAACTTCCTGATTGTGAATGAGGATCCCTGTATGGAGACATCGTCGCTGTATATGATGTTGATACGTGAACCATCGAGAAGCGCTCCATCGACTATTGGCTTGCTGTCCGAGACAGGTCTTCCAATCCTCTCAGACATCGACCTAAGGTACCTTGTCAGTATCTCTTGGTCCTTGAAATGGATGTTGGAAGTCAGCATCGGGAAGACCTTGTGGTCCATGTGAATCTTATGGAGGCCGATTGAGTGGATGTCCTCAAGCATCTCGTCGGCTAGTAGGGTCTCGAGGGGCCCGTTGTTCACCAGGTCCCTCACGACCACGTACTTCAGTCTGTCCAACTGGTCGGGAGTGAGCTTGATCTGGGCTTCTCCCATTCCGAACAGCTCCCTAGCCTGGCTGACAATCGGATTCGAGAGAAACGTGCTTGCTCCAGTGGTGGTCATTTCGTCCATCATCTCGTGAATCATATTGATGAATTCCTCGTCGTTCTCGAACCTCTCCTTCTGTGGTGCGTCTCTGAGTAGCCTCTCGACGATCTGGTCTCGAATCTCCTCCTCCTCCGCGTCGATGGTCGGTTCGAGGCCGAACCAGAATGTGTTGCCGGCACCCTCATGGCCCTCGGGGGGGGAGTAAACGTGAGCGAAGCAGGGTGGCTTTGTTACGTATATCAGATTACGTGGACTCACGCTCTTTGCATCCCTGTCTAGTGGGCCGTAGTATATCGGCCTCGAGCCGTGCTTCGCCTCGAAGTCCTCGACCCAATCCCTGATGTGCGGGTACTCTGCCATCAGCCCCCCAATGTCACCAGGTTGTATCTTGAACTCTGGCTTCTTGTTCTCCTGCTCTGAATCCTGCTCAGTTACCAATTATATCCCTCCTCATCATGCTACAGCGGTAATGTCCACTATGAAGCCCATCTCGGGCATAACCTTCCATCCGATCCTCTCCGTAATTGGTCCCGCCGCCCTCTGGAACCTAGTCACTGAAATCGTTCTGACCAGCTGTCCACCCACCACTGAGGTCAGCATGTCCAGAACGACCTCGGCCGAGTTCTTCAGATCCCTCAGAACCGTTCCGTCCATTTCATCGGGCTCAATCATCAGCATCAGTGTCCTGCCTTCGGAGGTGAACTTCCTCAGCAAGGAAAGTAGCTCCTTTCCTCCCACTCCCTCAGGCATCAGTTCCGATGCCCGGTCGATGATTATCACCTCTGCATCCCTAGACGGTTTGGCATCCAGAAGATCAAGTAGCGTGACTTCCTCGTCGGATACCTCTGCGATGACGCCAAAGCTGGAAATCAGGTGCAAGAGTCCCTCGTCGATTCTCTTGTCCATATAGTATCCGATGCTTGCTACTTGCTCCAGCCAGCCTCTGGTGGTGAGCTCTGTGGTGTACATGGCTACTTTGACGTCATTCGCGGTCATTCCGAATGACATCCTCTGGGCAATGATGCTCTTTCCGGATCCTATTCCGCCACTTACTATCATCAGCCCGCGATTGGGGATGGCAGTCCCCATGCTCTGACCCAGGCTATCCTGGATTACACCAAACTCGAAGTTGTCAACGTTAGGGGACGACAATTCTGACTTCCTCCGTGAAAGTGTACATTCCAGCATAGTTTGATGCAGTAGAGGTTACTGTAGCGGAGAATAAGACGTCATGGCTCCCGGAAGAGAAGGTGAGGCTGCTGGCCGTACCATCGATTGTGAACTCGACGACCTCCCCTGGTAGCCATTCTGTTGAACCATCGGCTACAGACACAGTCATCGAACTCCCGTGAAGTAGAACCCCGACCGCATTGACATCCAAGAACGTGTCCCCTGAGTTCTGTAGCCAAATTGAGGCCTCGTCGCCTGCCTCCCAATCTATGTTAATCGGATCGTTGGCAAGGGAGGCTCGGGTTTTGACGTCCTCGGCCTCCTGCTTCCCCCTGTCGTCCAAGGCATCGTCCATATCGGACCAAGTGTCTAGGAGAACCCCTGAGACCAATGCTGCGACAATCAGCCCTGCACTGAGAAGTATGAGTTCCGACGGTCCGCTTGACATATCTGTTACCTCATGAAATTGTTACCGTCATCGCGTCATTGTAGTCGTATATAGATAGGAAGGCCCTGTCTGGATCACTTCCCATCGCGAATCCGTGATTGGTGGGGTTGAGAGGAAAGGAGCTGGTTGAGAGCTCTTCGTCGGGAAACAGGTACAGGTTTGTACCGGAGTAATGGCTCGTGAAAGAGAAAGGTTCGCCCTGAGCCACTGGAGAGGTGTCTGAAAGAGTGATGAATATGTGAGCCAAATCCACGGTATCAGATCCAACATTCTTGATTGTTATGGTGTTCTGGTCGTGGATGTCGATAACTGCTGTTGAATCGGCTCCCCCACAGTTTATTGTGATGGTTTCTCCATCGGTATAACCCGATCCCTCGCTCCCGGTTAGCACTGATGCCGCAGTGACTACGTTGCCTCCATCGACAGTCAGGACCAACTGGAGTCCTGAACCGGAACTCCCCGTCACTCCGCAGGTGGCCCCATTGGTATACCCTGAGCCTCCGCTCGAGATTGCTACTGCCTCGCCTGGTCCTGTGGACTCCTCCCTGTCAATGACAGAGACGATGACGACCTCGGGGTCGCTCAATTCGTATTCTGCGTTCTTGACGGTGTCGTCGACGCTCTCGACGAGTGAGACCGTCGCCATTCCAAACACCATTATGAAAACGGTGCCGACAACCATCGCACCGACGCTGGACCCGGACACTTCCCATCCCCCCCCCTAAGGAGTTCCCTGGGCCCTCCAAGCCTCTATCAGCGCTGCGAACGTTAGCAGTGTCCTATTGTTGACCGCTGGTGCGCCCTCCGAGGGCTCACCGGGTTCGGCAAGCGACGCAATCGCGCTGAGTGACTTGGCCTCCGCAGTTGTGATGACTCCGGAAGAAGAGGCTGCCTTGAGGAAGTTCAGTGTGTCAGACCCGTTCATGTGGTCAAGGAGGAGGGCTACGATCTTTGTCGGGTCGACCGATGGGCCGTGCATCAGGGCCTCGGCCTCGCCGCTCTTCAGGAACGGGTTCACAGAGAGCGATTGGGCCTCGTAGAGGTCCAGGAGCCCCGGTCCCCCGGGAAGCCCCCCCGGAGCAGAGGAACGGATCGCTCCTCCCTCGGTGCCTTCCACTGGTCGGCTTGTGACCTCCCCGTCGTCCCCCACCGTGTGGATGACGTCTTGTGCCTCGCCTCCTGCAGAAGGGGCAGTAGCGGAGATGGACTCTGCTGCGAGCTTCGCAGTCTGCTGCTGGGTGAGCTTGATGTTCGATTCCATCAGGTCCAAGGCGGTCTCGAGCCTCTCGAACCTGTCCTTGACCATGTCAACGAGCTCGGGAATCTGGTCCTGTCCCTGGTTCCCCTGCGGGTCTCCGAGAACGCCGACTCTAGTCCCTGCGGGGGCAAATAGCCATGCTTCTAGGTCAGTGGGCCTGAACTCGGTGGGTATGTCCACGTGCTCCACAGACAGCTTCGCGACCTTGTCCAGTCGTGAGGCCATGCCCGGGTCGGCATTGGCCTCAGAAGAGGACCGGAACTTGTCCAAAAGCCCCATTCCAACACCTCATGACAATCGCCTTCCATTCAATATCCGAACTCTATCGGTCTCACATTATCGAGGTTCCGAGTTTGACCGAGTCTATTTTGAGCTCAGTCAGCGTCTCACCACCGCCGTCGACCACAAGCCTGAGGTTCAGGGAGGTTCCTGGTTGCGCCATTGCGTCGCATCCTACGGTGGATGGCGAGACGATGTCGAGCGAGTCGATCTCGTTTGCCGATGTCCCTGTCTCGACCGGGTCCGCGTCAGCGAGCGTGATCTGTCCCTTGTATGAGGTTCCTGCAGTGAGCTCGTCGCCCGCTGCAACCGCAGTCCCGTCGAGGGTGGTCACCGTAAGGGTGGCTGACTCCACGACAACCTGGTCAATGACGGTCTCTGTTCCGGTGTT
>DASCSS010000045.1:0-9734 GCA_034399535.1 Candidatus Thalassarchaeaceae archaeon
GGTTCTGCCCGGACGAAAGTGGACACATACAAGCCACTGGGAAGGATGACAAGGGCCGACTTCAGTATAGATACCACCCCAAATGGAATGAGATCAAGGCCGACCTAAAGTATGCGAACGTGGACGAATTCGCCATGGCACTACCAGATCTAAGAGACAGAGTGAAGGCAGACCTGGAAATGAATGGAATGCCCATAGAAAAGG
Source organism: Candidatus Thalassarchaeaceae archaeon (assembly GCA_034399535.1). Taxonomy (GTDB): domain Archaea; phylum Thermoplasmatota; class Poseidoniia; order Poseidoniales; family Thalassarchaeaceae; genus UBA36. The sequence goes on from DASCSS010000045.1 coordinate 205, forward strand.
CTGTTGCGATTGTAATCAGGCTAATGGACGAGTACCATATCAGAGTGGGTTCTGACCAGTACGCACAGGAAAACGAGTCATACGGGCTCACGACCCTACAAGAGGGTCATGTGAAGTTCATCAAGGGAGAAAAAGCAGAGGGGGATATTGATGCTGTTTTCGACTTCATAGGAAAGTCAGGAAAGAGGTGGAGGCTGGTAATAGATGACGATAAACTGGCAAAGCTAATTGAGGACTCTGGGAAGGTTGGAGGCAAGAAGAAGACTCAGGACCTATTCAGGTATGTTGATGACAATAGAAAGGATTTCGACATAAAGGCAGATCACATCAACAAGTATATCTCTGACGTGTTCGAAGGTCTGGGATTCACTGCAAAGGACTTCAGAACCTGGGCAGCCTCGTGGAAGACAGGTGCGAGATTGGCTCTGGTTGCCGAAGCTAGCGAGGAAGAGATATCCAAGCTGCCAATGATCATGAAGAAGGCAATTGGGAAGTCGGAGGAGGATGGGTTTGACCCAATAATTGTATGGAGGAAGACGGTGCTGAAGAGAGCAGAGGGGCTTGCAAAGCTAGCAGAGGCAGGAAAACTCCCGGGGGACTCTGAGAAAGACAGGCAGGCAACGATGTTGGCTGTTATTGATACCGTATCCGGAGATCTTGGAAACACGCGTGCTGTTTGCCGCTCCTCATACATCCGACCCATGTTTATGGAGGATTGGGAGGCAGGTATATTCGAAAAGAGGTGGGTAAATGCCGGCCAAATCAAGAGAGTCCCCGGACTTTCAAGGGAAGAATCGACGGCAGTACATTACATGAGAACGCATGAGTGACCTTAGAAGACAGCCTAGTCCCCCGGTGACCATGTCGGACAAGGAAGTGAAGAAGGTAAACCTGATTGGTTTCCTTTGCCCGATCCCAGTTCACGAAACTAGGAGGATACTCGAGCAATGCGAAAGAGGACAGCTGATTGCGGTGGTCTGTGACGATCCAGAAACACTCCATGACATACCGGCACTATGTGACAGAATGGGAACTGAGCTGGTGAAAGTGGAGGAGATATCTGGAGAGTTCACCTTTGTGATATCGGCATAACTTCCGACATTAGGATTCAAAGGGACAATTGCGGTGGCCGGAACGCATGAGTGCACCGAGGATTCTCGAAATTGGCGATGTACCGGCTGATGCCAAGCTTCCCACGGAACACGGTGATTTCAGAATAAAGGTGTTTCAGGATGAAGAGAGTGGCCTTGATCATGTGGCTCTTCTATTAGGGGACATGGGGGGGCCCGACCCGGTATTGGTAAGGGTCCACTCAGAGTGCCTCACTGGAGATGCATTTGGGAGCCTGCGATGTGACTGTGGTGCACAGCTAGACTCTGCGATGCGTCAGATTCAGGAGGTCGGTTGGGGATGTCTGGTTTACCTGAGGCAAGAAGGACGTGGAATAGGCCTGCATGCGAAAATTCAGGCCTATAACCTGCAAGATTTAGGAGCCGACACGATGGAAGCCAACTTGATGTTGGGGCATCCAGCAGACGCTAGGGACTACGGGATTGCATCGGATATCCTCAAGTCACTCGAAATTGAGAAGGTGTGCCTAATGACCAACAACCCAGACAAGGTAAATCAGTTAACTGAGCTTGGGATAGACGTAGCTGAAAGAATGGAGTTAATCGTCGGAGTCGGGAATAACAATGTCGAATATCTGACTACCAAGGTCGAAAAGATGGGTCACCAAATCAATGAAGATCACTTGAATATGGGATAAATTGGGGCCGTGACCGGGACTCGAACCCGGGCCGGCGGGACCACAACCCACCGTGCTAACCGCTACACCATCACAGCCAATCGTGTAATTAGCGCGAGTCAGGCCGTATATCAACAGTTTTGCAATAACCACCACATTCCTCAGACCAACCCTTGAAGCACAGTAGTGCTCCGTTGGGGTCGTGAGGGAGCGTCGTGCAGGGATTATGGCCCCTATGTGCATGATTATCATGGTCTCATTGCTTCAACCTGCAATCGGGGACACGGTTATTGAAACAAACGATATCGAGATTCTGCAGGCGGGAGATTTCAGGGATGAGTCTCTTTGGGAAGTCACGAGCACAACCGGATTCTCGCAGGGGGTGGCAGATTTCACCATAGGGATGGTTGCTGACGAAGAGCTCTCCTTTTCCCATACTAGGCCGGACAATTTCGCCGAGTTCACGTCATGGGCCAGTTCAAGTTCCACCGGATCAAATGCGACATTTGGCGAAGCTGATGGTTACTATGCATGGTCCAGGGGACCTGATATTTCCATGAGTGGTTATGATTACACTGGGTTGCAGGGCTTCGAAATAGAAGATGTTTCACTTGTGCTACATTTCTCCATTCCCGATGTTCTGAATAGTGACGAAGTGAATATATTGCTGCAAAACAATGGGGCTGACATTCTGGTTTCCACCTATGCAAGGACTCTCTCAGCAGTTAATCGAATGACGAATCCGCTTGTTCTGAATCTAGATGGTCATGTGGAGTGGGACTGGGCAAAACTAGCCGGGACCCAATTCACGATAGACTACGTATCAGATAACACTGGTGTAGATGATTCTGAAGTGAGGGTTGATGCAGTTGGCCTCAGAGTGAAATACCATCAACCGTGGTACTCATTTGAGAACGCGAAAGCCATTCACACCGGCACTATTACTACAAGCCCGGTAATTGACTTCGGACCTTATGATGGAGAAATTGACGGACTGATACAGGGCACATGTGGGCTTTCGCCCACGGGAGATGAAGGTGGGTCATGGAACTTTGATGTTGAGGTACCGCCCGAACAGGGATTAGGCAGGATACATGTATTTGGAGATGGGAACTTTTCCATCGGCCAGAAGACGCTCAGTGGCGAAGTTTTCTCTGAGATAGAATCTGGAGGACTGCTAAGTTCATCGTGGGAAACGGCACAAATCAAGATTGATATTGATGATGGATGCATTGCAGGAGCGAGAATTGACATTAACGATCCCCAGATTATTGTCATTGGAAGGGTTTCTGGTAGCGTATCTGGGCTATCTCCCTCTGCTAGTTATCTTAGGTTCGCAATTGGGGAAGTCCTAGTTCATTCATTAAGTTTGGAAATAGGGAACTTCGCATTTGCCGTTCCAGTCGGTCATGCTCTTCCATCCATAGGGGAAGAGCTGGAAGTTGGTGTTGCAGCAAGGTTCCAATGGGCATCTAATGGAACCTCCGAAACGACCGTAGTCCATATCGACTCGATGTCGATTTCGGGTGGATTTGATGTTGAATGGGATGTCGATCCATTTTGCATGGATTTGGATGATCTCCACCTAGAGGAGGACGAGGGGGGACAAATGATTCCGATGTCATCTAGATGTGATGATGACCTCACTGACAATGACAATCTGATCGTTGTAGCCGCGAGTTCGAACCCGAGCATTGTTGAAGCGTCGGGTGAAGGTAACTTCCTGAGGATCCAACCTGTTGATGATGCTCACGGTTCAAGTATAATCTCCGTATCTGTCATAGATGGTGTCGGAAACTCGTGGGATGGAGAGTTTTCAGTAAATGTGCAGTCGGTATTGGATCCTCCAGTTTTCAATGCCCTAGCTCCGACAGTATACATAGAACTAGGGGAGACAGAAATCATAGAGGTCAACATTACCGATTCTGATTCCAATGAACTATCAGTTACTTCTAGCAAATCGTGGGCGGTAGTAAATGATGATGGGACGGTATCACTAACACCAGTTGATTCCGGTAGTCACAATGTTTCCATAACCGCAAACGACGGTGAAAACGAGGTTAGCCGATCGATTGAGGTGATTGTGACATCAAGACCCGATTTAGTCGTTGAGTCGATGGAATTGAGGATTGGCGGGGTGGGTACTGAGTCATTCATCTGGGGTGATGTGATAGAGATAGTCGGATTCGTAAGAAATGAAGGGAGATCAGCAGCCCAAGGAGCACAGTTTCGTTGTATAGTGGACGGCCTACTGGTTGGTTCTTCTTCGATAGAAGAGATCGGTCCGGGAGAATTAAAAATGGGAATCTGTGATGCCCAGTTGCTTGGTTCAGACGGTCAACAAACTATTGAATTCCATATCGATGCCACATCCTCAATAGATGAGACGGATGAAACAAATAACGTATTAGAGAGAGTGATTTCAGTGGATTCTCAAGAAGAAACCCCTGAAAACGGGGGTCCGTCCATGGTCATTGTGATATCGATTCTGGTAGTGATTTCCTCCCTTGCAATATCTCAACTTGGTCCTCGTCGAGTTAAGAAGGAATTCGAGAGGAGGAAGTAGGTTGAAAATAGCCTTAGATTGAGGCACGTTTGGCTGATAATCAAAATATCCTAGGTAATGGTTAAACAAGGATGTTTGCGGAAACAGGTTGCTGCGCTGGGCTGCCTTGGTGGTCTTGCGGGCTGTGTGTGAGAAAATGATGGTACTGAAGATACGCCTGGAAACGGACGAGTGGATATACGAAGAGCATGAGTCGGCTTAGTCGTATTCCTACTCCTTAGCCCAAGTCTGCGGATATGTCCCCGGATGCATGAGGACAGTACTAGATGTGGCAATCTGTCCGGAAGTCATTCCAGCAAGGGAATCTGTGCCGACGTTCAGCTGTGCTATTGCAACCGCCTCACCCTTAATGCTAGAAAGCAGCACAGTCGAGCCGGGGGGAATTTTCTGTGGGGCCGAAACTACGCCCGGAACCGCCAAGGGAGCCCCATGAGAAAGTGCAGAAGCAGCACCATCCTTCACTACGATTCTCGGCAACTCGTCCAATATCACCTCAATAGGTGAAATTAATCTCATTATGCCCCTAGGATCATCATGCTCTCTCCAGAGGAAGACCGCATCAGTAAGTTGCTGCATTGTACAAGCCATGGAGGCATCCAGTGAACCGCTGCCCTCTCTGTGTAACTCCAATAGCTCGCATCCGTTTCCAAGTATTAGGCCAATGTCTCGGGACAGGGTCCTGATGTAGGTCCCGGCATCGCAATGGGTCGAAATGATGTGGATCCGATCGTCTTCTCCACTGTCTATTAGACGCAGCTCGTGAATAATTCTCGAGCGGACCTGGACTTTGACTGCAGATTCCTTTGGGGGGACGTTGAAAACGTCTCCAGTCAACTTTTCGAAGAGTTGCGACAGCCTCTCTGGCGGTACGGGATGTTTGAATCGCAGAACAGAGATGTATCTCTTACGCTTGCTCAGGAGGACTCCCGTGATCTTAGTTGCCCGTCCACAAAGCAATGTGAGTAATCCAGTTGCAAACGGATCAAGGGTCCCCCCGTGTCCGATTCGGGGGATGTCGAGAAGGGAGCGTGCCCAAGCAGCAAGCTGATGGCTCGTTGGTCCAGGTGGCTTGTCAATCAGAATAACTCCACAGCCAAGCAAGTCATCCAAGGGCCTCTCGTTGGGCAAGCATCCAAAAGAAGGATTAGTCTTTGCAGAAGGATCCAAATCCAATCTCCCATCATTTTTCATTATCTCACCTACCAAGCTTGGAGTCGACAATTGCAAAAACCTCATCCTCATCTTTGTCATCGGCATCAATTACAAGATTGTAGGGTGAAAGGTCATCTAGATCAATCTCGTAGAGTTCCAAATATCGTCCCTTGTCATCCGACTGCCTTTGCTTGGACTTTTGGAGGGACTGCGTCATACTTCCTCCTTCCCTAGTTTGGATTCTTCGGGCTCTCTCGTCATTCGAAACCGCAATCCAAACCCTTAGGCACTCTAAGTTGTTCTTGAGGGCCCACCATCCACTAAGCCTACTCTCGACAATCTCGGGGGAGTTGTTAGATTTCATTCGTTCCTGAAGCATGGAGTCCAGGCGCCTGTCTATATCCAAGTCATCCTTTGCTTTGGCACTTAGTTCCTCAACAGTAAGTCCGCGGCGAGTGGCCTCCTCTCTGAAAACATCCCCGCCATTCATGGAATTCCACCCCCTAGACAGAGAGATTTTCGAGACTAGTGTTGAGGTGCCGCTACCAGGAGGGCCACTGACTGTAACCATTAGCATGGAGTCATCTCCACTCATTACGGCAGACATCGCACCGCAGTACGCCACGTGGTGTTCGAGAAATCAAATGCGAGTCACAGAAATTACACTTCTCCCCTTCTCGAGGAGGAGCCACGTGCTGGTTTCCTGAACGGCGTTGTGAGCTGTGCCTGGATTGTTTTCCTGTCTTCCTAGGGCCCGCCCGTCTCTGAGACCTACGAGTCCTGGAAGCAGAAGATTCCGTCTTTCTGTCTTCATCTAAAATGTGCAAAAGGGGCTCGGGTACTGTCTGGCCAGACAATACCAAAGGGTGTCTAGAGTATCGGACTAGTTTGATATGGCGATCGATAATTCTGCCAATAGGGGCACTCATTGCTATGTAAGTTGCAATCCACGCAGGGAAAATCCACATTACCCTGGAGTCGAAACTCCACATAGGATTCCAAGGAAGGCTGACAAAACCGACCTTGAATTCCCCAACAGATTCAGCCATCCAACTGAAGATTGCAATAATGAAAACCATCGTGAAGACCATCGGTTTCATCATCGAGGACTGCATCTTCATTTGCTCGGGCATCATCTCCAGTTGCATTCTCTGCATCTTGTCGGCCCTGGCTGTGTCTCTAGCCACCCTTGCTTCTCTAAGCTGTTTACCAATCTGGCGATTTCTGTGGGAAAAATGGGCCTGTTGCAGAGGATCCATGAAGAATGAACGGATTATCGTGTTTACGATCATTATTGACGTTCCTACGATGAAAACTGTTGGAACGAAGTAATCTTGATGGAAGGGGAGCATTGGCTCCAATACAGAACCCGCTGAACTGGAAAGAACCACTCTGATTCCTGGATTGATCATCAAGAGTACCATCATACCAAGGAGTAGGAGCATTGGCATCATCATCGACGACATTGCCTCGGCCTGGGCATCACCACCTGGTTCGGCTGGGGCCATGTTACAACGGTACATGGGACTGCGAATAACGCTTCGGTGGAGGGTCATGCATGCCTAGGGTTCATGGAGCTATGGAAAATCCGCAAACTTGGCATATCGAGGAACCAAGGCTTACCTCGGAAGAACAAACTGGACATGATTGGCCATCATTAGATTTCCCCTCCTCAATTCTCCCCTCGGACGTGGGCTCTGTAGATTGTTCTGTTTCTGAGCTATCTTCGGATGCTTCGGAATCTTCGTCGTCGCGCACATCTTCTAGAATACCATCAGTGTCCTCATTGGATGGGGGCGGTAGGACTCCTGCTTTCTCTACTTCTAGCCATTCTGGGATATTGGGTTCCTCATCTACTTCGTCGCCAAAGGTTGCTCCATGGAAGTCTTGGGCGTCTGTGACCTTGTACTCTGCTTCGGGATCTCCTTGGATAGTATACAGCACCTCAACCCTCTCGTCCTGTAAAATCCTTCCAATCGCCCAAGTGACCTGAGTACCATCACGTGCGGACTCTTTGGTGATGGATGCGTCTCTCTCACCATCCTGGTCAGATTTGACTACTGAACCCTCAATCGAGAATGTACCCGGGACTACATCGTGAAGTGCCAGGTCGTCTAGGGCGCTGTCGGAGTTATTGTTGAACATAAGAAGAATCTCGTACTGTCCGGGTTTGCCGCCTGGGAAGACCTCCTTACCTGTGCTAATATTCCTCCTCTTATGTACGACTCGCAACCTAGGTGGCCGTTCCACCATCCGAGTTGCCACGGGCCCGAATCTCTCTGAGCTGAAGTCCACCTTTATTGGGGCGGCAAGCATCTTGTTTCTCGGAGAGGGATCGGGGGCTTCTAGAGGGTACCTGATGATCAGAGTCTTGCCAGGCTGTAGTCCCAGTGGGGCAGATGTGCCAACTGTTACCCTCAACCCATGGCCATCGTTATCTGGTGAGAGATACTTCTCTTCAATCTGGATTCCATCAACCACGTCAATCCTATACTGATCGGTACTGAGTCCTGAGCCCTCCATCTCGATTGATATATCATCTGCCGAAGGAGTTTCAAATATGCCCGGTATGTCATCCAATATCCTAACTACATTGATTTCAGAGGTTCCGGTGTTCTCAAGTGTAACGACCGCGTCAATCTTAGAAGAAACGTAAGACTTGATTCGGGATTTATCATACCGCTTCTGAAGAACTGCGTCCAGAACTGTAAGTTGCTGTTCCTTTAGTTCCACAGTTCCAGTTGACTGGACTGAGACTCTTGGAAGAATGGAGAATCTGATTTCTTGAGTGAAGCTGGGTTGGTCATCAGACTCAACCCTCTGCGACATAGAGTCCCACCGGCCCTCGGGAGGCACGTCTTGCCTGATGTCAGAAACGTCGAGTATCGGCTTGTCGCGTCCAATTAGTTTCACGGTTGCTCCAGATAGCGCGACTACGAAAGATGACTTATTCTCAAAAACGCATTTACAGTGCCAGACTCCGGGTCTGTCATCTTCCTTTGCATTGACATACGAAAACTGTCGGCCTGAACCATGAACTCTGTCAAATCGAGCCCTAGAAACGGTTGCCTCGGCGGAATATGTAGCTGAAGTTACTCCGGCACTAATCCGAGAAACTGATTCTGTCAAAATCATAGCAGAAAGTGAGAGAGTCTTGCTCGCCCCGACGTTCATCCTCCCGATGTCCCAAACCACTGTATCTCCCTCGACACTGTAGACTCTGTCGTCAGGAAGAATGAATGACCCTGGGATTTGCCTCTTCACCTCCACATCATAAAGAATGCCGGGGGAGACATTTTCGATTTCTATTGTGATTTCAACGTCCTGAGGAGAGTTTGAATGTACGAGAGAGAGGCTGGGTTCCTCATCTCTGGTTGCCTCTGTGTCAATTTTCTCTCTCATCACCAACATTCTTGGGCCGGATGCAGTATAGGGAATTGCAGCCTCATCAGTGGGATCTAGTTCCTTTACAGAAGTGACTTTGTCGCCAAAATCGGTTGATTCTATCGATTCAAGGTGCACCTCAATGTCCCAGGCGCGGTGTTTCTTGCTTGAGTTTCTTAGAATCAGTTCGCCGTCAATAAATTGCTTACGAATAGAGCCATCGGGATTCAGGACGACTCTCTCTGTCTCACTTAACGTAGCATGTAATTTATCTCCGGGGATTGAGTCGACCTCAGAATGTTGCCTCAGGAATGGTGATGGTCGAGAGGCTTTACTGGGTCCAAACTGCTGTTCTTCGGAACCGAAAACAAGACTGAATGAGTCGATGGCCTGAGCGACTTCTGATTCCTCGGAGACGTCTGGCTTGTATTGTTCGGGCCAAGAAAACTCAGATTCGTTAATTCCTGTAGACTCAGAGGATTCTTCTCGAGGTGTATCGGTTTCTGGGGAAGTCCATTCCCCCCTTAGAAGAGAAAGAGAATCTGCCAAAGAATCTATTGAGAGGATATCAGCTTGATTTTCTTCTTCCTTGATTTCAGCCTCATCTTCTGTGATTTCATCCTCAATTGCTGTTACATGTTCGAGTTGGAATGGAATATCCAACTCATCGAGGGGGGGAGA